>NZ_JANHJR010000001.1:0-327276 GCF_024495425.1 Haloarchaeobius litoreus | reverse complement strand
AGTCCGCGAACCGGCCGCTGCTGCTCGTCGGCGGCGGCGTCATCAAGGGCGACGCCAGCGAGGAGGTCCGCGCGTTCGCAAAGACCTACGACGTCCCGGTGACCACGACGATGCCGGCCGTCGGCGCGTTCCCCGAGGACCACGAGCTGGCACTCGAGATGGCGGGCATGCACGGCACCGGCTACGCCAACATGGCCATCACCCACACCGACTGCCTCGTCGCGGTCGGCTGCCGCTTCGACGACCGCCTGACCGGCGGCATCGAGACGTTCGCGCCCGACGCCGAGGTCGTCCACGTCGACATCGACCCGGCCGAGATCAGCAAGAACATCGAGGCGGACTACCCGCTCGTCGGCGACGCCGCGACGGTCGTCACGCAGCTGGACGAGGCGATGCGCGCCGCGCCCGAGACGAAGAAGTGGCGCGCGACCTGCCAGCAGTGGAAGTCCGAGTACCCGATGGACTACGCGACGCCCGACGACGAGCCGCTGAAGCCGCAGTTCGTCGTCGAGGCGTTCGACGAGGCGACCGACGACGACGCCATCGTCACGACCGGCGTCGGCCAGCACCAGATGTGGGCGGTGCAGTACTGGACCTACACCCAGCCCCGAACCTGGGTCTCCAGCCACGGGCTGGGGACGATGGGCTACGGCGTCCCCGCCGCCATCGGCGCGAAGGTCGCCGCCCCCGACACGCAGGTCATTTCCTTCGAGGGCGACGGCTCGTTCCTGATGACGATGCAGGAGCTGTCGGTCGCGGTCCGCGAGAACCTCGACATCACGGTCGTCGTGCTGAACAACGAGCACATCGGGATGGTCCGCCAGTGGCAGGACGCGTTCTACGACCGCCGACGGATGGCCTCGGAGTACCACTGGTGCCCCGACTTCGCCACCCTCGCGGAGGGCTTCGGCGCGAAGGGCATCACCGTCGCCGACTACGACGACGTCGCCGACGCCATCACCGAGGCGCTCGAGTACGACGGTCCTGCCGTCCTCGACTGCCACGTCGACCCCGAGGAGAACGTCTACCCGATGGTCCCGAGCGGCGGCGACAACGGCCAGTTCGCGCTGGCGGAGGACCACCTGTGAGCTCCGGACTGTCCGGGCCCGCTCCCGACGAGCGGCAGACACCCGAGGGCCGACGGAACGCACAGGGCATCCGCATCGACCCCGAGGTCGAGGCCGAACCGGCGACGCGCCGTGCCGTTATCTCGGTGCTCGTCGAGCACGAGCCCGGCGTCCTCTCGAAGGTCTCCGGGCTGTTCAGCCGACGGCAGTTCAACATCGAGAGCCTGACCGTCGGCCCGACCGAGGACGACTCCCGCGCCCGAATCACGGTCGTGACCGAGGAGTCCGACCCCGGCATCGACCAGCTCGAGAAGCAGCTCAGGAAGCAGATCCCGGTCATCTCCGTCAAGGAGCTGCCCGAGAACGCCATCAACCGCGAGCTGGCGCTCGTGAAGGTCGAGGCGGAACACCCCGACCAGGTCTCCGCCGTCGCGGAGATGTACGACGCGAAGACCGTCGACGCCTGCCCGGAGACGGTCACCGTCGAGATCACCGGGAGCCGCCAGAAGATCGCCGCGGCCGTCGAGACGTTCGAGCGCTTCGGCGTCCGCGAGGTCACCCGGACCGGCACGGCCGCGCTCGCTCGCGGCACAGAATCGACCACCGACGACACCACCCCGCAATCCACCAACCAATGACGACAGACGACTCCACGACGACGACAGTGTACACCGACGACGACGCCGACGCGAGCTACATCGACGGGAAGACCGTCGCCGTACTCGGCTACGGCAGCCAGGGCCACGCCCACGCACAGAACCTCGCCGAGAGCGGGGTCGACGTGGTCGTCGGCCTGCGCGAGGACTCCAGTTCCCGCGATGCCGCCGAGGCCGACGGCCTCCAGGTCGAGACGCCACGCGACGCGGCCGAGGCCGCCGACATCGTGTCGGTGCTCGTCCCCGACACCGTCCAGCCGACGGTGTACGAGGAGATCGAACCGGTCCTCGACCCCGGCGACACGCTCCAGTTCGCCCACGGCTTCAACGTCCACTACAACCAGATCCGCCCCGCCGAGGGCGTCGACGTGACGATGATCGCGCCGAAGTCGCCGGGCCACATCGTCCGGCGGAACTACGAGCGCGGCGAGGGCACGCCCGGCCTGCTCGCGGTGTACCAGAACGCGACGGGCGAGGCGACACAGGAGGCGCTCGCGTACGCACAGGCCATCGGCTGCACCCGCGCGGGCGTCGTCGAGACGACGTTCCGCGAGGAGACCGAGACCGACCTGTTCGGCGAGCAGGCCGTCCTCTGTGGCGGCGTCACCTCGCTCATCAAGCAGGGCTACGAGACGCTCGTCGACGCGGGCTACAGCCCCGAGATGGCGTACTTCGAGTGCATGAACGAGATGAAGCTCATCGTCGACCTGATGTACGAGGGTGGGCTCGGCGAGATGTGGGACTCGGTGTCGGACACCGCTGAGTACGGCGGGCTGACCCGCGGCGACGTCGTCGTCGACGAGCACGCCCGCGAGAACATGGAGGAGGTGCTCGAGGCCGTGCAGGACGGCACCTTCGCCCGCGAGTGGATCACCGAGAACCAGGCCGGCCGCCCGAGCTACGACCAGCTCCGGAAGGCCGAGAAAGCCCACGACATCGAGGACGTCGGCGAGGAGCTGCGCGGCCTGTTCGCGTGGGCCGACGACGCACCGACCGACGAACAGGACGCGACCCCGCCACAGGCGGACGACTGACAATGACCGAACGCACCACCGACCGACCCCGACCGACCGAGAACCGCACCACGATGGCCCACGTGAGCCACACCAACCCGCAAACCGGCGAGAGCATGGGGCAGGTGTTCGAACACGGCGTCACCGTCGTCGCTGACGGCGGCCGCGACCCGGCGCGCGAGGACGAGCGGGCCGAGCCGTTCGACGCCGAACCCGAGGAGGACGACCCGTCCGAGTCGACCGACGCCACCGACGAGGACGAGTCGGCCGACGAGACCGAGTCGACCGACGACCGCGACGTGATGGCCGACGTACGCCACCGGACGACAGACGACGCCGCCAACCGCGTCTTCGAGCGCGGGGGCGAGTACAGCGAACGGGACGAGAACTGATGTCCGAGGGCACGCTCTACGACAAGGTCTGGGACCGCCACACCGTCACCGAGCTCCCGACCGGCCAGACGCAGCTGTTCGTGGGCCTGCACCTCATCCACGAGGTGACGAGCCCGCAGGCGTTCGGGATGCTCCGCGAGCGCGACATGGAGGTCGCGTATCCCGAACTCACGCACGCGACCGTCGACCACATCGTCCCGACGGCAGACCAGTCGCGGCCGTACGCCGACGACGCGGCCGAGCGGATGATGAGCGAGCTCGAGGAGAACGTCCGCGAGGCGGGCATCGAGTTCTCCGACCCCGGGTCGGGGAACCAGGGCATCGTCCACGTCATCGGGCCGGAGCAGGGGCTCACCCAGCCCGGCAAGACCATCGTCTGTGGCGACAGCCACACCTCGACTCACGGCGCGTTCGGCGCGCTCGCGTTCGGTATCGGCACCAGCCAGATCCGCGACGTGCTCGCGACGGGCACCGTCGCCATGGAGAAGAAGGACGTCCGGAAGATCGAGGTCACGGGCGAGCTGCCCGACGGCGTCGGCGCGAAGGACGTCATCCTCGAGATCATCCGCCGGCTCGGCACCGACGGCGGCGTCGGCTACGTCTACGAGTACGCCGGCGAGGCTATCGAGAACCTCGACATGGAGGGGCGGATGTCCATCTGCAACATGAGCATCGAGGGCGGTGCCCGCGCGGGCTACGTCAACCCCGACGAGACCACCTACGAGTGGCTCAGAGAGACCGAGTACTTCCAGAAGAACCCCGAAACGTTCGACCAGTTGAAGCCGTACTGGGAGTCCGTCGCCAGCGACGACGACGCCGAGTACGACGACGTGGTCACCATCGACGGGAGCGAGCTGGAGCCGGTGGTCACCTGGGGCACGACGCCCAGTCAGGGTGTCGGCGTCACCCAGCCGATCCCGGCCCCGGAGGACCTGCCCGCCGACAAGCAGGACACCGCCCGGCGCGCCCAGGAGCACATGCGCGTCGAGCCCGGCGAGACGATGGACGGGTACCCCATCGACGTGGCGTTCCTCGGCTCGTGTACGAACGCACGCTTGCCGGACCTGCGCCGCGCCGCACGCGTCGTCGAGGGCCGCGAGGTCCACCCGGACGTCCGCGCGATGGTCGTCCCCGGCAGCCAGCGCGTCGCACGCGCCGCCGAGGAGGAGGGCCTGCGCGAGACCTTCGAGGCGGCCGGCTTCGACTGGCGAAACGCCGGCTGCTCGATGTGCCTCGGCATGAACGAGGACCAGCTGGAGGGCGACGAGGCCTGTGCCTCCTCCTCCAACCGGAACTTCGTCGGCCGCCAGGGCAGCAAGGACGGCCGCACCGTCCTGATGAACCCCCGGATGGTCGCCGCCGCCGCCATCGAGGGCGAAGTGACCGACGTCCGCGACGTCGAGACCGCGGAGGTGGTCGTCGATGACTGACGGACCCGCCGAGACCGTCGAACACGTCTCCGGCTCCGGCATCCCGGTCCGGGGGAACGACATCGACACCGACCAGATCATCCCGGCACGGTTCATGAAGGTCGTCACGTTCGACGGGCTCGGCCAGTTCTCCTTTTTCGACCAGCGGTTCGACGGCGACGACAACGAGAAGGAGCACCCGATGAACGAGGACCGCTTCCGCGACGCCTCGGTGATGGTCGTCAACGCGAACTTCGGCTGTGGCTCCTCGCGCGAGCACGCCCCGCAGGCGCTCGTCCGCTGGGGCATCGACGCCATCATCGGCGAGTCGTTCGCCGAGATCTTCGCGGGCAACTGCCTCGCGCTCGGCGTGCCGACGGTGACGGCCGACGCCGAGACGGTCACGGCCATCCAGGACTGGGTCGACGACAATCCCGACGGCGACATCGACGTCGACGTCGCTAACGAGACGGTCACCTACGGCGACACCACCGTCGACGTGACCGTCGACGACGCCCAGCGCAAGGCGCTCGTCGAGGGCGTCTGGGACACCACGGCGCTGATGAAGGCGAACGCGGGCGAGGTCGAGAAGACGGCCGCGAGTCTGCCGTACGTCGACGACGCGGCCTGAGCGGCTACTGTTCTCCCGGTTCGTCGGTCTTTCCGAGTCCGTCCGCGAGGAACGCCTTCGCGCGCGGCCAGGAGTCGGCTGCGGCGTGGGCGGTCGCCTTCGCCCGGTCGGCGGGCCCGACGCCGGTCATCGGGCAGTACGGGCGGCCGATGAAGTGGCCGACGCCGTCGTAGGTGTGGTGGGCGAAGCGGTGCGGGAAGTCGACCTCCGTCAGTCGGTCCATGGCGATATTCGACAGGTACCGCGACTGCCAGACCTCGTCGTCACCGCCGGAGAGCAGGAGCACGGGACCGTCCGTCTCATCGACGTGGACCGTCGCGCGCTCGACCTGCTCGTCGGTGAGTCCTTTCTCGACGGATGCGCCGGGGGCCGGGTCGGCGACGACGTGGGGGACGGGCTCGCCGTCGTCGGTCCAGGCGGGTTCGCCCGAGGGCGTGTCCCACATGATTGCGCTGCCGGCGTAGGAGACCACCGCGCCGACCCAGTCCCGGCGCGCACCGAGCAGGAGCGCGAGTTCGGCGCCGCGGGACGCGCCGACGAGACCGACCGGGCCCTCGCGGACGCCCGGCTGGTCGCCCAGCCAGTCGACCGCGGTGTCGAAGTACGAGAGCGGGACCCGTCGGTGCTCGTCGGGGATGGGTTCGCCCTCACCGAAGTAGTCGATGGCGAGCGTGGCGTACCCCTCGTTCGCGAGTGCCTTCGCGGTCGAGTCGGAGAGCCGGCCCGCGGACCCGTGAAGGTCGAGGACGGCCGGGTGGGGTCCCTCGCCCGGTGGTTCGTAGAGAGTCCCGACCACGTCGTCGTGGTCGACCGGGTGGGCGGTCACGCCGCCGTCGTACACCTGCCGGGTGATGGTCCGGCTGGCGGACCGGTCGCCGGCAGTCGCCCGGAGCTCGACCTCGACGGTCGGCTCGTCGCTGACGGCGGGGAAGCGCGTCCCGTCGTCGGCCGCGGTCATGGACCAGTACCAGCCCATCGGTTCGACGCCGTCGTAGCTCCCGTCGTCGGGCGCGTGTACGGCGAGCGCGACGGTGCCGTCTTCGTCGGCGGTGAACGTCGCCTCGGAGCGCCAGGTGACGCCGTCGTGGGCGCACAGTTCGGCCGTGAACGTGACCTGCTCGCCGGGGGTGAGGCCGGTCACCTCGACCGGAATCGTCTCGTCGTTCGCGCTCTCCGGCGGGGCGTGGATGGCGAGCGCACCGCCGGTGTCGGTGTCTCGCTGGTCGTCGGCTGTGCTCGGGTCCTGTGGTGGGAGTTCTGACATGGCTGAGGCTGGTGGTGGGGCGGTCGTCGGCGGTGCTGGCTGGGGTTCGGCGAACAGGGGAGGGCTGTTGGGGTCAGTCGAGGAACAGCCGGACGTCCTCGGCCTCCGGCTGCCCGTCCTCGAACAGGTCCGATGGGTAGCTATCGTGCCACTCGAGCGACCAGTGTTCGGCGGCCAGGTCGGGGAGCTCGGGGGCGTCGGCGACGGGTTCGGCGGCGAGGACGACGTGCGTGGTCTCGTCGAAGACCTCGTCGTCGCCCTCGATGACGTGTTCGGCATGACGGACGCGCTCGACGCCGGTGATGCGGACCTCCATCTCGGCGATGTCGGCGAGTTCGTCGCGTGCCGCGGCGGTCCAGTCGCCGTCGTACTCGACCTTCGGACTGGGGAGGACCGCCCGCCCCTCCGCACGGTCGGTGACGAGCAGCAGTTCGCCGTCGTCGTTCGTGACGCCGACGATGGCGCGGCCGGCGTAGTCGGCCTCGCAGTGGTCCTCGTTTCCGTGCGTGAACGTGTCGGTGACCTCCTCGACGCCGTCGCGTTCGGCGAGTTCGGTCGGGTCGTCTGGAACGTCTACCGTGTTCTGAGTCGTGTCGTGCATGTGTGATGTGGGCGGCGGCGTCGCGTTACCTGGTCGTCGAGCGACGTGGCTGTCGCTCGTCGTCGGGCGGTACACTGTCGTCAGCGGGATGTCTGGCCTGTCGTCGGTGCCGGCTCGCTGCCGGGAACAGTTGCTACTGGAGACTGATACAAGAAACTGCCGATTTCTATTCGCGTCGCCCCTGCATGTAATTATTTCTTCCCCAGGCATAAATAACTTTGGGTCGGACAGTCGGAGGTGCCCCCCTGGCGGATGTAGCCCCTTCCGGAATCCTGATTTGAGCACGACGAGTGCCTACCGTCATGACAGACCAGATCGCCGTCGTCCCCGGCGACGGTATCGGCCAGGAGGTCGTCCCGGTCGCCGTCGACGTGCTCGACGCTGTCGGCGAGTTCGAGTTCGTCCACGGCGAGGCCGGCGACGCGACGAAGGCAGAGACCGGCACCGCGCTGCCCGAGGAGACCTACGACCTCGTCGCAGAATCGGACGCGACCATCTTCGGCGCGGCCGGCGAGACCGCCGCCGACGTGGTTCTCCCGCTCCGCGAGGCCGTCGGTTCGTTCGTCAACGTCCGCCCGGCACGCGCCTACCCGGGCGTCGACGCGCTTCGACCCGAGACCGACCTCGTCTTCCTACGCGAGAACACCGAGGGCGTCTATTCAGGGCACGAGGACCGACTCTCCGACGACCTCTCGACACTCACGCGCGTCATCACGACCTCGGCCTCCGAGCGTCTCGCCGAGTTCGCCTGCGAGTACGTCGACGAGCGCGACCTCGACGGCTTCCACGTCGCGCACAAGGCGAACGTGATGCGCGAGACTGACGGCCGGTTCCGGGACGCGGTCGTCGCGGTCGCCGACGAGCACGGCGTCGAGACCGAGGAGGTGCTGATGGACGCGTTCGCGACCCACGTCTGCCTCGACCCCGAGCAGTTCAAGGTTGTCGTCTGCCCGAACCTCGCTGGCGACGTGCTCTCGGACCTCGCCGCCGGCCTCGTCGGTGGGCTCGGCATGCTCCCGTCGGCCAACGTCGGCCCCGAGAACGGGCTGTTCGAGCCGGTCCACGGGAGCGCCCCCGACATCGCCGGCGAGGGCGTCGCGAACCCGGCGGCGACGCTGCTCTCTGCCGCGATGCTCCTCTCACACCTCGGCTACGACGACGAGGGCGACCGCGTCCGTGCCGCCGTGGAGGACGTGCTCGCCGACGGACCCCACACGCCGGACCTCGGCGGCGACGCGACGACCGAGGACGTGGGCGACGCCGTACTGGACCGGGTCTGAGCAAGCGTTTTCATCCGGGACGGCGTATGGTATCGTATGCCAGAGGTAGAACTCAGCGAGGAGACCGTGGAGCGGCTCGACAGCCTCCGGGTCGACGACGAGAGCTACGACGAGCTCGTCACGGAGCTGATGAACATCTACGAGGCGGAGGAACTGACGATGTTCCGGTCGGGCGACGGCTAGTTCTCGTCGGCGGCCGGTGACCGCGCCGCGACCGCACAGATCTCCGCCCAGCGACCCTTCGACTCCAGGTGTTCCTGTAGCTCCTCGCCGTAGCGCGCCGCGAGCTCGCTCGCCGCCTCGATGCGCTCCTGGTCGGGGTCGCCGTCCCCGTCGCCGCCCCCCATGCCCAGCGCGGACTTGACGGAGTCGACGATGCCGCCGCCGTTGCCGCGGTTGCGTGACCCGCCGCCGGGCGCGCCGCCCATCGCCTGCATCTGGGCGTTGATGTCGTCGAGTTCGGGAACGATTGTCGCCACCTTCTCGGTGTTCGCCACGATGCGTGCCTCCTCGGGCGAGTCGGGGTTCTCGATCTCGAACTCCACCGCGCTCATGATGAGGTCCCACTCCTGATTGGTGAACTCGGAGTTCAGCACGTCCTGCGTGAACTCCTTGTCGACCGTCATCCGTTCGCCGACGACCTGGTCCGTCCAGCGGTTGTCCATGTCACGACCTTTCGTGAGCACCCGTATCAGGATTGCGCTCGCGCGCACGTCTTGGCAGGGCCCCACAAGAACGTTTCTCCAGTTGACAGCCGGTAGGAACGCGCGACCCGTATATGTCCCTCCTCTGACTCATCTTCGACTGGTCCCCCATGGATACAGACAAGTACCCTACGGAGAGCGACCGACGACGGTTCGTCAAAGGTGTCGCGGGCGGTGCAGCGATGGCCGCCATCTCGACCGCAGGCGGTGCCGCCATCGAGGCGACGACCACGGGCGCGGGAACCGGTGGCGGGACGGTCACCTACCGCGCGGCGAAGAACACCGACGGCCCCGCCCCCCGTGGCCTCCCACAGATCCCGCTCGAACTCGACGACGACGGCTACCTGAAGGGCATCTGGCCCGAGGCCGAAGAGCGCGAACTCGAGGACGGCACCACGATCACCGTCGCCGAGACGGAGCTCGGTGGCGTGACGTACTCCACCCAGTGGTTCCAGTACTGCGGCTGCCAGACGTTCCAGAACGTCCAGCCCGACGGCGACCACGACAACTACATGCGCTACAGCGCGAACACCCGCCTCGACTGGCAGAGTTCGGAGACCAGCATCGGCGAGCGCGTCCACGTCGACCAGTTCGACGACTACGCGGAGTGGGGCAACGGCATCGGCGAGGACGGCTACGGCAAGCCCGCGAACTGCACCTGGCGGTCACAGGACGTCGACAGCGAGGAGACGCTCCCCATCCAGGTCATCCGCAGCACGCGCGTCGAGCGCGCCGCCGAGGAGAGCGAGTGGCTCGCCGAGAGCACGGTCGACGGGTTCATCGCCTTCCTCAACAAGTGTACCCACTTCTGCTGTATCCCGGGATTCAAGGACAGCAGTGACGCCCCGAAGTTCGGCGCTGCGAACAAGAGCTACTGCGCCTGTCACCAGTCCGTCTACGACCCGTTCGAGGTCGTGGAGCGCTCGTTCACCGCCCTCCCACGACCGAACACCGACGGCTGAGACGGGCGAGAGAAACCGCGACGGAACCGGTCTCAGAACGCGTCGCCTTCGATGTCGACGTCCGCGACCAGCTCACTCTTCACGGCGTCGCCGACCTTGCACAGCTCGTGGGCGCGCTCGGCGATGGCGTCGCCCTTGTCGCCGATGTCTCCCGCGACCTTGATGTCGAAGTGGACGGACGCGAGCTTGTCGTCGTCGTTGAGCTCGCCCGTCGAGTCGATCTCGATGCGGCCGAGGTCGCCGGCCTGGCGCTGCTCCGCGCCGACGCGCAGCGCGGGGACGTAGCAGGAGGCGTAGGCGGCGAGCAGCGCCTCGAGTGTGTCGGGCGCGGCCTCGCCGGTCGCGTCGACTGTCGTCTCGAAGTCGCGGATTGTGTTCTCGGTGCTGAACCCTTCCTCGGAGACGCTGTGGACTTCTTTTGACATTGCGTTCGGAACGTTGCTCGGCAGCGCCTTCATACTTGTTCTTGCGGGTGGGGCGACTCTGTCTCAGTCTGATCTTGTCCGGAAACTTTAGTTACTGTTCTTACGACACCCCGAACGGGCCATGATAGCTCAAGGCAGTACGTGGTGTGGCGACGTTCGTACCGTATCGACCGCAGCTGGGTGGTCAGCGTGATTTCGCTCCAGAGCAACTTCGAGATCACGCCGACGCCCCTCATCCGGTGGCTGGACAACGTGTTATCCCGAATCATCACCGACTTCCAGGGGATCGCACCGAACCTGGTGTACGCCCTCATCTACCTGGTCGTCGGCTTCCTCGTCGCGAAGTTCGTCTCCGGGACCGTCGTGAAGGTCACGCGACGGATGGGGCTGGACGAGATGGCCGAGGACTCGCCCCTCGGTGAGTTACTTCCCGGTGACCTGAGCCGGCTGCTCGGCCAGTTCGCGACCCTGTACATCTACCTGCTCGTCGGCCTGCTGGTGATGCAGGAACTGGGCATCGGCCGGCTCGCCGCAGCGTTCAACGGCGCGGTCGAGTTCCTCCCCACCGCCATCATCGCAGCCATCGTGGTGGCACTCGGCTTCTGGCTCGCGGACCTCGTCGAGGACCGCATGGCCGACTCCGACCTCGGCGACGGACAGGTGGGCTCGCTGTTCGGCGCGGCCGTCCAGGTGTTCGTCTACATCATCGCCATCGCGGTCGGTTTCGGCGCGCTGGCGTCCTCGACGGGGGCGGGCGGCATCGCGTTCCCCATCATCCAGGCGTTCGCGCTCGGGTTCGCCATCGCGCTCGGCCTCGCCGTCGGCTGGGTGAGCAAGGACCACCTCGCCGGCGCGGTCGAGAGCGACGACGAGGACGACTACGAGTAACGGGACACCGAACCGGACGGAACGGTTATTCCGCTCCGTGTAGAAGCTGTGTCTCATGACCGACAGCTCCCTGGAATCCTCGGACCCCGTTCTCGAGACGCTGGTCGAGAACATGCCCGAGGGCGTGCTCATCGAGAACGCATCCAGGGAGATTCTTCTCGTCAACGAGCGACTCTGTGATCTCTTGAACATCCCGTACGAGACTGCAGCGCTCGTCGGGATGGACTGCGAGGACGCGGGCAGACACGTCGCGGACCGGTTCGCCGAAACCGAGGAGTTCGTCCCCCGCATCACGGAGCTGCTCGAACGACGCGAACCCGTCCAGGGGGAGGAGGTGGAACTCGCGGACGGGCGGACGCTCGAACGCACGTACGTCCCGTACGACCACCCCGAGGGGGAGGCGAACATCTGGCTCTACCGGGACGTGACCGAACGGGCCAGCCACGAGGCGGAACTCGAACGCCAGAACGAACGGCTCGCGGAGTTCGCCTCGGTCGTCTCGCACGACCTGCGGAACCCGCTGAGCGTCGCCACGACGAGCCTCCAGCTCGCCCGGGAGGACTGCGACAGCGACCACCTCGACGAGATAGAGCGCAGCCTCGACCGGATGGACCGGCTCACGACGCAGCTGCTCACCCTCGCCCGAGAGGGTGAACGGACCGAGGAGCTGGAGCCGACGCCGGTGTCGGCGCTCGTCTCGCAGTCGTGGAACAACGTCGAGACTGGCGGGGCGACGCTCGTCAACGACACCTCGGGCATCGTGCTGGCCGACTGGAGCCGACTGGGACAGCTGTTCGAGAACCTCTTCCGGAACGCCGTCGAGCACGGCGGCGACGACGTCCGCGTGCGCGTCGAGTCGACCGAGGACGGCTTCGTCGTCGAGGACGACGGGGTCGGACTGCACGACGTCGACGTCGCGCCCGAACGGCTGTTCGACACCGGCTACTCCAGCAAGGACGACGGCACGGGCCTCGGCCTCGGCATCGTCCACGAGATAGCGACGGCGCACGACTGGACGGTGCAGCTCGAAGAGGTGCCCGACGGCGGCCTCCGGTTCGAGGTGACGGGCGTCGAGTTCGAGCGGTAGGAGAGCCGCCAGCGAGTACGGGGTGGAATCTGGTCCAGCCCCTGCGTTCGCATCAGCGCTTCGAGCGGGTCGAGGGGGAGTACCCCTCAGTCGAGCAGGTTCTCGCTCAGGGTCCAGCTCTCGTCGCCCTCGAGGACGACAACCTCGGCGTCGCTGCCCGTCGCGCGCACCTCGCGGGCGAAGTCGTCGGGGTCCTGCTCGATGGGCGGGAACGTGTCGTAGTGGATCGGCAGGGCGAAGTCCACGTCGAGCCAGTCGACCGCGATGGCGGCCTGCCACGGACCCATCGTGAAGTGGTCGCCGATGGGGACCGCGGCCACGTCGGGTTCGAGGTACGGTGCGATGACGTCGCGCATCTCGGTCATCAGCCCGGTGTCGCCCGCGTGGTAGAACGTCTCGCTCTCCTCGTCGGTGACCTGCGTCGGCTTCGTATCCGAGATGACGAACCCGGCCGGCATCCCGCCGGAGGTGCCGTAGCCGGTCTCCATCCCGTTGGTGTGGTCGGCGCGGTGCATCGTGATGTAGGCGTCGCCGCACTCGACCGTGCCGCCGATGTTCATGCCCATCCCGCCGACGGCCTCGTAGTCGCCGAACTCGTCCCGGCAGTACTCCACGACCTCTGGCGTGGCGACGAGCTCGACACCCTCGTAGCGGTCAACGTCGCCGATGTGGTCGGCGTGACCGTGTGTGAGCAGGACGTAGTCCGGGTCGAGCTCCTCCGGGTCAGTGTCCGTCTTCGGGTTGTCGAAGAACGGGTCGATGAGCAGCTCCGTCTCGCCGACCGTCACACCGAACGTCGAGTGTCCGTACCAGGTGAGTTCCATGGCACTCCCGAATTCGTCCGGTAGCTACTTCAAGGTACGCGCGTCGGTAGCCGGGAATTCGGGGCAGGCACCGCTTCGACCACCCACGACTATGGTCCGCCGTCGAGAACTGTCGGCCATGCTCGCACTCGAACTCGACGAGTTCATGGTCGAACTGAAAGACGGCAGCATCAAGAACGTGGGCCCGACGAACAAGTCCGCCTCGGCGAAGCTGTTCGACGTCGAAGCCGTCGAGGTACGCGAGTTCGGCGACAAACGACTCAAGTTCGTCTTCGAGGACGACTCGGGGAACGAGGTGCAGGTGTCCCTGTTCCCCGAGGAAGCAGAGAAGATGGCAGCAGACGTGGAGTCGCTGGCGGCCGACTCCCCGGTCTTCGAGTGACCGCCACCGCTCCGGTGTGGGATTGCCGAACGGGTCAGGCGTTGTTCATCCGCTGACTGGAGCGCTCGCCGCAGCTCTGGCACTCCTTCACGCGGTACGGCTCACGGGAGAACTGGGCGTTCTCCTGCTTGCTGCTCTCGGTGATGATCTGGACGGAAACCTTGTGGAGCGTCTCCGTGCTGCAGTGTTCGCAGTGTTCGGTCAACCCGTCTATTGAGTCGTCAGTCGTTGCCATACCTCCCCATTATCGGCTACCCATATAACGTCCAGTTAGCGTTTTCATCGGATGTAATAACCGAGTTATCTAGCGTGTTTATTTCCACGCTATTCGAGGTCTGAATCCCTTCGGACACAAACCTTTTAGTCGCCAACCGGTCACGTAAACTCGTGGACGACGAGCGGCCAATCGAAGAGATACTCGATACAATCGGTGACGAGACCGCCCGGGAGGTCCTCGCAGCCGTGAGTGAGGAGCCACGGTCGGCGAAGGAGGTGGCCGAATTCTGTGACCTCTCGCTCCCGACGGTCTATCGTCGTATCGAGATGCTCAAAGAACACGAACTGATAACGTCGGAGACGCTCGTGGCCCGTGACGGGAACCACTACGACGCGTTCAAGTCGAACTTCGACGCGACTGTCATTCGGCTCAAAGAAGATGAGTACGACATCCGTATCTATCGCAAGGAGAACCTGCCGGACCGCTTCTCCAGCCTCTGGGACGAGCTCGGTCGGTGATCACAGGCGTCGGGAGAGCCAGAGACGTCGACGAGCCGGAGGTGAGACCCGGTGGTCGACCTGAGCGCCGTGGCGGACGTGCTCCTGATGGGGCTGCGCCTCGTGCTGTTCGCGCTCGCGCTCGGACTGACGTTCATCAGCTTCCAGGCGTACAACCAGAAGGGCGGCAAGCGACTGGAGTCGGCGTTCATCGGCTTCGCGTTCATCAGCATGGGCGTCGCCCTGACCACCATCAGCACGCAGATCACGCGCGAGGCCACCGCCGAGACCGCGACGTACTTTCAGGTGGCGGAGACCATCCCCTTCATCGTCGGGTTCAGCATGTTGTACCTGTCGCTCTATCGCTGAGGTAGATTCGACAACCGTTTTAGGCCGGGTCTTCTCTACTCGGTCAAATGGGTAACTGTATCATCTGTGGTGCCTCCGTCGACGGGCACATCTGTTCGAGCCACGAGGAGGACGTCGTCTTCACGTTCGAAGGCAACCGAGCCAACCAGCTGAAGCCCGGCCGCTACTACGAGGGGTCGGTCGACGGGTTCGCCGAGTTCGGCGTGTTCGTCGACATCGGGACCTCCGTCACCGGCCTGTTGCACCGAAGCGAACTCGACCGCCGACTGGACAGTCTCGACTGGGACGCCGGCGACAGGGTCTACGTCCAGGTCACCGACATCCGCGACAACGGCAACGTGGACCTCGGCTGGTCCATCCGCCAGCGCGAGTCCGACTTCCGTGGCACACTCGTCCAGACGCCCGAGGGCGACGAACTGCCCGACGAGCCCGACGAACCCGACGAGGAGGCCGAACCGGTCGCCGCCGGCGGGAACGCCGCCGCCAAGCAGAAGGTCCGGACGCCCGACGAGGGCGACGCGGCCCCCGCGACGACGGACTCCGACGCCACCGAGGAGGCTCCCTCGGAGGGCGAAGCCGAGGGGAGCGACGAGACGGTCGACGCGGCCAAGGCGGCCGAGACCGACGACGCCACCGAGGACGAGCAGGCCGAGACCGACGCCACCGAGCCGACCGAGGACGAGCAGGCCGAGACCGACGCCACCGAGCCGACCGAGGACGAGCAGGCCGAGACCGACGCCACCGAGCCGACCGAGGACGAGCAGGCCGAGACCGACGACGCCGAACCGACCGAAGCGGCCGAGACCGACGACACCGAGAGCCGCTCCGAGCTCGCACGTAGCACGGTCGACAACGTCGGAGACCTCGTCGGACAGGTCGTCCGCATCGAGGGCGAGGTCGTCAGCGTCCGTCAGACCTCCGGCCCGACCGTCTTCGAGATCCGCGACGAGACGGGCGTCGTCGAGTGCGCCGCGTTCGAGGAGGCCGGTGTGCGCGCCTACCCCGACGTGGAGGTCGACGACGTCGTCCGCCTCGAGGGCGAGGTCGAGCGCCACCACGACGAGGTCCAGATCGAGACCGAGGTCCTCACGACACTCGAGGACGACGACGCCACCGTCGTCTCCGAGCGCATGGACGCCGCACTGGACGAGCAGGCCGACCCCGGCAGCGTCGACCTGCTCGCCGACCACGATGCCGTCGCCGCCGTCGCCGACGAGGTCCGCGAGGTCGCGACCGAGATCCGCCGCGCGGTCATCCAGGGCCGCCCGGTCGTCGTCCGCCACACCGCCACCGCCGACGGCTATGTCGCCGGTGCCGCCATCGAGCGCGCCGTCCTCCCCCTCGTCGAGGCGGAGCACGAGCGCCAGGACGCCCAGTACCACTTCTGCGAGCGCCGCCCGCTCGACGACACCGTCTACGGCATGGACGCCGCGACCGACGACGTGACGAACATGCTGGACGCGCGCGAGCGCCACGGCGAGCAGCTCCCGCTCGTCGTCCTCGTCGACCTCGGCAGCACGCTCGAGTCCCGCGAGGGCTACGAGCTGCTCGACGTCTACGGGGCCGAGTGCCTCGTCATCGATTCGGGCTACCCCGACGCCGAGGTCGCCGACGACCTGGGCGGCATCGTCGACCCGCACCTCGCGAGCGACGACGTGACCGACGTGACGACGACCGCGGTCGCGGCGAACGTCGCCGCCCACGTCAACGACGACGTGCGCGACGACCTCGCGCACCTCCCCGCGGTGAGCTACTGGGAGGACAGCCCCGAAGCGTACACCGAACTCGCCTCCGACGCCGGCTACGACGAGAGCGAGACCACCGAGCTCCGCGAGGCCGTCGGTCTGGAGGCGTTCTACCAGTCCTACAAGGACAAGCGCGAGCTCATCACCGACATCCTCTTCGAGGAGACCGACGGGCTCGCGGGCCACGTCAGCGAGCAGTTCCGCACCAAGCTCGACCGCGAGCTCAAGACCGCCCGGCGGAACCTCTCGACGCGCTCCGCCGAGGGCGTCGACTTCGCCGTCCTCGACGCGGACGCGTTCAGCAACCGGTTCGACTTCCCGCCGACCGAGCTCCTCCTCGACGCCCTCCACCGTCAGGACGGCGAAGACACCGAGGCCGACCTCGTCACCCTCGCCCTCGGCGAGGACGAACTCCACATCAGGAGCACCAGTCCGCTCGACGTCCGCGACCTCGGGACCGAGGTCGACGAGGAGGTCCCCGAGGGCGGCGTCAGCGTCGTCGGCGGTCGCGACGGCCACCTCGAGTTCCTCCGCGGCGAGCGCGAGGACGTGCTGAACGCGACGGTCTCCGCCATCGCGAACTCCTTCGCCTGACGTCGGGTCCGGGGGAGTGTCAGCCACGATGCACGGCCCGAAGACTGAATCCGGCGGCACGTTTTTCTCGCCCGCCCGTCTTGCAATCGCGTAATGACGGGGCAACTCGCGGCGCGCCAGCCGTACACGACACGCTTCGAGACCACGGTCGCGGGCGTCGACGGGCGCGAAGTCCGGCTGAAGACGAGCTACTTCTACGCCGAGAGCGGCGGCCAGCCGAGCGACCGGGGCACCGTCGGCGACGTGCCGGTGGTCGACGTACAGCACCGGGACGGCGAGCACGTCCACACGCTCGCCGAGGAGCCGACCTTCGGCGAGGGCTCGTCGGTGCTCTGCGAGGTGGACTGGGCGTTCCGGATGTACTGCATGCGGGCCCACACCGCGAGTCACGTGCTGTACGGGGCGGCCCGTCGGCTCTGTGACGACCTGGGCTACGGCGGCTTCGGCATCGACGATGAGAAGGTCCGGGTGGACCTGACGACGTCGAGCGACGTGACCGACGAGACGCTGGTCGAACTGGAGCGGCTGACGAACCAGGCGGTGTGGGAGTCCCGCGAGGTGGGCTGGAAGTCGGTCCCGCTCGCGGACCTCCGCGAGGACGGGTTCGTCGCGTTCAACACGAAGACCGAGGAGGGCGTCTTCGAGGGGGCCGACGAGGTGCGCGTCGTCACGGTCGGCGAGGGCGACGTGGTGCCGGGCGAGCCCCGCGAGCGGCCCTGGGACGTCGCGGCCTGCGGCGGGACGCACGTCCGGAACACCCGGGAGATCGGACCCGTCACGCTGCTCTCGCGGTCGAACCCCGGCGAGGGGATGACCAGAGTCGAGTTCGCGGTGGGTGAGCGGGGCATCGAGCACCGGGCCGCTGAGAAGCGGGCGGTGCTCGACGCCGGGCGGGCGCTGGACGCCGCGCCGACGGATATCGCCGAAGCGGCGGAACGGCTCTCCGAGCGGGTCGAGGAGCTGGAGTCCGAGCTCGCGTCGGCACGACGGCGGCTCGTGGCGTCGACGCTGACGGCGGCGGAGCCGTTCGAACGCGATGGAGAGACGTGGCTGGTCGCGACGGTCGAGGGCGTCGAGGCGAACGACTGCCGAGAACCGCTCCAGGCGTCAGCGGGGCGGGATGCGGATGTCGTGGTGGCGGTCGGCGAGTCGGGGCGGACCTTCGTCGCGGTCGCGGCGGGGCCGGACCACGACGCGTCGGCCGTGGTGGAGGCGGTGACGGCCGACTACGGCGGTGGTGGTGGCGGCAGCGGGTCCTTCGCGCAGGGCGGTGGCATCGACGCCCCGCCAGCGAAGGTGGCCGAGGGGCTCGGTAGCAGGAGCGCATGAGCCCCCCGGCTGGGCACGAGTTGGTGACGAAGGCGTACGACGAGGGAGGCGTACGCCGGAAGCACCGACAGACAGCATTGGAAAGTACCGTAGTATGCTGCCTAAAGGTTACCATTCCGACCTGCGCGAAACGACCGAAGCGGGGTGGAACGTTCCGACGTCCTCGGAAAGTATGGTAATACAGCCGAGAAGAAAACACATATGGCCGCCGCGTCGTCACCATCTGTATGGTCGGTCCGACCGAACGCGTCGAGTTCGTCTGTGGCTCGCGCTCCCGACAGGAGGTGCTCATCGCGCTCGCGAGCGAACCACGAGAGCGGCGGGCGGTCGTGGGCTCGACCGCGGCCAGCGAGTCGGCGGTGTACGACGCGATGAACCGGCTGTCGGACCGTGGCTTCTGCTACGAGCGCGAGGACGGTCGGTGGGCGCTCACGGGCACCGGACGCGCCGTCGCGGACCTGCTGGAGCGTGTCGGAACCGTCGAGTCCGTCGTCGAGGGGACCCGCCCGTACTTCGACGAGCACGACCTCGGCGTCCTCCCCGAACCGGACCGCCGAGAGCTGCATCGGCTCGCCGGCTGCGAGGTCGTCGACTCCCCGGAGACGGACCCGTTCCGCGCGGCACGGCGGGTGCGGACCGCCATCGCGGACGCCGACGAGGTCGCTGTCCTCGCTCCCGTCTACGACGACCGCTTCGCCGACGCGCTGCTCGAGGGCGACACCGACTCCGTGCGGTTGGTGCTGGACCCCGAGATACTGGATCTCAGGCCCGAGGACGACTCGAACGCCGACGAGCCACCGCCGTTCGCCGAACTGGTGGACATCCGTGTCGCCGAGATCGCGTTCGCGATGACCGTCACCGGGTCCGGCGTGTACCTCTCGCTCCCGCAGCTCGACGGCACGTACGACCCACAGACAGAGCTCGTCAGGGAGTCCGACGCCGCCGCCGACTGGGGCGCGACCGTGTTCGAACGTATCTGGGAGCGGGCGACGCCGGTCGAGGCGCTCGTCGAGGACTGAGCCCGTCGGGGTCGACGCACCCGCCGCGGGAATGGGGCAACTTTTTCCACTCGCCCCCGAAGGCAGGGGTATGAATCTGAGTTCGGAGCAGGCCGCCGTCCGCGACGTCGTTCGGGAGTTCGCGGCGGCGGAGCTACGGCCGGTCGCCCGGGAGTGCGACGCGGAGCAGACCTTCCCCGAGGACGTCTGGGACGGGCTGGCGGAGCTGGACCTGACGGGGCTGACCGTCCCCGAGGAGTACGGCGGCTACGACGCCGACCCGGTGACCTACGCCATCATCAACGAGGAGCTCGCCCACGGGATGCTCGCCGTGGCGACCGCGCTGTCGGTCCACGGGCTCGCGACCTCCTGCATCGACGAGTTCGGCTCGCAGGACGTGCGCGACGAGTGGCTCCCCGAGATGGTCGACGGCCGCCCCGTCGGCGCGTTCGCGCTCTCCGAGCCCGAGGCAGGCTCGAACCCCGCCGAGATGTCGACCGTCGCCGCGCGCGAGGGCGACGAGTTCCGCCTGAACGGCAAGAAGCAGTGGATCACGAACGGCAGCCGCGCCGGCGTCTACGTCGTCTTCGCGAAGACCGACCGTGACGACCCGGGCTCCATCACCCAGTTCCTCGTTCCCGCCGACACCGACGGCGTGAGTGTCGGCAAGAAGGAGGACAAGCTCGGGCTGCGAGCGTCGGACACGACGACGCTCATCTTCGAGGACGCCCGCATCCCGGCCGAGTACCAGCTCACCGAGGAGGGTCGAGGCCTCTCGGCCGCGTTCCAGATCCTCACCGGTGGCCGCATCGCCATCGGCGCACAGTCCGTCGGCCTCGCGCAGGCCGCGCTCGACGCCGCCGTCGAGTACTCACAGCAGCGCGAGCAGTTCGAACAGCCCATCTCCGACTTCCAGGCCATCCGCCACAAGCTCGCGGACATGCAGACGAAGGTCACCGCCGGCCGCCTGCTCACCCGGGAGGCCGCCCAGAAGAAGGCCGAGGGCGCCGGCATGGAGACCGCGTTCCTCGCCAGTCAGGCGAAGTACTTCGCCAGCGAGGCCGCGATGGACGTGACCAACGAGGCCGTCCAGATACACGGCGGCTACGGCTACACCACCGACTTCCCGGTCGAGCGGTTCTACCGCGACGCGAAGATCCTCACCATCTACGAGGGCACCACGGAGATCCAGAAGAAGATCATCGCCCGGTACCTGCTCGGCGACGACGCCTGAGTCCGACCGGTACGCGGCCCCGACGACGGTCGAACCTGTCGACAGTTTCCCACCTTCTCCCCCTGAAAATTATTACGGTCGGCCTCGTTGGCACCATCGATGGCTACCGGCAGGACCGACCCGGAGCGGGACGACCAGCACCCGGACAACGCGGACAGAACTGACCGCGCCGCGTCCGACCAGCGACCCACGAACGTCTCCCCGGAGGCGCTCACGTGCCGGCTCCGCTCCGCAGTCGGCGACACCGAGGCGGTCACCCTCCGTGTCCGGCCCACGGACGGCGGCACCGAGGTCGACCGCGTCCTGCACGCAGACGAGGAGCTGACGACGACCGCCGCGCTCGACCACCACGTCACGCTGGCCTGTGCACGCGTCCTCGTCACCGAACTCCCCGGAGCCGCCTCGGACGTTCGACTCGTCCGACCCACGCTCCGGACCTGCGACGCCGACGACGCGGTCGCACACGAGGCGACGTTCCGCCGTGACGGCGACCGCTTCGTGCGCGAGGGCCGTCGGGGACCGCCGACACCCCCCGAATCCCCACCCTCGTACACGCTCGAACGGCTCCGCGGTAACGGGCTGTTCGCCGGCGTCGTCGTCCCCGCGATCGCCGGGGTCGCACAGCGGCTGTTCGGCCTCCGCGAACGCATCGGCGACGGCGACGTGACCGTCACCCGCGACGAGCTCGTCGTCCGGCTCGACCCCACGCCCGGCGCGCAGACCCACCACGAGGTTCGGGTCGCGAACGGCGCGCTCTGCGTCTGGCTGCTCGGCGAGACCGACCGCGACGGCGGCGTCGAGCGGACCGAACGCGTCGCTCGCATCGTGCCGCCGTTCCCGATAACTGCCACGGACGCGACCGCAGAACGGACCGACGACGACGTCGTCGTCAGGGTGCCACGCTGTGGCCGCGGCGAGTCCACCGACGGGTCGATTCCGCTCGACTAGTCGTCGGCCTCGGCCTCCGCGCCGTCGCCCGGGACGACGGACTCGTCGGCGCTCGTCCCGGTGTCGACCGACTCCGACCCCTCCGAGGCGGCGTCGGACTCCTCGTGCTCCTCCGCCGCCGACGGTCCGCCGACGCGGGTCGCCGGCACACCCGTCCACGTCTCCCCCGCGGGCACGTCCTTCGTCAGCACCGAGCCGGCACCGACACGGGCGTCGTCGCCGACGTCGATGTCGCCGAGCAACGTCGCGTTCGCGCCGACGACGACGCCGTCACCGAGGGTTGGGTGCCGTTTCTCGGGCCGCGGCGAGTTCCCGCCGAGCGTGACGCCGTGGTACATGTGTACGTCGTCGCCCACCTCGGCCGTCTCGCCGATGACGACGCCCATCCCGTGGTCGATGACGACGCGCCGGCCCAGCTGCGCACCGGGGTGTATCTCCACGCCCGTCATGAACCGGACGAACTGCGAGAGCAGTCGTGCGGTCAGGTGGAACCCACCCTCCCAGAGCCGGTGGCTGACCAGATGCGCCCAGACGGCGTGCAGGCCGGCGTAGCAGGTGAGTACCTCCAGTCTGCTCTTCGCGGCGGGGTCGCGCTCCAGCACCGCCTCGACGTCCTCACGGAGCCGGGCGAGCATCAGCGCATCACCCCGTTGTCACGCCCACCCGACCGGAAACAGCAACACGCCGTCTGCGACCGGTGCTGGTCGACGGCGATACGGTCGGGTACAGATGTGACCGACATACACACTCCTGGGAGCGGAGCGGCAAAAAGGGGTACGGTTCCGCGACCGGGACGCACAGCCGCCGACGCGCGTGGTCGTCCGGTACCGTCCACGTGACCACCGCCCCCGTGACCAGCAGTTGCGGGCCGGTGCTTATCCGGCTCCACGGCGAAGATACGTATGAGGTATGAGCACAGACAACACGGCATCCAGAGAGGAGATCTCCGAGACCACCACCTGGCCGGAATTAGGAATCGCACTGTACGAACGACTGACCGGGAGAGGGGCGACGATCGAGTACGTCTTCGAGGAGATGGAGGTCGCGGTGCCGAGCAAGGCAGGCGAGGATGCGCAGCACGCACACTGGAAGATCGACGGAACGGTCAGCATCACGACACGCGAGGACTGATGACGACCGCGGTCGAACCGCTGTCTGTCGACGTCGCACTCGACGTGACGGTCGATGGCAGCCGGTGTGCGGTCTGGAACGAGCCGGGCCTGCTCGTCGTCAACGCGCCGACGCTGTCGGCGGCCCGGACCCTGGTCGCGGGGGTCGACGCGATTCCGCTACCGCGGAGTCGCCTGACCGGGGCGCTCTCGGCCGCCGACCTCACCGTGGAGGTCCGTGTCAGGCACACGCCGGTCGCACGGCTCGGGGCCAGCGTGACGCCGTCCCGGCTCGCCGCGGCGGCGGGCTACGATGCCGACGTGTCGCTGCGAGGGCTCGCTGTCGCCGCCTGGCGTGGCCTGCTGTAGTCCTCGCCGACGACGGGAGCGAGGCCACTCGGTGCAGTCGCTGCCGGTCGGGTCGCCGGTGGTGCCCGGCCGTCCACGACCGTTCCGACGGCCCCACCGAGGCGTCGATACGAACACGAAACGCGCTTCAGTCGCGAACGGCTACGGACCGTCATGAGTGGACTCGACGACCTACAGGCGGACGTCACCGACGCGTACGAGGACATCGACGGCGAGTTCGAGCTGGCCCGCGAGACGAAGAACGAGCTGGCGATGCTCGCCGCCGGCCTCGGCACCGACCCGGACCAGCTGGTCGAGCGCGCGGTCCACCTGCTGTTCCAGACGACCGTCGACTCCGGCAAGCTCGACTTCCAGTTGCGCTCCGAGTACGACGTGACCTACGACGAGTACCTCTCGGGGATGACCTACGAGGAGATGACGGGCGGGAGCTTCCCGCAGCCGGAGACGAACGACGACCGCCGCTACCAGTTCTGAAACGGCACCGGAGGAACTCTTTCTCTGCCTCAGTACGCGTCGCTGGAGTCCGTCGTGGTGACGGGCGCGTCGCGCTCGGCGGCCTCGGCGGCCTCGACGAACAGGTTCGCACCGAGCTCGATCTCGCGCTCGGTGACGTCGAGCGGCGGGAGCAGGCGCAGGCTCTTGTAGCCACAGCCCAGCGTGAGCAGCCCGCGGTGGAGCGCCTCCTTCACCACCGCCTCGCGGCGGTCCTTGGTGTCGAACTCGACCGCGAACATCAGTCCGCGGCCGCGGATATCGACGACGGAGTCGAGGTCCGCGTCGGCGATGGTCTCCCAGAGCTGCCGGCCACGCACCTGCGCGTTGTCGAGGAGGTCGTACTCGTGGATGGCGTCCATCGTGACGACACCCTGTGCCGCGGAGAGGATGTCACCGGCACCCCACGTCGAGGAGAGGCGACCCTTCTCCTCCGGGAAGATATCGGAGCGGGAGACGGTCGCGCCGACGCGCAGGCCCTTCGCGGACGTGATGACGTCGGGCGTGAGGTCGAGGTGGTCGACGCCCCACATCTTGCCGGTGCGGCCGAGGCCGGCCTGTATCTCGTCGGCGATGACGTAGATACCGTGCTCGTCGCGGATGTCGGCGATATCGTGGATGAAGCCGTCGTGGGGGACGCGGTAGCCACCCTCGCCCTGGACGGGTTCGAGGATGATGTAGGCGACCTCGTCGGGGTCGATGTTGCCGGCGGTGTGGAGCCTGTCGGCGAGGACGTTGCCGCCGTGGCCGTCGGTACACCAGCGCTGCTCGTACTCCTCGTCGGTCGAGATGTAGGGCACGGAGACGACGCCGGGCACCTCGGGGTAGCCCTTCCGGTGGACCGTCTTCGAGCGGTTGAGCGAGAGCGCACCGAGCGTGCGGCCGTGGAACGCGCCCTCGAAGGTGAACGCGCGGTGCCCGCGCTGGTTGTAACAGATCTTGATGGCGTTCTCGACGGCCTCCGCGCCGGAGTTCGAGAGGAACACCCGGTCCATGTCGTAGTGGTCCGTCGCGTCGATGAGACGGTCCATCAGCTGGGTCGGTGTCGGGATGTCGGGGTCCTCGGGCGGCCAGCCACCGCTGGCGTAGAAGTCCTGTCCGGCGATCTTCACCGGGTCGAACAGCTCGAGGTCAGAGAGCGGCTCCAGCACCTTCGGGTTGTTGTACCCGAGCGGCGCGGCGGCGACGTGGCTCGTGAAGTCGAGCAGGACGTTGCCGTCGACGTCGGTACAGAACGGACCTTCGGACTCCTCGGTGATGTCCCAGACGAAGTCGTAGACGTACGTACTCGGAGCGGAGAACTGATGGTGGTACTCGACCCACTGTTTTGCCTTCTCCCCGGGCATCTCTCGTACCCGTGGCTCGGCCGTGTCTCTGTCCATATCCCCGCTATGAGGAGGATTCGTTTAATACATTCGTTTAGTTCCCCGCAACATTTGCACGGGGGACGACGGCCTCACGCGAACAGGATGGCGACCGCGCCGACGCCGCCGACGACGACGAGCACCCCACTGAAGATGGCGACCTGACGGGCGAACTCCCGGTTCGGGCTCGCGGCAGTCAGCCCCGCCTTGACGAGCACCGACGACGCGGTCGCGAGCAGCACCGAGATGACGGTCGTCGAGGTGGTGAGCGTCCCGCCGCGATGCAGCAGGACCGCCGAGGTGGTCGCGCCGGCGCTCGACACCAGCCCGGAGGCGACCGCCGTCGCGATGAACCCCTCCGCACCGAACTGCGCCTCGGCGACGGCACCGACCACGAGCACCGCGAGGAACATCACGCCGAACCCGAGCGCGTAGCGGAGCGAGAACGGGCTCTCAAGCTCCATCTCGACGCTGTCGCGCCAGTCCGCCGACCACGCCGCGACCGCGAACGAGCCGAGCACGAGCAGCACGAGCGGCACCGCCGTCGGGACGAGGATGTCCGTCGAGACCGAGAACGCGACGACGATGAACAGGTTCCGCAGCGCCATCGCGGCGTCGGCGAGCAGGATTGCCGCGACGGCGTAGGAGACCGCGTCGTCCTGCTGGCTAACGTGGTCCATCATCGAGCCCACGACCGCCGTCGAGGACGCCAGCCCGCCGAAGAAGCCCGTGACGGCGATGCCGCGGCTCCCGTAGGTTATCACGACCGCGTAGTTGACGATGCCGATGGCGGCGACCGTGACGACCATCAGCCAGACCACGCGTGGCTCGATCTTGATCGCCTCGACACCCAGGGGCTCGTAGGCGTACGTCTGCTCCCCGACGGGCAGGAGCGGGTAGACGACGAACGCCAGGATGGCGAACTCCGCCCCCGACCGCACCTCCTCACGGGAGAGGTTGTCCGCGAACGAATGGAGTTCGCGCTTCAACACGAGCAGCATGGACGACAGCACCGCCACCGTGACGCCTTCGAGGACGAAGCCGCTCACGACGAGTGCGCCGACACCGTAGGTCACGAGCATCGACATCGAGGTCGTCAGCGCCAGCCCGCTCTCCCCGCCCTCCATGAGCCCCCGGACCGCGAGTACCACGCCCTGGGCGACGACGAGAACCCCACCGACGACGTGCAACAGCCCGCCCCACTGCGTGTTCATGGCGAGCAGCGTGAACACGCCACCGGCGACCGCGATGAGCGAGAACGTCCGGACCCCGGCCGACTTCTGCGACCACTCCCGTTCGAGGCCGAGGAACATACCGAGGGCTCCCGCGAGGACCAGCCGGATGACCGCACTGTCCAGCGACAGGCTCTCGGAGCCCTGGAGTACGACGCTCATCCCACATCGTACCCCGTTGCCAGATAAAAAACCTGCCCTCGTGACGGCGAGGTATCACGGTGAACCTTTTTCCCCGTTGCCCGCGCTCTCAAACGTATGTTAGGCCTCGACGTCCGACGCTCGGAGGCCGCGTGGTGGCTGCTGGCGTTCACCCTCGGGGCCATCCTGTTCTGGGTGTTCTACTCGTTCGTCGGGACGTTCGTCTTCGGGGTGTTCATCTACTACGCAACCCGCCCGATCTACCGCCGGATGCGGCGACGCGGCGTCCGTCCGCCGAGCCTGGCGGCCACCGTCGCCATCTTCACCCTCGCACTGCCGTTCCTGCTCCTGCTCGCCTACGCCGTCGCCATCGGGCTCCAGGAGCTGAACGTGTTCCTGGAGAACCTCCAGGAGCGACAGGCGAACGGCGGCGCGGACGGGGGGACGGGCGACGGCACCGGCGACGCGAGCGCCGGCGGTGTCGACCAGATCTCCGACATCCTCGACCCGTACTTCGACATCGCCTCGGCGGTCAACAACCCCGAACAGCTCCTCTCGGACCCGGAGGGGCTCGACCTCGTCACGAACCTCGCGAGCGATGCCCAGGGCTACATCGGCTTCGTCACCACCGGGCTGCTCCACGTGTTCGTGATGATCGCCATCGCGTTCTACCTGCTCCGGGACGGTCACAAGCTCTCGCGGTGGTTCCGGACCACCTTCGGTGACGACCGGGGCGTGCTCGCGGCGTACCTCCGCGTCGTCGACCGCGACTTCAAAAACATCTTCTTCGGCAACATCCTCAACGCCTTTCTCACCGGCACCATCGGCGCGATCTCCTACAGCCTCCTGAACGTGTACGCACCCCAGGGTGGGGCCATCCCGTACGCCGCACTCGTCGGGCTGCTCGCCGGGGCTGCCAGCCTCATCCCCGTCGTCGGGATGAAGCTCGTCTACTTCCCCGTCGCCGCCTTCCTGTTCTTCCGTGCGGCGACCGAGGAGCCGACCGGCGTGTTCTGGTTCCCGGTGCTGTTCGTCTCCGTCTCGTTCGTCATCGTCGACGTCATCCCCGACCTCGTGTTGCGTCCCTACGTCTCCGGCCGGAACCTCCACGTCGGGTCGGTGATGTTCGCGTACATCTTCGGGCCGCTGCTGTTCGGCTGGTACGGCATCTTCCTCGGACCGATGCTGCTGGTGCTCTCGGTCCACTTCGCTCGGCTGGTGCTGCCGGAGCTGCTCAACGCGGAACGCGTCCAGCCCTACGCGGTCGACCCGTCGCACTTCGAGACGGCGACGGACCAGCCCGCGGAGACTGGAACAGAAGATGTGCCCGGTGGCTCCCCTGCGGGTGAGAGCGACGAGTGAGTGCCTGTCACTCGTCGTCGAGCGTGTGCCTGTTCACTCGACGTACTGCGACTCCCACTCGTCGCGAGCGCTGATCTCCCTGCGCCCGCGACGCGTCAGCGTGTAGAAGTTGGTCCGCCGGTCCCGTTGACCCTTCTCGACGAGCCCTTTGTCGACGAGTGTGTCGAGGTTCGGGTAGAGCCGACCGTGGTGAATCTCCTTCTCGTAGTAGTTCTCTAGCTCTTCCTTGATCGCGAGTCCGTGTGGTTCGTCTTTCCCGGCGATTACATACAGTAAATCGCGCTGGAATCCTGTCAGGTCGTGCATTGGGGGAACGTCGCTCGCGATTTATTGTCGACTATTATTAAGTATGTCGGCCTGGCCCTGCATATTCAGTGTCTCACCGGGGCGAATGCCTTATTTATCCAGTTTCCCGTGACTATAGGAACTCACCGATAGAGATGATATCTGGCAGATACAGGCAAAATTGTATGGAATCTGTCTATGTCCTCTGAGTTGAGACACTTATGGTGTGTCGCCACGTATTGGAATGCATGCCAGAAGAAGTCCTGTTCAAGACGGAGGCGATGCGGACCCGTGCAGACGTCGCCGAGTACCTGCGGACCGTCGCGGACAAGCTCGACGGCGGCGGCTCCCTGACGCTCACCGCCGGCAGCGACTCGGTCACGATGGACCCGCCGGAGCGCGTCGAGTTCGAGGTCAAGGCCGAACGGGAGACGAGCAAGGGCGCAAGCGAGGGCGAACTCAGCATCGAGTTCGAGCTCGAGTGGGACGAAGGTCAGTCCGGTGGTACCGGCGACACCAGCGACCTCGCAATCGAGTAATCGACGGCCCTGCGGCTCGCTATCTCGTTCTTTGACGCATCACGGCGAAGCGGCCGCTCCAGGATTACTGTTCGAAACAGGAAAGCAGACCACGCGGGAATAGTGGGCCCGCGTGGTCGCTTGCCGCCCTGAATTGGTCCCCGCTGACGCTTCGGCCCTCCAAGCGAAGCGTCACCTGAAACAATCGGTGCCAGACTCTTAAATGTACCGCAAACGGCCAACCTGGTGCCCTCTCGCCGAGGACAGAAACCCCGCCGAGGGCGTCGCCACTCCTGGGGTGGTAGCGGCCGAAGAATGGAGTGACCGGATCAGTTGAGGATGGACTGTGCGACCGTCGCGAGCTGCCCGTTGTCGGCGTTGCGCAGGCGGTCGTCACCGATCTTCAGGCGCAGGCGCGGCCGGCCGACGTCGATGGGGACCTTCTCGGTGTCGATGAGGCCCATGTCCTCGAGCTTCGTCTTCGTGCGGGAGAATGTTGCCTTGCTGGCGATTCCCACGTCCTCGCCCCACTTGCTGATGTCGTACAGCAGCGCCTCGTTCTTCGCGGCGACGAGCAGCGAGATGGTGACCTCGTCGAGCCCCTCACCGTCGCCGCGAGCGGTCTCGAGCGAGTTGAGGATGTTCGTGAAGTCCTCCTCCGCCTCCGGGCTGATGTCGGTCTTCAGCGACTCGCGGACACGCGAGATCGGCGGCGTGCGGAGCTTGAACGGCTCCGCGTCCTCCCAGGACGCCATGTAGGCGTCGTACGCTGTGGTGACGAACTCCTCGTCCTCGGTCGTCAGCCCACCGACACGGTTGCCCGCCGTGACGAGTGCGACGACGCTGTCCTCGGTGACCAGCAGCGAGTTCTCCGGGGTCTCCTCGACCGTGCGGAGCTCGAGCGCGCCCCGCTCGACGAGGTCGGCCGCGTTCGACGCCACTATGAAGTCGTCCATGACGTCCTTCAAGGTTCGCTCGTCCGCGAGCATGTGGACCGTCGGAAGCTCGCCTTCGAAGCGAGTGGCGACGCGGACGAACTCCTCGATCGCGTCGGCCGACGGGTTCACCACGAACACGTCGCCCGTGGTATCCTCCAGCACGGTGTGGAGGATATCGTCAATCTGTCTGTCGAGTAAATTCGAACTCATGCCTATGCACAACAAAACGGCCCCGCGCTACTTAATTTTATTGGCCAGCACAACCTCAAATCTTGGCAATCCACTCTTGATTCCGCCCCTATGTAAACGAGAGGAAGATTGAGGGAGTGTAACGTGGGATGATATAGCATATAACGCCGAATTACTTTACTTCCCAAAACCAACCAACTGGACTACAGGTTTAGGTTCGAAGGGATCCACGCGGTCTCGCTTCGGTGGTCGAAGGTATGTAATACCTAACCGACAGTACTCGGTTCTCCACAATCTATAAGTCAGATTGGGAGACAGGTTGGTGTAGTCGCATATGCAACGTGTTCCTCCCGCCTCCAACCACAACGGGACGAACAGCCACGACGGCGGAAGTAGTCCCTACACGGGCCCCTGAACCCGTTACTCGTTCGCTAGCTGGACGTAGAGGTCGTCGGACCAGCAGAACTCCCCGTCGAAGATGACAGACGTGTCCGCCCGTTCGAGGAAGTCGAGCAGCGCCGGCTTCGACAGCGCGAACTCCGACTCGTTGCCACAGAGGTAGGAGTACTCGTTCCCTTCGATGTACGGGTGGTAGTAGCTGCCGGCGTGCTGGAGCGAGAACTGGTCGAACGTGAGGAAGAACCGGTCGTCGTCCAGCCGTTCCAGCTCGGCGGTCGTCGGCAGCCGGTTCGTCGTCTGGGTCAGGGTGTAGGTGCCGTCGCCGACGACGGCGTAGTCCTTGCCCATCATGATCCGACGGCGCGCGATGCGGAGTGCCCGCTCGAAGCTGAACCCGTGGATGAGCAGGCGTGCGAACGCCGAACCGACCTTCACCGCGTGGTCGTTGAGCACCTGCGTGAACGTGACCCCGCCCGCGACTGCCCCCTTCTCGACGAGCTCCATCCCCTCGTGGAACGAGCCACACGCGTTCAGGAAGAACGTCTGGGTGCCACACGACGAGAGGCTGCTGGCGGAGAGGTAGCCGTCGGGACAGCGCAGCCCCTCCGTCTCGCAGTGTCCGATGTAGTGGACGAAGTCGTTGTCGTCCTCGAGCACGCGGGCGAGCGCGACAGTGCCGAGGTGGTCGACGACGTTCACCGACAGCGGGAGGTCCGCCGCGTGCTCCCGGTAGATGCGGCCCACGTCGATGTGCTCGTCGTCCATCTTCTCGTCGTTGAGTACGACGGTCACCTCGGCGGTCTCGTGCTGCCGGTCGAGCACCGACAGCCGGTTCCGGTACGCCGCCGGCGTGCACTTGAACACGTCGATGGGGACGCCATCGGCCAGCCAGCCGTGGACCCGACCCGCACGGAGCTCGGGCTTGACGACATCGACGGACGCGACCTCGCCGGGGCCGGTCGCCCGGTAGAAGTCGTCGAGCGACCGCTCGACCAGTTCCGACCCCTCCAGCTCCGACGTCCGGGGCATGTAGATGGCCGCGAGGTCGTGCAGCAGGAACGGGATGGTCTCCAGCGTGTCGGCGCTCGGCTCGACGTACATCGAGAGGTGCCAGTCGGGCAGCCTGTGTTCGAGCGCTGCATAGGGGACGTCGAGGTAGGTTTCGAGACGGTCGACCGGACTCCCGTGGTACAGTGACTCGGCATCGAGGCCGAGCGCGTCGAGCAGGCTCTCCTCGGCGAGGTTCGTCCCGTACGGCCCGGCGTTGCGGACCAGACAGTCGAGGAAGAACGTCTTCCGGAGGACCCGGGTTACCCGCCGTTCCAGGTCCGGCATCGTCCCGAGCTCGTGACGGATGCCCGCCCCGGGCGCACACAGCATCGGGGCCTCGATGTCCGGTACCGTCTCCACATCCGCCTGCAGGTAGTACGCGAGCGGGGCGGTGACGTACAGCTCCTCGAACGACGGCGGGACGAGCAGTTCGATACCGACGTCCGGCGTCGCGTCCCTGATGGTCGAGGACACCTCGACGGTGTCGCCCGTCTCGACGAGCGGCGGGTGTCCCCGCAACGTCGGATACGTCCGGTCCGGCGCGGTGGTCTTGTGCGACGACGGCAGGTGGCTGAGCGCGACGGCCAGCCCCTTCGGCGTCGGCGGGACGACGATCCGCCCCGACGGCCGGACGTTCCGGCTCCGGAAGCCGAGGGTCACGTCCGTCTCCTCGGCGAAGCTGACGACGACCTCCTCGAAGTCCGGCGTCTTCGAGATGGCGAGCGGCCCGTCCGCGCGCAGGTACGTCTTGATGTCGGTGTCGAGGTCGACGATGTACTCCCCGGTCGGGAGCTCGAGCGGGCCGGTGTCGTTCTCGAGCTCGTAGGTGGCATCGCTCGACTCCGAGGCGACGTACACCACCGAGATGGGGAAACGGACCTCGTCGGTTCGACAGGAGAGCGTGGCGTCGACCGGTCGCGGGAGCGAGACGCCGTCACCGGTCACCGAGAGGTTCGGACCCTCGACCGTGAACTCCGAGTTCCCAGGGTCGACGACCCGGAGCCCCGTGGACGTCACCTCCCACTCTATCATTCGCGTTGGTAGATGTAACTAATAGCAGTTAGATGTATCGGGAAACGTACGAGAGTACATATTCGGTGGCAGTATCGCCCGGAGACGAGTACACTTATGCCCGAACCGGTCGGGTCTTCTCGCATGGACTACGAGCACGTCCGCGAGGTCGACCCGGCGGTCGCAGACGCCCTCTCAGGCGAGGTCACACGCCAGAACGAGACGCTGGCGATGATCGCCAGCGAGAATCACGTCTCCGAGGCCGTCCTGGAGGCACAGGGCTCCGCCCTGACGAACAAGTACGCCGAGGGCTACCCCGGAAAGCGCTACTACGGCGGCTGCGAGTACGCCGACAAGGTGGAGAACCTGGCCATCGAGCGCGCCGAGGAGCTCTGGGGTGCCGAGCACGTCAACGTCCAGCCCCACTCCGGCACGCAGGCCAACCAGGCGGTCTACTTCGCGATGCTCGAACCCGGCGACAGGATCCTCTCGATGGAGTTGAGCCACGGCGGCCACCTCAGCCACGGCCACCCCGCCAACTTCACCGGGCAGCTCTACGAGGTCGAATCCTACGAGGTCGACACCGACACCGGCTACATCGACTACGACGAGCTCCACGCGATGGCCGAGGAGTTCGAGCCGGACATGGTCGTCTCGGGCTACTCCGCGTACCCGCGCACGGTCGACTGGGAGCGCATCCAGGCGGCCGCCGACGCCGCGGACGCACTGCATCTCGCCGACATCGCCCACATCACCGGGCTCGTCGCCGGCGGCGCACACCCCTCGCCGGTCGGTGTCGCCGACTTCGTCACCGGCTCGACGCACAAGACCATCCGCGCCGGCCGCGGCGGCATCGTCATGTGCGACGAGGAGTACGCCGACGACATCGACAAGGCCGTCTTCCCGGGCGGGCAGGGCGGCCCGCTCATGCACAACATCGCGGGCAAGGCCGTCGGCTTCAAGGAGGCCCTCGACCCCTCGTTCGAGGAGTACGCCGAGCAGACCGTCGCCAACGCGCGGGCGCTCGCCGACCAGCTCCAGGAGCACGGCTTCAGCCTCGTCTCGGGGGGCACCGATAACCACCTCGTGCTCGTCGACCTCCGACCGTCGCACCCGGACACCACCGGCGGCGACGCCGAGGAGGCCCTGGAGGACACCGGTATCGTCCTGAACGCGAACACCGTCCCCGGCGAGACGCGCTCGGCGTTCAACCCCTCCGGCATCCGCATCGGGACGCCCGCGCTGACGACCCGTGGCTTCGACGAGGACGACATCCGCGTCGTCGCGGACTGCATCGCACAGGTCGTCGACTCGCCCGAGGACGAGTCGGTGAAGACGGACGTCGAGGCGACCGTCGCGGAGCTCTGCGACGCGAACCCGCTCTACGACTGAGAACGTCGGCCTCCTTGTCATTCACGAACGGGAATCGGATTTTGTTACCGTGTGAACGAGGGGTAGGATACCGACCACTGCGAACCCCGACAGCGGCGGGTGGTTCTCTGGGAGGTCTGCTGAGTACAGAGCGCGAATCGACCATAAGAGATTCTCCCGGCTTCGATTGTCCGAAGTGGTAGATACAGAGAAGACATTTATGGGGCACGTGCGTCCACCGCCCGTAGAACGATGCATAATTGGAAGCCCCTCCGCGCCGTCCTTGTCGTTTTTGCGTGTTCCACAACTGTTGCGGCGCAGTCTGCCTCACCAACTGCCGTCCCTGCCGACGCACCCGGCGCAGCGGACGGTACTGGCCTCGCACTTCTCGGATTCCTCATCGCCGCGCTGATTGGCGGTGGTCTATTGATCGTGGCTGTTGCCAGCCTCGTTTCAGTCTCGCTCATCACGATGTTCGGCCCTTTCAACGACCGAGTGCATCTCGCACTCCCGGTCGTGGTTGGAGCCGTACCGACTGCAATTCTGGTGCTATCCTTCGGAATCGAACTCCTTGTGGTGCTAGTGATAACAGAGATCGTCGCGCTCCCTGTTGCTGGATTTCTACTGCGGCGACGTTACCGAACTGTTGCGTGATTCAACTGCTGACGCACTCTTCTCGTGGGGTATGTTCCTAGTGTCCTCGGTGGGGAGGAACACGGTAGATTCGCATGCTCGGTCTATCAGCACATTCAGCGAACAGACGTCGAAACGAAGGAAAGTCGGTTTCTAACTGCATCCTCTGTATCCAACACGCAGTTATTGACAAAGGGTGAGAAACACGCACTGGTAGCGCCACGTCAGGTGCAGCTATACAACGGTCGACTCCTTTCGGGGGACGCGTCCCGGTCTCTCACCTGCCACAGAACTGGATCGCTGATCGAAGACCCAAACTCAGGATTCGGAGAGCTGCACGTCGAGCCTGTCTTCGAGCTTCGCGATGAGGCCGCCGCCGATGCCGGCACGCGCCGCCCGGCCCTGTTCGACAGCGATGATGTCGGCCTCGTCGGTGTCCAGTTCCTCGGCGAGCTCGTCTCGCTGGAGGCCGGCGTCCTGGCGGGCCTCGGTCAGCAGCTTGCCGTAGTCCGTGACGAGGTAGGGCAGCTGGTCGTCGTCGTAGTTCGTGCCGCCCTCCTCCCAGTGGGAGGTGTCGCCGTCCCAGTTGGAGGTGCGGGCCGTGTTCCGGGCGGCGGTACGCTTGCGCTCGCCGCGGTCGCGGCTGCTGCCGTCGCCGCTGGAACCGCTCGTAGTCTTCTGGGCGTCGTCGTGCGGGGCGCAGTCGGGACAGACCTCCAGTTCCGCTCCGGCGACGTTCGCCATCCGGAGTCGGTCGCTGGCCGCACCGCAGAGTTCGCAGGTGTCCCCGTCGCCGCCACCCGACGAGTCACCCGTCGAGTACTTCGCCATACGCTCCCCTACCGTGGGCGCACATTTGAATACCCCGCTTTGCTGTTCAGTGTCACGCACCCTGCCCGTCGCTACCACGCCCTCCGGCGGCCGAAAAAGGACACGCTTTTATTTATCCCGGTGAAACGCAGGAGTGCAGCAAGACACAGCGAGCGTGGGTAGCCAAGCCAGGCCAACGGCGCAGCGTTGAGGGCGCTGTCCTGTAGAGGTCCGCCGGTTCAAATCCGGTCCCACGCATCGCACAGGTGGTCACCAACTCGACCGCCAACACGATGCGGGTGCTCTCCTGACGGACAGCACCCACGCATATTCCTTTCGACGCAACACTCGAACAGCCGCGCCACCGTGTTCGGGCTCCAGGACGGCCGACTCCGGCCGCCCGCATCGAGCGGAGCCCGAAACGGCCACGCGACTTTTGTAGTCTGGAAGACAATTCTCGCCAGGGAGTGATGGGATGATGGACGACCGGGGGTTGAACTCGCAGCTCGCAGTCGTACTGATCATCGCGGTAGCGTTCGTCGCGGCGGGCGCGGTGTTCCTGACCGGGGCGAGCCTGACCGAGGTACTCGGCGAGCCGACGCCGCAGGCCGAGTTCGAGTTCCAGTACGACGCGGAGACGGGTGTGCTCGACGTGTCCCACGGGGGTGGCGAGTCGCTGTCGGACACGAACACGGAGGCCGTGACCATCCAGGTGGTCCCGGCCGACGGGGGGACGCGTCGGAACTACACATGGACTGGGAGCGGCGACTTCGAGATGCGCGCGGGCGAGACGTTCCGGCTGAACGCGACGAACAGCCCCGTCGCCGGGAACGTGACGTACCCGACCGCGTTCCAGCGGGGCGACACGGTCCGTGTGGTCTGGGATGCACCGGGTGACGACGGGCGAACGGCCATCCTCGCCGAGTACCGGGTGCCGACCGATGCCGCCCCGTCGGTGGGGCTGGCACAGGGCCTCACCTACGAGTACTACGAGGCGAGCAGCCAGTACAGCTCGATGCCGAACTTCGCGAGCGAGACGCCCGAGCGGACCGGGTCGACGCCGACGTTCGACATCTCGCTCCGCGACCGTGGCGCGGAGTACGCGTTCCGGTTCGTCGGCTACGTCGACGTGCCCGCGGACGGCCAGTACACGTTCTACACGACCTCCGACGACGGGAGCGAGCTGTACATCGACGGGAATCGGGTCGTCGACAACCGGGGGCTGCACGGTGCGCGCGAGCGTTCGGGCACGGTGACGCTCTCGGCCGGTCTGCACCCAATCACAGTCACGCACTTCGAGCACACCGGCAACGAGGTGCTGGACGTGTCGTGGGAGGGCCCGACCGACGGCAAGCAGCCGGTGCCGGCGAGTGCGCTCTACACCCAGCCGACGACCGTGGCCGACTTCGACGCGAGCTGCGTCGGCTACAACTGCTCGTTCGACGCGGGCGGGTCGCGTGACGACGGCGGCACCGTCCAGTCCTACGAGTGGGCGTTCGGCGACGGCACCACGACGACCACGAGCGGGCCGACGGTCGACCACGAGTACACGTCGGGCGGTGACCGGACCGTCAGCCTGACCGTACAGGGGTCGAGCGGGCGGAGCGATTCGACCAGCCGGACCGTCACCGTCGAGGACCTGCGCGCGCCGGACTCGCCGGGCAGCCTCGAAGCCGGGGTGGAGTACGAGTACTACGAGGGCTACTGGAACAGCCTGCCGAACTTCGACAGCGAGACGCCGGTGGACACCGGCGACGTATCCAACTTCGACATCTCGGTGCGACAGCGGGACGACGAGTTCGCCGTTCGCTACACCGGCTACGTCGAGGTGCCCGAGGACGGCCAGTACACGTTCTGGACCGGTTCGGACGACGGGAGCCGGCTGGCGATCGGCACCGAGGTCGTCGTGGACAACGACGGCACCCACCCCTACGAGGAGGAGTCCGGCACCATCGACCTGGAGGCCGGCACCCACCGCATCACGGTCACGTTCTTCGAACGGACCGGGCATGAGTCGCTGTCGGTGTTCTGGGCCGGTCCGAGCTTCGGCAAGGAGCAGATCCCCGACAGCGCGCTCTACCGGAACGACAGCTCACCATCGATGGCGAACCTGACAGCGCAGGGTTCGGCGACGGTCCGGTTCCCAGCGGCCGGGAACGCGTTCAGGGATACTTTTACGGTGCGTCCTGAAGATGGACCGAGGACTGGTCCCCGATGCACGACACAGACGACACAGCAACGAAGCGACGGCGCACCGTACTGAAAGCGACCGGCACGACGCTCCTCCTCGGCTCGCTCGCGGGCTGTAGCTCCGACGGTGGCGGCGACGGAACGCCGACGGCGACCGAAACCCCGACGGCCACGGCGGAACCGTCCACCGACCCCCCGACGACGACCGACGAACCGGACCAGATGTCCGACGATGGGGACGGCTCGGGCGGCCAGACGACGGAGAGCACGGTCGTCGAGGTCGGCCCGGGCGGCGAGTACGTCTTCGAGCCCGGCACCGACGAACCGCTGTACATCACGCCCGGGACGGAGGTCCTGTTCGGCTGGGAGTCGGACAGCCACAACATCGCCGTCGAGAGCACGCCGGCCGGCTCCTCGTGGGAGGGCTACCCGGAGGTCGAGAACGCCGGGTTCACGTACCGCCACACCTTCGAGACGAAGGGCACCTTCGAGTTCCTCTGCGAGCCACACCAGAGCATCGGCATGGTCGGTGAGATAGTCGTCACCGAGACGGGAGCACCCCCCGAAACCGGGACCGAGCATCCAGATGGCCCGGTCCGCCTCGGCGACGACGGTACCGCGCAGATCAGCGTCGGTGCCGACGGCGGCTTCGTGTACGAGCCGGGCACCGAGCGCCCGGTGAGCGTCCCGCCCGGAACGCGGGTGACGTTCGTCTGGGAGTCCGACAGCCACAACGTCTACATGGAGTCGATGCCCGAGGACTCCGACTGGACGAACGAGGATGGGGTCGTCTTCGACGCCGGTCACGAACGAACCCACACCTTCGAGGCGACCGGTCGCTACGAGTTCGTCTGCCAGCCCCACGAGAGCCTCGGCGAGCGGGGCGTCTTGCTGGTCGAGTCGACTGAGTAACGGCTTTGGGCGTCCCGCCCCGAGACCCGCGTATGCAACAGACGGTCAAGCGGAACGTTCCGGCGGTGACAGCCGTCCTCTCCATCGTCTCGCTGGCGCTGGTCTTCGGCGCGGCGCGACAGCTTATCCCCCGTTCGCTGCTGCCGGCCGCGCCGGCGTGGGTGCTCTCGGCCATTCCACACGTGAACGCCGCCATCAGCGTCGTCGCCGTCGTCGTCATCCTCGCGGGACTGCGCGCCGTCAAACAGGGCCGGTACGACCGCCACCGGACGCTCATGCTGACCGGCGTCGTCCTGTTCGTCGCGTTCCTCGCGCTCTACCTCTACAAGGTCGCGCTGAAGGGGCCGAACTCGTTCCCCGGCTCGGGCGTGGCGGAGCTCGCGTACCTCGCCATCCTGGCGATCCACATGATACTCGCCATCGCGTGCATCCCGCTGCTGTACTACGTGCTCCTGCTCGCGGTGACCCGACCGATGAGCGAGCTCTCCGAGACGGCCCACCCGAAGATCGGGCGGATCGCCGCCCCGCTGTGGCTGATCTCGTTCGTCCTCGGCACGGTCGTCTACGTCCTGCTGTACCTGGTGCCGGCGAGCGTCTACTGAGCGGACCGACTGCTCAGTTCCGGTTCCGCCACTGGTCGGCCGTGACGGCGTAGATGTGCGAGTCGTGGTGCTCGCCGTCGACGAACGCCCAGTTCGGGATGGTGCCGACGCGCTCCATACCGATGGACTGGAGCATCGCGTTGGACCGCTCGTTGAACGCGAACGCCTCCGCTCGCACCGTCTCCATGCGTCGCTCGTCGATGAGGAAGTCGATGAAGGTGCTCGTGGCATCGGCCCCGTAGCCCTGGCCTTGGGCGTCGCTCGCGAGCCACGCCGACATGACCGCGTGGCCGTGGCGCTCGCTCAGCCAGTTCGAGTTGATGACGCCGACCGGCTCGTCGTCGGCGACGACGAGGAGGTTGAAGCCCTCGTCGCTGGACACCTGCTCCTCGATCCACTCCTCGTGCTGTGTCTCGTTCTTCGGCTCGGCGATGCCGAGTGGCACGCGAACCTCGGGGTCGTTCAGGGCCTCGGTGAGGAACTCGGCGTCGTCTTTCTCGATGGTGCAGAGGTCGACGCTGTCGCCCTCCAGGAAGGGTGCTCCGGGCATGAGAGAACCGTCACGCGCCCATGGCTTAAACGAGTGACAACGTGTGGTAGCAATGGGCGTGGCGTGTCCTCAGTCGTCGGCCGCGAGGTCCGCTCCCTCGATGACCGGACGCTCGACCTCGCGGTCGGTGGCCTCGCCGTCGATGTCGTACGGGTACTCGCCGGTGACACAGCCGAGACAGAGGTCTGCGCGCGAACGGCTCAGCGCCTTCGCGACGGCGTCGATGGAGAGGTAGGAGAGCGAGTCGGCCTCGATGGCGTCGCGGATGTCGTCGACGTCCTGGTTGGCCGCGATGAGCTCCTCGCGGGTGGCCATGTCGATGCCCATGTAGCAGGGCGCGACGATGGGCGGCGCGCCGATGCGCATGTGGACCTCCTCCGCGCCGCAGTCTTTGAGCAGGGCGACGAGCTGGGTCGAGGTCGTCCCGCGGACGATGGAGTCGTCGATGAGCGTCACCGTCTTGCCCTCGACGGTCGACTTGATGGGGTTGAGCTTCAGGCGGACGGCGCGCTCGCGCTCGTCCTGGGTGGGCATGATGAACGTCCGGCCGACGTAGCGGTTCTTCATCAGGCCCTCCGCGAACTCGGTTCCAGCACCGGCCTCCTGTGAGGCCTCCGCGTAGCCGGAGGCGAACGCGCGCCCGGAGTCGGGGACGGGCATCACCACGTCGGTCTCGATGCCAGACTCGTCCCAGAGCTGGCGACCGAGCTCGCGTCGGACCTCGTAGACGAGCTCGTCGTCGATGACGGAGTCGGGGCGCGCGAAGTAGACGTGCTCGAAGAAGCAGTGCGCGGTGTTCTCGCGCTCGACGAGCTGGTAGGAGTCGAAGCCGGAGCCGTCCTCGTGGAGGACGACGAGCTCGCCGGGCTCGACGTCGCGGACGAGGTCGCCGTCGAGCGTGTCGATGGCGGCCGATTCGGAGGCGAGCACGTAGCCGTCCTCCAGCTCGCCGATGCAGAGCGGACGGTTGCCCTCGGGGTCGCGCACCCCGAGGACGGTCTCGTCGTGCATGATGGTCAGCGAGTACGAGCCGTGGATGCGGCTCATCGTGCGCTTGACCGCGCGCACGAGGTCGGCCTCCAGCAGGTTCCGCGCGAGGTCGTGGGCGATGACCTCGGTGTCGCCGTCGGAGGTGAACGCGTGCCCGAGCCCCGCCAGCTCGTCGCGGATCTCGTCGGCGTTGACGAGGTTCCCGTTGTGGGAGAGGGCGAGCGAGCCGGACTTGAACGAGACGGTGAACGGCTGTGCGCAGGACTTGTCGAGGCTGCCTGCGGTCGGGTAGCGCACGTGGCCGATGCCGGACTCGCCGTTGAGCCGCTCGATGTCGGCCTCGTCGAAGGCGTCGCCGACGAGCCCCATCGAGACGTGGTCGTGCTGCTGGAACCCGTCGTGGGTGACGATGCCCGCGGACTCCTGCCCGCGGTGCTGGAGCGCGTAGAGCGAGTAGTACAGCGGCCGCGCGGCGGCGCGGTCGTCGAGCGCGACGCCGACGACGCCGCATTTCTCGGTTGGTCCGCTCCGGTGCGGGGACTGCCCCGACCCGTGTGTCATGTGAGAGGGTCAGGTACCGGACGGTAAAAATCCCCGTGGTTGTGTCCTACTGGCCGATCATAACCGATAGAATACACACGTTCGTGCATATTCTTGTCGGGCTGAGCGCCGAAGCGACGGTAGGTCGGACGACGGAGCCACGGCTCACCGACCGGAGAACGCGAGTGAGAATTGCGGGAGTTACTCGCCGGCCTTCGACTGCCACTCGTAGTCGCGGCGCTTGGCGGACTTGCCGAAGCCACACGAGGAGCAGACGCTTTTCTTCACGTGATAGGACTTCTCGCCACACCGTCGGCACTTGACGTGCGTCGTGATGTTCTTTTTACCTTGAGAGGGGGTTCCTGCACCGGTCATGGAGTTATCGAAACGACGTTGTCGCCGCGTATAATGGTTGTGTTGTCGCCTCGGTCCAGTACGAGGTTCATGTGCTGGTCGTAGCCCGTGAGTTCGCCGTCGTACTCCTCGCCACCTTTCAGTCGGACCGTGACCTGCTCGCCGACGGAGGCTTCGAGCACGTCAAGCGGTCGGCCACTCGATTCACTCATACTCACACGGCCTTCCGACGCGTTCTTAAACGTACCGAGTCGCGGTCGGCCTGTCGTTCCCGTTACACGTCGACGGCGTACGAGTCGTACTCGACGCTCTGTCCGGCGAACGCGGCGAGCAGGTCGGCGACGGCGTCGAGGTCCTCGGTGTCGACGACCTCGACCGGCGTATGCATGTAGCGGTTCGGGACGCCGAGGTTCAGCGTCGGCACGCCGCCCCGTGCCGTGTAGAACGAACGCGCGTCGGTGCCGCCGGCGTTCGGGTCGGCCTGCAGCTGCACGTCGATGTCCGCGTCCGCGGCTGCCTTCCGGACGGCCTGTGCGACTACCGGGTGGTTCGCGCCGCCCCGGCCGACGATGGGACCGCCGCCCAGCTCGGTGTCGCCCGCCTTGTCCGCCTTCCCGCCGGGGTAGTCCGAGACGTGGGAGACGTCGACGACGACGACCGCGTCGGCGTCGACCTCCGAGCCGACCATCCTCGCCCCCTGCGCGCCGAGCTCCTCCTGTACGGTCGAGATGGCGTACACCGTCGCGTCCACGTCGGCCTCGGCGGCCCGACGCAGCCCCTCGGCGGCGGCCCAGGTGCCGACCCGGTTGTCGAGCGCGCGGCCCGCGAGGCGGCTGCCCATGAGCTCCTCGACGCCGCTGGAGAAGGTGATGGGGTCGCCGACCTCGACGGTCTCGCGGGCGGCGTCGCCGTCCTCCGCACCGATGTCGACGGTCTGCTGGGTGATGTCCTCGAACTCGTCGCCGTCGCGCTCGCGCAGGTGGATGGCGGTCTGGGTCACGACGCCCGACACCGGGCCGTCGCCGGTGTGCACCGTGACGTGCTGGCCCTTCGAGACGGTCCGGTCGGAGCCGCCGATGGGTGCGAGGTGGAGGAAGCCGTCGTCGTCGATGCGGTTGACGGCGAAGCCGATCTCGTCGGCGTGGCCGGTGAACGCCACCGAGGGGGCGTCGTCGCTCCCCTCGGCGACGGCCACGGCGTTGCCGTATGCGTCCGTGCGTACCTCGTCGGCGAACTGCTCGACGTACTCGACCCAGACCCGCTGTCCGTGCGTCTCGTAGCCCGACGGGCTCGGCGTCTCCAGCAGCTCCGTCAGGAACTCGCGTTCGGTCTCGTCCATATCGGACGATGGGACGGCCCCCGTTTGAACCCGACGGTCCAGAACCGACCCGGTGCGACGACCCCGTGGCGTCGGCACCGCGTTGCCCACCGTGTGAGGCACAACCGCTAAGTCCACTGTCGAAGAACTGATTCGTATGGAGATAACACTGTTCGAACTCCACTTCGACGGCGACACGAGCTTCGGTCCGACGTTCGGCGGTGACGACGAGGAGGACGCACTCGAGGAGGCAGCGGCCGACGACGAGGTCGACATCGACTGGGGAGACGACTCGGAGTCGTCCGGTCTCCCCGGTCCGAACCCCGTGGCCATCCTCGTGGGCCTCGTCGTGCTCGCGCTCGTCGCGTTCGGCGTCAAGAAGGCACTCGGCGGCGGTGCCGAGGAGGAATCCGAAGAGTTCGAGCCCGAGATGGTCGAAATCGAGGAGTAGCGCCGACTCGAACACACAGAAACGTTTTGCGTGCGCGGTCCCAACCCGGCCGTGTGAACCTCTTTCATAGCGTCCGGGCGGTCGCATCCTCCGGGAACGGCGAGGGTGCTATCGACTGGGACGCCGTCGTCGAGGCGGCCCGTGCCGGCACCCGGCCGGGGTCGGTCGACCTGACCGCCGCCGAGCGGTCGGGATACGCGACCGACGTGCGGGACGCCCGTGACCGCGTCCGGGAGGTCGCCGCCATCGACTTCGACGTGCCGGACACCATCGAGATACAGCACCGCCACCACTGGATCGACGCCAACGTCGCCACCTTCCGGCGGGTGCTCGAACCGCTGGAGGGCCAGCAGGCCGACTTCCTCCCCGGCGTCGCACGCGCCGTCAACACCGGGACGATGTCGTTCATGCTCGGCTTCCTCGCGCGGAACGTCCTCGGCCAGTACGACCCGCTGTTGCTCGCCGACGAGGTCGACGCCGACCACGCGCTCTACTTCGTCCACCCGAACATCCGGCAGGTCGCCGCCGACCTCCACGTCGACTTCCCCCGGTTCCGGCGCTGGATCGCCTTCCACGAGGTGACCCACGCCGCCGAGTTCGGGGCCGCACCGTGGCTCTCCGACTACCTCGAAGAACGGATGGAGGAGGGGCTGGATGACCTCTCCCACGGCGGCTTCGACCGCGAGGCGTTCCGCGAGATGAACGTCGCGATGACCGTCGTCGAGGGCTACGCAGAGTTGCTGATGGACCACGCCTTCGACGACGAGTACGCCGACCTCCGCGCGAAGGTCGACGCCCGCAGACAGGGCGGTGGCCCCCTCTCGAAGCTCGCGAAGCGACTGCTCGGGCTCGGTCTGAAACGGCAGCAGTACGAGCGCGGCAAGAGGTTCTTCGAGGGCGTCGCAGCCCTGCGCGGGCTGGAGGCCGCAGGCCTCGTCTGGGAGTCGCACGAGAACCTGCCGACCGACGACGAGCTCGACGACCCCGGCGCGTGGGTCAGCCGGATGGGCATCTAGGTCGCTCCCGCTTATCGCCGCGACCGCGCTTCCGTCTCCCGCTGTGACGACCGGAACGTACTGACGAGGTACCACCACAGCAGCGCGCCGGCGACGGCCCCGCCGACCGCCGCCGCCCCGATGACCGCCAGCGACGCCTCCGCCTGCAGCGCGACCAGTGCGCCCGACGCAGCGACCATGACGACGAACGTGTACTGGATGCGCTTCATCCCCTCCTCTCGGTCCTCGCCGGTCATCGATGGCCCGACCATGTCAGAACGTCTGGGGTGCCGAGACGTGCATCTGGACGAACCCCCACTCCTCGTCGTCGCCGTCGATGGGTTCGAGCACGCCGCTCCAGCGGGAGTCGAAGCCGAACCGCTGGCCCGTCTCGACGTTCGTCCACGCGAGCCGGACCGCGTCGGTGAACAGCGCCAGCTCCCCGCGCTCGGTGACCGACAGCGCCTCGCTCTCGACGGTCCACTCGTCGGTGGTCCGTGATTGCTCTCGCAGCGCCTCGCTGACGGCGTCGTAGCCGCTGTACTCGGTGCTGATGGCGGCCTTCCACGTCTCCGCACGCTCGACGAAGTACGGGTACAGCGGCTCGCCCCGGCGCAACGCCTCGTAGTAGTCCAGGACGGTCTCCTCGGGAGTCATACCCGGAGCAACGGCCCCGGCGGATTTGAAACCCCCGTTCGACCCCGACGTCTCGACGCCGGCCGACAGGTCGCCCCTGTCACATGAAACCGCGGTCCACGCCGTCGGCCTCGATGACCTCGTCGAGCTCCGTGTTCAGGACGTCCTCGGCGTCCTCGAACGTCGTCGCCAGGTCGTCCAGCCCCTCCGGCCGGTCGTAGTTGTCGAACTCCATCGGCCCGAACGCCGGGCTGTCGAGCGCGTCCATCACGTCGTCGAAGAAGTCCCCCGGCGTCGTCGGTGCGTCGGCGTGTGCCTCCACGACCGCCTCCAGTCGTTTCGCCGCGTCCGCCGCCTCGTCCTCGTCCTCCGGCGGCGACTGCACCGCGAACCGGCTCCCGTCCGTCCTCCCCGGGAACAGCGGCTCCAGTTCGTCGTCCAGCCGTCGGGCGACCCGCGTCCCGACACCGTGGACCTCGAACGGGTTCTTCGCGTACGTCTTCAGGTGGTAGACGCCGCTGTTCGGGTGTCCGAGATACAGGTCCTCGCCGAGCCCGTTCGCGCGGTCGCCGGCGACCGCCCGCCAGCCCTCGGGCTCCGCACCCGACTCGACCACGTCCGCGACGATGTCGTCCCAGTCTCGAACGCGCATGGACGGGGCTAGTTCGTACGGTCGCAAGAACGTATCGGTGCCCGAGGTCCGTGGACGGCGTCGACGCTGCCGGAGTTCACGGCGGACGGGTTTCGACTGTTGCTGTCGACACCAGCCGGAGCGCCCCGGTGGGCGACACTTCCAGAACTCGCTGGGTCGTCAGAACGCTCCGCGTCTCGCGGTCCTCGTCCCTGCGGTCCCTGGCTGGCGGGACTCCTGTGTCGTCTCGCATCCGGAGGCTCGCAACAGAACGTCAGGACTCCTCGTCCTTCTCCGCCGGCCCGTGCAGTTCCTCCTTGACGCCCTCGACGGTCTCTTTGACCTCGTCGGCCTGCTCCTCGACGTGCTTCGCGCGCTCGGTGATCTCCTCGGCGGTCTCCTCGGGCGCACCGCCCTCCTCGACCGACTGCTCGACCGTCTCCTCCAGCTCCTCGGCGGCGGACCTCACCTCGTCGGCGGACTTCTCGACGCCGGCGGCGGACTCGGCGACGGTCTCCTCGCGGCGGCGCACCCCGCGGGCGACGAGGAGCAGCTGAAGCGCGCCGGCGAGCACGAACAGCGTGACGACGACGCTCGTGAGCTGTGAGAGCAGCCGAGTGCCGCTCGGGGAGAGCGCCAGCGTGTCCGTCGTCGCCCGAATCAGGTGGACGAGCCCGACGAGCGCGGCCGCGACGAGGAGGCCGCGGACGAACCAGCGGTACCACGGGGCGAACACGACCCGTTCCAGCGCGTCGGCGACCGGCGTGAGAACCGGGACGCCGTCGTCCGACTGTGACATGGTTGCAGGGTTCTGCCGCGGCACATATCAAACCCCGACACGACGGGGGTACCGGTGCCGCGCCGGGTTTATGAACGGTGACGACCGAGAGGTGAGCGTGAGCGTTCGCGGTATCGTCACGACGGTCGGGGAGGAACGGTCAGTGAACACGAGCCACGGCACGAGCGAGCTCGTGGAGGTCGGGCTGGAGCGGCCCGAGGACACGCCGACGACCGTCACGCTGTGGGGACGCTGGACCGAGACCGCCGAGGTGCTCGAACCGGGGATGGAGCTGCTGGTCACCGAGCCGAAGCAGGAGGAGTACGAGGGCGAACTCTCGTTCTCGACGACCGGAGATTCGTACGTCGTCGTCGAGCCGGACTTCCTCGTCAACGTGACCGACGTGCGCCAGTGGGTGCAGTGCCCTCGGATGTACTACCTGAACAAGCTCTCCAGCGTCCCACTCGCCTACCCGGTGGTGAAGGGGACCGTCGTCCACGAGGTGTTCGGGGACCTGCTCCGCGGCCGGGAGTTCGACGAGGCCGTCGAGGACCGCGTCGCGGAGCAGGCGCTCGAACTCGGCCTGCTCGACCGGTCGGCAGCGGACGTCGAGCGGGAGGTGGCCCAGAACGCCCAGGCCATCGCGGGCTGGCTCCAGCAGGGTCGGCTCGCCGACGAGGACGAGTGGCGCTCCGAGCGCCTGCTCGTCTCCGAGACGTTCGGCATCAAGGGACGGGCCGACGCCATCCGTCGGGGCCAGCCCGTCGAACTGAAGACCGGGAAGAACCTCAAGAGCGAACCCAGATTCCACGACAAGATACAGGCCGCCGCCTACGCCCTGCTGCTCCAGGAGCGTGGCGTCCCCGCCGACACCGGCACACTGCTCTACACGAAGAACGAGGCCCTGGACCGCGACGAGTTCACCGGCGACTTCTCGCCGGCGAAGGAGTTCTCCATCGGCGACGGCCTCCTGAAGTTCGTCGTCCGCGCCCGCAACGAGATCGCAGCGATGGAGTTCGACGCGGACGTGCCGACGGGCTACGAGGCCGACGCCAGGTGCGACTACTGCTTCGAGCAGGACACCTGCATGGTCGTCTCCGGCCGGCTGAACCAGGAGTCCAAGGCGGGCCAGATCGGCACCGCCATCCCCGAGGACGAGCGCGAGTACTTCGAGCGCACCTACGACGCCATCGAGGCCGAGCGCGACGCGGCCCACGACGAGTTCGTGAAGCTCTGGCGGCAGACCGCGGCCGAGCGCGCCGACGACGACCGCGCACTCGTCGACCTCGAACCCGTCGGGAAGCGGGAGCTCCCGGCGGGGCGCTGGGAGCTGACGGCCCGGCGCACCTCCGCCGCCGTCTCGAAGATACGCGAGGGCGACTACGTGCTGGCGAGCGACGGCGACCCGATTCGGGGGCACTCCGAACTCGCAACCATCGAACGCCTCGGCGACGACGAGATCGTCTTCACCGCCGACGAACCCGTCGACGTGCACCGGCTCGACGTCTACCCCTCGGACATCGGCCCGTCACGCCTGCTCACCGCGGTCCACGACGCGCTGCTGAAGGGCGACGAGCGCCGGAAGGACGTGCTGTTCGGCCGCGAGTCGCCGACGTTCCAGCCCACCGACGAGACCTTCGTGGACAACAACGACGCGCAGGACGAGGCGGTCCGCATGGCCGTCACCGCCGACGACTGCGCGCTCATCCACGGCCCGCCCGGGACGGGCAAGACCTACACCATCGCGAAGGCGGTCCGGGCGATGGTCGAGCGGGGCGAGCGAGTCCTCCTCTCGGCGTTCACCAACCGCGCCGTCGACAACGCACTGGAGGCGATTCGGGACACCGGGTTCGAGGACGACGGCCTGGGAAGTATCGTCCGAATCGGCACGAAATCGGGCGTCCGCGAGGACATGCAGGACCTCCGGCTGCGCCGTCACGGCGACCCGCAAGAGCGCGCCGGCGAGCTCGAGTCCGCCAGTGTCGTCGCCGCGACCACCGCGACCTGCGGCTCGACGGTGATGCGCGAACAGGCGTTCGACGTGGCGCTCGTCGACGAGGCCGGCCAGCTCACCGAGCCCGGCACCCTCGCGGCGGTCAACCTCGCCGACCGGTTCGTCCTCGTCGGCGACCACCAGCAGCTCCCACCGGTCGTCCGCGCCGACACCGACCTGTCGCGGTCGCTGTTCGAGCGCATGATGAACACCCATCCCGAGGCGGGCGTGCTGCTCGACCGTCAGTACCGGATGTCCCAGCGCATCCAGGCGTTCCCCTCGCGGGAGTTCTACGACGGCCAGCTACGGCCCGCGACGGGCGAAGTGGCTGCCCGGTCGCTCGCCGACCTCGACCACGTCGACGTGGGGGCGCTGCCCGACTCGCTGCGTGACGGCGTCTCGATGGTCGACACGCCGGGCGACGACGGCCGCCACACCGATGCCGTCGAAGCAGCCGAGGTCCGACGGGTCGTCGACGCCTACCTCGAAGCCGGGCTGGAACCCGAGGACATCGGCGTCATCGCACCCTTCCGGGCGCAGGTCGCCGAGATAACCCGGGACGTGCCCGTCGGCGTCGCCGTCGACACGGTCGACCGCTTCCAGGGCTCCGCCAAGGAGGTCATCGTCGTCTCCTTCGTCGCCTCTGGCGACCTCGACAGTCCCATCTTCGAGGACTACCGCCGGGTGAACGTCGCGCTGACGCGGGCGAAGCGCTCGCTCGTCCTCGTCGGCGACAGCGAGACGCTCGCGACCGACGACGTGTACGCCCGGATGGTCGACTGGGCCGACCGCTGAAGCGAAAGCGTTCAGTTCAGGGCCGTTCAACGTGCAAGGTATGGTTCGACTGGAGGCCGCGAGCGAGACGATTCGGATGGCGTTTCCGAACGGGCTCGTCGACGTGTACGCAGGCGTGACGGCGCTCGGCAACCCCGGCCTGCTGACGGTGCTGCTGGCGCTCGTCTACTGGGGCTACCGCCGCGAGGAGACCGCGACGGTCGTCGGGTACGCCTTTCTCGCGTTCGCGCTCGTGCTGTTCCTGAAGGAGCTCTTCGCCATGCCGCGCCCACCCGAGTCGGTCATGCTCGTCGCGGAGGACGGCTACGGCTTCCCGAGCGGTCACGCCATCGCCGGGGTCGTCGTCTACGGCGGGCTCGCACTGGAGTTCGACTGGTTCGAGGAGCCGCCGAAGGCGCTCGCAGCCGGACTGCTCGCCGTGTCGGTCGGGCTCTCGCGGGTCGTCCTCGGCGTCCACTACCTCGGCGACGTGCTCGTCGGGGCGGCGCTCGGAGTGCTCGTCCTCGCCCTCGGCCACCGGCTCTGGCGCGACCGGCCCGCGGTCGGCTACGGGCTCGGGGCGGTCGTCGCCGTGCCGGCCGTCGTCGTCTCCGACGCGGACCCACAGACGGTCGCCGTGCTCGGCTCCTCCCTCGGCGGCGTCTGGGCCTGCCGGACGATACAGCCCATTCCGGCCCACCGCGAGCGTGCCGAGGGGGCGTTCCTGCTCGCCGTCGGTATCGTCCTGGCGGTCGTCCTGGTCGCCGTGCGAGTCGCGCTGGAGACCAACCGTCCCGCGCAGTTCGTCGTCGGGGTGGCGACGGTCGCGGCCATCCTCGGGCTCCCCGCGTTCCTCGACCGTGCCGACGCGTTCGACGTCGTTCAGCGCGTCATCGGCTGAGCCGGCCGTTCCCCGGGAAAAAGTCCGTCGCGAACACCTTCGGCCCGTCGGCCAATCGTTTATGACGATGGCGGTGGTACGTCGTGACATGGCAAGCAGTCACTCGGGTGCAGAAGAGGATAACGACCAGTTCGACCGAACGGCCGAACGGGACGACGAGCTCCGGGCCGCGATGGGCGCGGTCGCCGGCGGCATCGTCGGCACGACCGTCATGACGGGCGTGCTGCTCGCGGTGAACGCGATCTACGCGCCGGAGATCAGCGTGTTCGCGACGCTCGCCGAACTGGCCGGTGTCGGTGCGGACAACGTCGCCCTCGGGATGGCGATGTTCCTCGGTGCCGGCGCGCTCGCGTGGCCGCTCACGTTCGCGACGCTCGGTGCGTACCTGCCGGGTGCGACCCGTGCCCAACAGGGCGTCGTCTTCGCGCTCGTGCTCTGGACCGGCTTCGTCGTCGCCTTCGGGACCATGTACTCGGGGATAGACCTCGCGGTGTTCGTCGTCACGTCCATCGCCACCCACGTCGCCTACGGCTACCTGCTCGGGTTCGTCGCCGGCCGGCTGACCGGCAACCGCGAGACGCCCGACGTCGCCGTCTGAATCGAGCCGAAATCTAGAACCAGTTCCCAACCACTCTGTAGAGACTCTGCTCGAATCTCGAAAAATCCTTTTTTACGGGTTCGTCGTCGGGGACGGATGTGATGTCGAACCCAGACCACACCCGACGCACGTTCCTCGCGGCGACCGGCGCGACCGGCCTCGCGGCCATCGCCGGTTGTCTCGGCGGCGGCGACGCCGGCGGTGACGACGATGGAATGACCGACGGGATGACCGACGACGGGATGACCGACGACGAGATGACCACCGACGAGGGGATGATGGACGCGGAGCCGACCGACCCCGCCTCTGCACCGCGCCCGACCATCGACCGCTTCAGCGAGGACGCCGGCACGCTCATGGTGCGCTCCGACGAGAACGGGCTTCCCGGGCCCGGGGAGGCCATCGACTTCGACCAGGCACCGTTCATCACCCGGGGACTCGGGCCGGGTGGCGAGCCGGTCGAGTACTACAACTTCGACGTGCAGCCGACCAGCCCGGCACCGATCTACGCGCTGTTCCGCGAGGGCGAGGACACCCCGGTCGAGGGCCAGCTCAACGTCGTCGACGTCGTCCCGGGCGACGACGGCTACAACGACTTCTGGCACGTCCACCGCGTAACGGTGCCAGGGGACTACACCGCCAACACCATCACGAGCGCCAGCACGCTGATGGACGGCGACTACAGCATCGAGGAGACCGACACGCTGGTGAACTGCCCCATCGTCCCCGAGGGCTCGACCGCCACGAAGCGCGCCGGCGACGGGGACACCGGGCTGGTGCAGGGCTGGTACGACGGGCAGGTCGTCCACTACTTCACCTTCGAGGAGGCCCCGCTGACAACGATGGACGGGTCGGTGCCGCTGTCGCCCATCTTCGTGACGTTCAACACGAACCCGGGGATGGACGGCGGCGGCCCCGCGTCGGGCTTCATGACCGAGATGGGGGGCAGCCAGACCCACAACGTGGTCGCCACGCTCCCTGGCGACGACGGCTACTCGCCGCTCTGGCAGGTCGCGGTCTACGACAACGCCGACTTCGACTCGGTGATGGACCTCGAGTCCGCGAACGCCGCGAACATCCTGAACAGCAACGCGGCGACGGTGAACTGCCCCGTCGTCTCGACGGGTATGATGGGGTAGCCCCGCCGGCTACTCGATGGTGCCGGCGAGGTCGTCCACGCGGCTGGCCTCGTCGCCGATGGCCTCGACGACGCGGTCGTGGAACTCCTGCAGCACGGCGCTCTCGTCCTCGGCGAGCACCACGTCGCTGGCGGACAGTGTCGCCAGACCGAACGCCCGCGGCGTGGGCGACTCGACGCGGGTGTGGCTGACCTGTATCTGGCCGGCACCGATGGCGCGGACGACCGCCTGCACGCCGGCCACGTTCAGCTTGTCCTCCAGAATCTCGCGATAGGTCTCCTCGATGACGGCGAAGTCGTCGAGGTCCTCCGCGAAGCCGAGCAGCATCTCGCTCGACACCTGCTGTTGCTTCGCGGACTTCTCGTAGCCCTTGTACCGTTTGAGGATCATCAGCGAGCGCGTCGCGTCGATGCGGAAGTAGCGCTGGAGCAGTTCCGTCCCCTGCAGGCTCGCCCGCAGGTCCGGGCGGACCTCGCCGGCGTCGAGGCTCTCGACGATGCCTACGAAATCGACCTTCCGGTTCAGCGGCATCGAGAGCGTGAAGCCGTTGTCGGCGACGCTGACGGAGACGTTCGCGTTCGTCGCCTGCGCACAGCGGTACGCGAGCAGCCGGGAGAGCCCATCGTTGAACCGACGGCCGTACGTCGAGTGGACGTGGTAGCGGCGGTCGTAGTCCTGCCGGTCCACGACCTCCTCGACGGCGAGGCGGTCGCCCGTGCTGACGCTCTCCGTGCCGGCGTAGGCCACCTGCTCCTCGAACATCCGGGTGACCGCGCGGACGGTGTTGTCGTCCAGCGGGAACTCCCGCAGCCAGTGCCGCACGGCGGGTGCGCCGCCCTCCGCGAGCCGGTCGAGCAGCTCGCCCTGGAACGCGGCCAGTTCCGTCCCGAGGTCGTAGGAGAGGGGGAGGCGCTCGGAGTACCACGACGGCACGGTCGGTGCGGCGCTCGTCGGGTCGACGTACACCTTCGACCCCCGCCGGTAGCGGAACTCGAAGTGCTGGCCGCCGAGGACGAACACGTCGCCGGGTTCGAGCGTGTCGAGGTACGACTCGTCGAGCTGGCCCACCCACTCGTCGTCGGCACGGGTGAACACGTCGCAGGTGAACGAGTCCGGGATGGTGCCGACGTTCGTCATGTAGATGACCCGCGCCAGCCGGCCGCGTTTCCCGATGAGATGCTCGCCCACGGGGTACTCCTCGTAGTGGTGTTCGCCCGACGGCGAATCGTTCGTGTCCCGCCAGATCTTGGCGTAGACGTTCTTCTCCTCCAGCCCGTCGTAGTCGGCCGTGAGGTAGGCCATCAGCTGCTCCCACTCGGGCTCGCCGTACTCGCGGTATGGCCACGCCGACCGGAGGATGCGCCGTATCTCGCGCTCCGGCCTGATGTCGGCGATGGCCATGCCGTACACCTGCTGGGCGGCCACGTCCTGGGCGCGCTCGGGGACGTCCACGCTGTCGACGAACCCCTCGTCGGCCTTCTTCAGCATCACCGCGCACTCGACGAGCTCGTCGCGGTCGAGCGCGACGACCCGCCCCGTCACGGTCTGTCCGACGCGGTGGCCCGCCCGCCCGACGCGCTGGAGCAACGCGGCGACGGATTTCGGCGAGCCGACCTGCACCACGAGGTCGACGTGGGGCATGTCGATGCCGAGTTCGAGGCTCGTCGAGGAGGTCACCACGTCGAGGTCGCCCGATTTGAGCTTCGACTCGACGCCCTCACGGACCTCCCTCGAGAGGCTGCCGTGGTGACAGCCCGAGTTCTCCTCGTCGTAGTCCTCGAACCGTTCGCGCAGGCGATGGAGGACGCGCTCGGCCCCCGACCGGGTGTTCGTGAAGACGAGGGTGTTCGTGTGCTCCTGGATCAGGTCGTGCAGCTGCCCGTAGAACCGCTCGGTGACCACGTCCCGACGGGTGTCGATGAGGTCGTCCGTCGGGCAGGTGAGCTGGAGGTCGAACTCGCGGGCGAACCGGGTGTCCACGATCTCGCAGTCCCGGGGTTCGGGCTCGGTGAAGCCGCCCGCGCCGTCCGTCGCCTCGGGATCGGCCGGCACGTCGTTCCCGACGAGGAACTCCGCCACGTCCGCCAGCGGGTCGATGGTCGCCGAACAGCCGATGCGCGTCGGCGAGCTGTCCGCGAGCGCCTCCAGGCGCTCCAGCGAGACCGAGAGGTGCGTCCCGCGCTTGCTCTCGGCGAGGCTGTGTATCTCGTCGACGACGACGTACTCGACGGTCCGGAGCTTCTCGCGGAACTTCGGCGCGTTCAGCAGTATTGCCAACGTCTCGGGCGTCGTGTTCAGCACGTGCGGCGTCTCCGCCAGCATCTTCTGCCGTTCGGACTGGTCGGTGTCCCCGTGGCGGATGGCGTGGCGCACCTCGCCCACCGGCTCGCCGCGTTCCTCTGCGATGCCGCGGATGCCAGACAACGGCTCCTCGAGGTTCCGGTGGATGTCGTTCGCGAGGCTCTTCAGCGGCGAGACGTACAGGCAGTACACCGAGTTCTCCAGCCCCGACTCGCGCTCCCTGGCGAACAGCTCGTTGAGGATGGCGGTGAAGCTCGCCAGCGTCTTCCCGCTGCCCGTGGGCGCACAGATGAGGGCGTTCTCCTCCGCGTGCACGTGCGGGATGGCCCCCTTCTGCGGCGGCGTGAAGAAGCCGCCGTTCTCGGGGACGAACTCGCCGAACTGCTCGACCCACCACTCCTGCACGGCGGGGTCCAGCAGCTCGAACACGTCCTCGTCGTCGATGGCGACCGAGTCGGGGTCCCCCTCGAACCCGTCCAGGTCTGCGAGCAACGCCCTCGCGTCCATTGGTGCCCCCTGAGGGACGGACCGGCAAGTGCCTTTGCACTCGCGAAGTCGTGCGTACCCCGTCATGGCAGGTCGATGTGGACCGGACAGCCGGGTGGCGCGCGCCTGGCGAGACTGTGCGAGCGGTGCGCGGTTCGCAGTGAGCGCTAGCGAGCGAGAACCGCGACTGCGAACGGGGAGCTTGCGACCCGTGAGCGCAGGGAGCACGTCGAGCCATCCGCGCGAGGGCTGAGCACCGTGGTTCGGGAGAGCAGAGCTCTCCCGTCATCACGAGAGAGCTTCGCTCTCTCGAACGACAGCGAAGCGAGGAGCGGTCACGAGACGCTCGCGTCTCGTGAGCCCACCGGAAATCTTCGATTTCCGGGGACGCTATCGGCTGGGGAGGCACGAGGGCGGTTGCGGTGCCGTGCGGGGTGGGACTGAAAGGGGCGAGGCGCTCGGCGAGCGAGACGACGCAAGGACCGCAGGAACGAGGACCGCAGCGAGTTCTCCGCGAGCCTGCGAGCGGAGGGCAGCGAGACGACGGAGGAGTCTCGCCAGTCGCAGCCGCCGAGCGCCTCGGGGCTTTCTGGATGTTCTCGTCACCAGCGGGCCCCACGACCGAGAGGACTTTCTGGGTATTCTCGTCATCAGCGAGTCCTACGACCCAGAGGACAACCCGACGGTCATGGTCACAAGAGCGGTCCCCGAAGTCGACTCCACCAAAGTCGAACGAGTGGCGTCACACATTTCACGGACCCCACGCGACAGGACATACATGCGCGTCACGTTTCTCGGAACGGGGAGTGCGATGCCGACGGCTGACCGCCACCAGACCGGCATCCTGCTGGAGGGGGACGAGCAGCCGTTGCTGGTCGACTGCGGGGCGGGGTCGCTCCACCGGCTCGCGCGGACGAACGTCGGCTACGAGGGCGTCTCGTCGGTCCTGCTCACGCACCACCACCTCGACCACGTCTCGGACCTCATGGCGCTGCTGAAGGCGCGCTGGCTGGCCGGCGAGGACCACCTCGAAGTCGTCGGTCCCACCGGGACGAAGGACCTGGTCGACGGCCTGCTGGACGTGCACGACTACCTCGACGGGCGGGTGGATCTCACGGTACGAGAGGTGGGTCCCCACGAGTTCTCGGTCGCGGGCTTCGACGTCGAGGGGTTCGAGGTGCGGCACTCGCTGCCGTGTCTGGCGTACAGGTTCGACGGGGCGTTCGTCTTCTCCGGCGACACCGAGGCGTTCCCGGGGCTGGCCGAGTTCGCGGAGGGCGCGGCCGTGCTGGCGCACGACTGCTCGTTCCCGGACGGGGTCGACGTGGACAACCACCCGACGCCGTCGGAGCTGGGCCGGGCGCTAGCGGGCCACGAGATCGGCCGGGTGTACCTCACGCATCTCTACCCGCACACGAACGGGGAGCACGAGGCGATGCTGTCGTCCATCGCGGAGCACTACGACGGCGACGTGCGGTTCGCCGACGACATGCTCTCGCTCTCCATCGAGTGAACTGGCGACGGCGTGCGGTCGATTTCACCTACGGATAGCGACACCTTTATCTCAGGCAGATTGTTAGTAGCGTCATAACAACACCACTGTCGTTATGGTCGAGACACACAGGAAGGCCGCCGGCGCGTTCGTCACGGAGGGTGACGAATGAAGGCGCTCAGGCAGCTCACGGACGGAATCACGTCGTACAGTAAGGTCATCATCGCGGTGATGCTGGTCATGACGGTCGTCCTCGGCGCGGGGGCGGGCAGCGTCAGCAGCGAGTCCGGCCTCAGTCAGTTCGAGAGTGACACGCCCGAGGCCGCGGCACAGACCTACATCGGCGAGAACTTCACCAGCGGCGACCAGGAGACACAGACCACGCAGGTCATCGTCAGGAGCGAGGACGGGAACGTCCTCTCGCAGGAGTCGCTGCTCCGCTCCATCGAGTTCCAGCAGACCCTGCGGGACGACGAGTCGATAAACGAGACGCTGATCGACGAACGGCCCCTCATCGGCGTCTCGAACATCGTCGCCATCGCGGCCATCCAGGGCGAGCGCATCGCCGAACTGGAGGCCCAGGGCGCACAGCTCCAGTCGCGCCAGCAGCAGCTCGAGTCGGACCAGGCCGAGCTGGAGGCCGCCTTCGAGCAGCTCCAGACGGACCAGGCGGCGCTCCAGCAGCGCAGCGACGACCTGAACGCGACGGCCGACCAGCTGCAGGCTGCACTCACCGTCATCCGGCAGGTGCCCAACGCCAGCATCCGCACACAGTGGGAGGGTGTCGAGCCTAACGGCTCGGTCACGCTGAACGAGACGCAGTACGCCGTCTTCGAGCAGGCCGGCGAGGACATCCGGAACGCGACGAACCAGTCGCAGGTCCAGCAGGCGTACCAGCTCGGGACGGTCGGCGTGCTGCAGAGCCAGTACAGCGCACTCGAACAGCAGGGTGCGGAGCTCCAGCAGCGCGCGGCCGAGCTCCAGGAGCAGCGCGAACAGCTGGAGGAACACGGTGCCACGTTGCAGGAGGACTTCGCCGCGTTCCAGGAGCAGCAGGCCGCGCTCCAGAACGCCTCGACGCCGACGCTCGCCGAGCAGCGCGAACGGCTCGAATCGATGAACGAGTCTGAGCTGGACTCCGTGCTCACGACCGTCCTGAGTGATAGCGACGGTGAGAACGGCAACTCGCCGTTCGCCGGGCAGGCCGTCCGGCTGATGGAGAAGGACTACACGCCGGGCTCGACCGAGGCCAGCGCGCGGACGATGGTCATCCAGCAGGTGGCACAGTCAAGCAGCGACATGGGCGGTGGCGCAGGAGTCGGCGACACCACCATCGACGCCCAGCTGGAGATGCAGGAGTACGCCCAGGACGTGGACTCCGGCGAGGACTACCTCGTCTTCGGCTTCGGCATCATCTCGAACGAGATCAACATGTCGATGGAGGACTCGCTGGCCATCGTCGGCCCGCTCGCCATCCTGTTCGTCCTCATCACGCTCACCATCGCGTACCGCGACTTCCTCGACATCGTGCTCGGGCTGTTCGGCATCGGCGTCGTCCTGACGTGGACGTTCGGCTTCATGGGCTACGCCGACATCCCGTTCAACCAGATCATGATCGCGGTCCCGGTGTTGCTCATCGGGCTGTCCATCGACTACGCGATCCACATCTTCATGCGTCAGCGGGAGGAGCGCCTCGACGACGACACGCCGAGCGACGTGCGCGGCTCGATGAGCTACGCGCTCGCCGGCGTCGGCGTCGCGCTCATCTGGGTGACGGCGACGACGGTCATCGGGTTCCTCTCGAACCTGACGAGCCCGCTCGCGCCCATCCAGGAGTTCGGCGTCGTCTCCTCGTTCGGTATCGTGGCCGCGCTCGTCGTCTTCGGCGCGTTCATCCCCGCACTGAAGGTCGAGTTCGACGACCTCCTCGAAGGTCGTCTCGGCTGGGACCGCAAGAAGCGCGCGTTCGGGACCGGCGGCGGCCGCTTCAGCGAGCTGCTCGCGGTCGGCTCGACGCTCGCGAAGAAGGCACCCGTCGCGGTCATCCTCGTCGCGCTGCTGCTCTCCGTCGGGGGCGCAGCGGGCGCGACGCAGGTCGATACCTCGTTCGCGAACGAGGACTTCATCGCGGACGAGCCGCCGAGCTGGATGTACGACCTGCCCGAGCCGCTCGCGCCGGGCGAGTACACCGCGAAGTCCAACCTCGACTACGTCAACGACAACTTCCAGCGCGAGGACTCCCAGGCACAGGTGCTTATAAAGGCAGGGGGTGACGGCACCGGCATCGACGACCCCGCCACGTTGCGGGCGCTACACGAGCAACAGGAGCTCCTCGGCGACGACGACACCTACCAGACCCCGTTCGTCGGGGCGACGGGCGAGGTCGCCTACCGGTCGCCGCTGACGGTCATGGAGACGGTCGCCGCGGAGAACGAGAGCTTCAACGAGAGCTATCGGGCCTCGCTCGGTTCCGACGGGGTGCCCGAGGAGAACGTCACGGCGCTGTACGACCAGCTGTTCGAGGTCGCCCCGCAGCAGGCCGGCGACGTCATCTACCGGACCGGGGGCGGCGAGTACGCCGCGATGCGGCTCGTCGTGCCCACAGACGCCGGCACGACGACCTCGGAGCAGACCGAGGAGATGCGCGCCATCGCGACCGCCATCGAGGACGACGGCAACTCCGTGTCGGTCATCGCGACCGGCTCACCGGTCGTCAACGAGGTCGTCCAGGGCCAGCTCCTCGACACGGTCATCCAGAGCCTCATCATCACGCTCGTCGCGGTGTTCGCATTCCTCATGATCGCTTACCGCATCACCGAGGGGAGCGCGACGCTGGGGGTCGTCACCCTGTTACCCGTCGCCCTCTCGGTGACGTGGATCCTCGGGACGATGTACCTCATCGGGATGCCGTTCAACGTCCTGACGGGGATGATCACAAGCCTGACCGTCGGGCTGGGCGTCGCCTACAGCATCCACGTCTCCGAGCGGTTCAACCTCGAGCTCGGCCGCCGCGACACCAAGTGGGAGGCGATGGACACGACCATCACCGGCACCGGCGGCGCGCTGCTGGGCTCCGCCGCCACCACGGTCGGCGGCTTCGGCGTGCTGAGCTTCGCCATCTTCCCGGCGCTCCAGCAGTTCGGCGTCATCACCGCGCTCACCATCATCTACGCGTTCCTCGCGAGCGTGCTGGTGCTGCCGAGCCTGCTGATCGTCTGGCACCGCTACCTCGGCCCCGACGAGGTCGAGTCGATGTTCGACGACGACGACTCCGAGGCCGGCGACGCAGTGCCCGCCGCCAACGGCGGCAGCGACGAACCGGCCACCGTGGAGACGACGACGGACGGGCCCGCGACCACGGAGACCGCCGACACCGCGAGTGCTGTCGAGCCCGCGGAGCCACGGACGGACGCCACCACCGGAACGGTGAGCGACGCCGGGACGGCCGCGTCCGCGGATGCCGTCCCCTCGGACGACCTCGACCTCGGCGGCGACGGGAGCGACCTGCACGCCGTGACCGAGGCCGACACGGCGACCGCCACCGCCGGCGACGCCACCGCCCTCGCGGACGCCGAGACGACCGACGACGGAGCCGACACCCCCGCAGTCGGGAGTGCCCGCGCGGCCGGCACCGCCGCGGTCGCCACCGACGACGACACCCCGACGGCGACGCGGACGGTCACCGACGAGCGGCCCGAACCCGGTGCCGACTTCCAGGTCAGCCTCTCCATCGAGGACGTCGAGGGTCGGGTCGTGCTCTCCGAGACGGTCCCCGGCACCGGCGGCCGCGTCACGACGCTCTCGCCGAGACCGACCTCGCACTCGATGGTCGGCCGCCGGCTGTACGTCGCCTGGGAGTTCGACGAGCCGACCGACCTGACGCTGGTCTACGAGGCGACCGTCCCGACCGGCGCGACCGCCGGCGAGGAGCTCACGTTCGACGCGACGCTCTCATCGGCCGCGGGCGAGGCCACCTTCGACGGCCCCGACGCGCTGACGGTGACGACGCCGTTCCTGCGCGAGGCCCTGTCCGGGCCGGTTTCCCGGGCGACGCTCGACCGCGCCAGCGACCTCGCGAGCGAGGGCGAGCTCACGCGTGACGAACTCGAATCGCTGTACGACCGCTGGCTGGACGGGGACGACTGATGACCGTCGACGAGGACGACGCCATCGAGTCCCTGGAACGCCTCGGCCTCACCAGCTACGAGGCCAAGGTGTTCATCGCGCTGCACAAGCTCGGCACCGGCACCGCCCGGGACGTCTCACGTGTGACCGACGTGCCACGCTCGCAGGTGTACAGCGTCACCGAGAGCCTGGAGAACCGCGGGCTCGTCGAGGTCCAGCAGTCGAGCCCCATCCAGTACCGCGCGGTCAGCATCGACGAGGCACGCTCGACGCTGCGCGAGCGGTTCGAGCACGAGTCGGACCGCGCGTTCGACTACGTCGAGACGGTCCACGAGGAGTTCGGCCGCGACGAGGAGGAGGAGCAGGAGGACATCTGGATGGTCCGCGGGCAGGACCGCATCTCCGACCGCGTCGCGGACCTGATCAGGCGCGCCGAGCGGTCGGTGCTGTTCGCCGCACGCTCCCCCGAGCTCGTCGGCGACGAGATAGACACCGCGCTTCGCGACCGTGCCGACGACGGGCTCTCCGTCGTCGTCTTCAGCGAGGACCCCGCAGTCCGGGCGCTGTACGACGACTACCCCGGCATCGAGGCGGTCGAGCCGCTGACCGACCACCACGTCAACGACGAGCACACCGGCCGTGCGTTGCTCGGCGACGACGACATCCTGCTATTGAGCGTGCTCGGCGACGACGAGGAACTGCCGGGCATCAACCGCGAGACCGCGTTCTGGAGCGCCAGGACTGGCTTCGCGGAGGTGCTCGTCCAGCTGGTGGAGACGACCATCTCGCCGGTCGAACGGTAGACGGACGGCCGGGGGTGTCGTGGCCGCCCGGGCCGTGTGGCGACGGCCAGAGTGGGGGGAACGGAATCGACGTTTGACAGGGGTCGTCGTCTCGGCAGTCCGTGACTGCCGGCGGCTGTACACCGCAATCGTGAGATGGCCGTTCCATCGGTGAAAACCTGGTCCCAAACCGTCTAGGGCTCACTCCAGCCGGTAGCGCAGCAGCGCCGCGATACCGCCGAGGTTCCGGAGCTGCAGCCCCGGGTCGAACTCGCTCGAGAAAACCGTTATCTCGCCGCCCTTGCGCTCGACGTCGGTGATGAGCTCGTTGACGTCGATCGCCCACTCGCCCTCAGGGCCGCGCTCCTCGCGCAGCTTCTCGTCCAGTATCAGGAGCTCGTCGATGGCACCGTACTCCGCCGCCTTCTGGACCTGCTCGGGACCGTAGGCGGCCTCGTGGCCGGTCGCGATGCGCTTCGTCAGCTCGTCGATGGCGTCGGCCTCGGCCGCGATGCGCGTCTCGCGCTGGACGTCCTCCACCGCGCCGCGCTTCAGCACCTCGTGCACGCCCCGGTCGCCGACGGAGGCGGTGTCCACGACGGTCATCTTCTCTGCCACCTCGGGATGGTTCTTCTCGATGTGGTCGAAGGCGTCCTGCTTCGTAAAGCCCGGTCCGGCGAGGATGAACGCGTCGGCGTCCATCCGCGCGAGCGCGTCGGCGAGCTCGGCGAACAGCTCGTCGCGACCGCGGGCGTACTCGCCCTTCCCGGTCGTCCCCGTGAACGTCCCCCGTGACTCCGTGCCGTACTGGGCGAGGGTGTGGATGTGCGCCTCGCCCTCCTCGACGGTCGCGATGACCACGTCGGGGTTGTCGGCGGACTCCTCGGCCTCCTCCAGCCGGTCGAGCTGGTCGGCCTTCCAGTGCTTCGTGACCTCGACCTCGTCGTGGTCCTCGACGTTGAGCGTGTGGTGCAGCCCGAGCTGGTCCTCCCGGGAGCAGTCCTCGATGGTCCCCGAGACGCGCAGCCGGTTCGCGAACTTGTGGAACTCCACCTCCTCGACGCCGATGGTGACGTGCATGTGCTCGCGCTCGCCGCCCGTATCGCGCAGCTCCTCGTCGTCGCGCTGGATGCGGCGGGTGGTGTCGCCGGCGACGAGGTCGCCGGGTTCGAGGACGTACTGGAGGTGCCACAGGTCGTCGAGGCTCTCGGGCACGAGCGTGATGCGCTCGCGGCCGCCCTCGACGCGGACCCGGCTCTTCACCTGCATATGGGCGATTCGGGTGTCCGGGGCTACATGCCTTTCTGTTCTACGAGCGTATCTGGAAGCTACCGCGGCAGCTCAATCGCTCTGATCGTCGACTCGCTCTGGTGGGACCAGTGCCCCGAACAGGGTGATCAGTAGTCCAATTAAAAATACCAGTACCCAAAATGAGGTATAATTCTGCTCGAATAGCAACTTCCCGAAGATGGCACACTGCGAGGTCATGATTCCGAGAGTCATGACCGTATTACTGGTATCCAAGATCGGCCTCATGAATCACACCTCAGAGATGTCGTGTGGTTCACCGAATAATTTTGGATTTTGGACTGTTATCGACTACGCACGTACCCGATACCGACCAGCCTCGCAGCCACCACGCTCGCGTACACCGCCACGAGCCCGGCGAGCAGGCCCGGCACGCCGCGCCCACCGAACAGCTGGCCGGAGACGCCGAAGCCGACGAACGCGACGACCATCGCGGCAGCCCAGGCGACGAGGTACGAGGGGTTCCGGATGACGTACAGCAGCCCGCCCGGGTGGAACAGCGGGGCGTCCTCGCGGTCGAGCCGGCGGGCGACGACGGCCGGGTAGACGTAGCCCACGGCGAGCGCGACGAACATCGTCAGCGTCGAGCCGAGCAGGACGACCGTCCCGGTCTCCAGCGTGATGGTCGCGGGGTCGATGCGGGTCGCCCCCTGCACCGTGACGAGCAGCGCGCCAGCCGGCACGGCGAGGTACGCGAGCGTCACCGCGAGGAGCACGAGACCGTCCCGCAGCCGGTCCCGGACCGACCCGAACGACGGCAGCGGGGCGTCACGGTCCGCGACGGTCGCCGCGACGACGTGGCGACAGTAGCCCGCCCAGGCGACGAGTGGAAGTGGGGTGACGAGCGCGGGCACGAGCCACGGCGTCGCCGGGTAGAGCGCGACGGCGAGCTGACCCGCGATGGCGGTGCCGAGTCCGCAGGCGAACAGCACGGCGAGGGCCGACCGGTCCGCCTCGTCGCGGAACGGGTAGAGGAAGGCTTCAGCGACCACGCGTCCCCCTCGTGCGAATCTCGGCCCGCACGGCCATCACTCCTCCACGATGCGGCTCCCGCCCGGCGGCAGGAAGTGCTGGATGCGGTCCGGGCTGGCGACCTTGCGGACGAACGACGTGTCGTTGAATCGCTCGCGGAACTCGCGGTAGATGCGCTTGGCCACGTCGCCCTGGGCGTACCGGCCCGGCTCGACCTGCATGCTGGTCTCCACGCGGTCCTCGATGGCCGCCGGCGGGCCGCCGATCACTCTGGTCGAGGGTTCGCACTGGATGCCGACCTCGCAGCCGACCGGCGTGTCACGGAAGTAGGTCCGGTCGCCGCGGATGGCGAAGCCGCCCTTCTCCAGGAACTCGCCGCTCTCGGGGGTCTTCGACACCTGGTCGGCGTCGACCATGTACACGTCGTCGGCGTAGCGGCCGTCCTTCCAGACCGAGGAGTAGGTGACCGCGAACTGGGCCGCCTGTTCCAGCGTCTCGTCGTCGAAGTCGACCTCGCGGGAGGGCTCGCTCGGGTCCGTCGCCTTCAGCACGGTGACGGGGCCGCCGTGGGCCTGCGTGTGGAACACCTTGTCGCCGCCCTCGACGTACTTCTTGACGAGCTCCTCGTTCTGGTCGGCGTCTCGGCCGCCGATGACGAGGTAGCCCGTGCTTGTGTGGAACCAGCGGAACCGCTCGAACCACTTCTCGTCGCGGCGGATGGGGATGGAGGAGCGTGCGAGCCAGTCGACCTCGTACTCCTCGTCGTCGCCGTCCACGTCGTCCTCCTCGTCGCGCTCCTCGTACGCCGCCTTGCGCTCCTGTATCTCCGCCAGCTCCTCGCGGGTGTCCTCGATGGCCGCCATCGCACCCTCCTTCTTGCCCTCGATGCGCTTGGCCTCGGTGTACAGCCGGTCGGCGTTCTTCTCGACGCCGTCTGCCACGTCGACGGCGACGCGCGTGCCGTCGAGTTCGAGGGTCACCGTCCCCTCGGAGCCATCGACGTCGACGACCGCCTCGGCCTCGGGGATGCCCTGCTCCGCGCCGGACTCGAACGTCTCGGCGATATCGTCCCAGGGCACGTCGTTCTCGCGGGCCTGCTGGACCGTCGAGATGACCTCGTCGACGAGCCCGTAGTTGCCGTAGAGCAGTTCGGCCTTCTCGCGCTCCTCCTCGGCCTGCTCCTCGAAGCCCTGAATCGCGCCCTCCTGCTGTTCGATGATGCGCTCGTGCTTCTCGATCTGCTCCTGGAAGTCAGGGCCGGTGTCGCCGACCGGCTCGCTCTTGTCGTCGTCGCTGCGGTCGAGCTCGTAGAAGTAGTCGTCGACCGCGCCGTTGAACGTCTCGTAGGCGTCGCTGGCGAGCGCATCGTCCATCTCGTGCTCCTCCAGCGGTACGGGGGTCACGTCGACGACGTTGCGGACGTCGTCACCGGTCCCGACGTCGTCCTCGCCATCGTCCTCGTCCGCACCCTCGTCGACCTCGTAGTACACCCGCGGGTCGAGGTCGGCCGACGAGAGCCACTCGGCGAGGCGCTGGACGGTGTCGTACACCTTCCGGTACTCCTCGTCGGTCGCGTCGGCGATGTCGAGCGTCTTCTCGACGCCGGCACGCGTACAGAGCTCCTCGGCCCAGAGCCCGCCCCAGTTCAGCTGGGTCGCGAGCGTGCGGACCACGTCGGTGTCGGAGTCGTCCATCGTGTGCGCGAAGCCCTCGTAGTCGACGGTGAGGGGGTTGATGCGGGACTCCGGGAAGCCGTAGGTCGACCCGGGTGCGACGGTCCGGGACTTGAGTCGCACCGTGTCGAGACAGTCGATGACCTCGTACGTCCCGTCGCAGACCGCGACGTTGCCGTGGCCGAACAGCTCGACGATTATCTTCGTGTCGCCGTCCTCGCGGGAGAACTCGAACTCGAGGATGCGGTCGAACTCGTACTGCTCCACGCCCTCGAAGTCCGCGCCGGAGAGCCGGTTCCGCAGCATCATCGCGAAGTTCGGCGGCCGCCCGGGTGCGTCGGGGACGTGCGTCGGCGCGGCGACGTGGGCACGCATGACGTCGCCGACCTCCAGGATGAGTTCGACGCGACCCCGGTCGTAGTCGCGCAGCTTCAGCCTGACCAGGTCGTCGCCGTAGAGGTACGCCTTGTCGAGCTTCGCCCCCCTGTAAGCGTTCAGCTCGGAGACGAGCGCGGCGAGGTCGACGCTGGTCAGTTCGCGCTTCGGTTCCATGCCCCCGATTTTTCGTGGCGGGGGTAAGGGCCTGTCGTTCGTGCGTGACAGTGTCGAAAGGTCTTTGTTGCCAAGTCGTGTCAATGGGAACGAAGATGTACGGCCCGATGACGAGCCCCGGCGACGGCGGCTCGCTGATTCCGCTTCCCGCCCGCGTGCTCGGCGTGGTGACCGTCGGCCTCGCCGTCGTCTCGCTGACGGCCTACGGGGTCTACTGCTCCCTCGCCGGCGACTCGATGAACACGACCGTCCTCCAGCTCGTCGCCGGAACGGTCGCCCTCGGGCTGGTACTGGTCGCGTGGGACGAACTCACCGACTTCTTCGAGTCGTCGCGTCCCTGATAGCGGCTCCGCACTCACTCCACGTCCGCCGCCTCGCTCGCCTGCGCCAGCACCGCGTGCAGCAGCACGTTCGTCCCGGCGACGACGTCCTCCCACTCGGTGAACTCGCCCTCGGTGTGGCTGACGCCGTCGACGCTCGGGACGAACACCATCGCGGTCGGACAGACACGATTGAGGTAGCTCGCGTCGTGGCCCGCGCCGCTGACCAGCCGGGTGTACGCCGCACCAAGGTCGTCGGCCGCGTCGGCGACCGTCTCGACGAGGTCGTCGTCGAAGGACTGCGACTCGATGCGCATGACCTCCTCGCACTCCGGGTCGACGCCCTCCCGGCCGGCCGCGTGGGCGATCTCCCGCTGGACCTTCTCGGCCGCCTGGTCGACGACATCGTCGTCGTACGAACGGAGATCGACGGTGAAGTCGACCCGTTCGGGGATGACGTTGATGGCGTTCGGGGAGACGTCGACCGAACCCACGGTTCCGACGAGGTCCTCGCCACCCGTGCCGGCGATGCGCCGGACCGCCTCGACCACGTCGCTCGTCGCGACGAGCGCGTCGTGGCGCTGGTGCATCGGCGTCGGGCCAGCGTGGTCTGCTGCTCCCTCGAAGGCCGCGTCGAACCAGACGAAGCCGTAGACGCCCTCGACGACGCCGACGCTGTGGCCGGCCGCCTCCAGTTTCGGCCCCTGTTCGACGTGGAGTTCGAGGTAGCAGTGGAGGTCGCGGGGCTCGCACGGCGCGTCGCCTCGGTAGCCGATGCGTTCGAGTTCGTCGCCGAAGCGGTTCCCCTCCTTGTCGGTCAGGTCGTAGGCGAACTCCACGTCGAACTTGCCCGCGAACGCGCCGCTGCCGAGCATGTCCGGCTGGAAGCGCACGCCCTCCTCGTTGCTCCAGGCGACGACCTCGATGGGGCGCTCGGTCTCGATTCCCGCGTCGTTCAGCGTCTCGACGATCTCCAGCCCGCCGAGGACACCGATGACGCCGTCGTACCGCCCGCCGTTGAACTGGCTGTCGACGTGCGAGCCGACGAGCACCGGCGGCAGGTCGGCGTTCCGCCCGGGCCGCCGCCCGAAGATGTTCCCGAGTTCGTCGACGGTGACTGCGAGGCCTGCCGCCTCGAACCACTCGACCAGCGTGTCCCGGGCCCGCCGGTTCGCGTCCGAGAGCGACGGCCGGTTCACCCCGCCGCGGTCGGTCGCGCCGATCTCGTTGAACTCGTCGAACCGCTCCCGGAGTCGGTCGCTCGACACCGTCCTGTCCATACCCAGTCCACATCGCCCGGGGGTTTCAGTCCTCCAGTTCGCACCAGACGATGCCGGTTCCTCCGTCGTCGGCCGACGACCACCCCCCGAGGTCCCCCAACCGGCCGTCGCCCCGGAGGTGTGTGGACAACCCTCACGGTCGTTCCGCACACAATTGATAAATAACTGAAACGAGTACCGGAACGGCGATGACCGACGACTGGCCCGCGGTCCGCGAACGTGTCGCCGAACGGACCGACCGCGTCCTCGCCGACCTGCGGGAGCGGTGGGACACCGACCGCAGCGTCGAACCGTTCGAGTACGGACCACGCCACCACGACCCGGCGGAACCGCCCGAGAACGTCGACGGCCAGCTCGAACGCCTCGCCGGTATCGCCTCCGTCGTCGTGTTCTACACCGACGCCCGCGAGGAGACGGTGCTCGTCTACAACCCCTCCGGTCACTGGGAGCCGCCGGGCGGTGCCATCGAAGCCGGCCAGACGCCCGAGGAGACCGTCCACATGGAGGCCCGCGAGGAGACCGGCCTCGAGATCGAACTCACCGACCTGCTCTACGCCGGTCGCTTCGAGTTCCAGTATCGGAACGGCGCGAGCGTCACGCTCCCGCTCGCACAGTTCGTCGGCCACCGCGTCGGCGGCTCGCTCACCGTCGAGCGCGAGCGCATCGACCACCCCGGCGTCACGCGGGCAACGGGCGTGTTCGACCGCGAACTCCTGCCGGAGTGCCGGGAGCGAGAGGAGATTCTGGAACTGATGGCGGAGTAGCGACGGGCCCAGATCACCAACCGACGAGGAGCGCGAGCCCGGCGAACGCGACGCCACGCCGACGATTCTCGCGAGCGTGCCGTAGAACAGCGACTGGAACCCGCCCATGTCCGGTTCGTGGCCGTCCCCACGTGACAGTCTCGTGTCTACTCGAGGCCAACGCCCGGTGCACACGGACTACAGCCGCTTGCTCACGTACGGCCCGTCCTGGTGGTAGCCGAGCTTCTCTCGATAGTACTGTCTGACGCCGATGCCGGAGATGACCGACAGCTTCCGGTACCCGGCCTCGCGGGCGCGACGCTCGGCTTCGGCGAGCAGTCGGCGACCGTAACCACGATGCTGCTGGTCGCCGTCCGCCCCCGACTGGCCGACAGCCACCTGGTTGCCGTAGACGTGGAGTTCGCGGACGAGCGCGGCGTCCTCGAGTTCGCGGCGTACCGGGTCGTTCGGGAACCGCAGCCGACAGAACCCCACGAGCAGGTCCTGCTCGCGGTCCTCGAAGCTGATGAAGTGCTCCGTGCCGCCGCCGGCCTGGTAGGTGATGGTGTCGAGCGTGACGTCCCCGGGCTCCTCGTCGTTCATCCCGGCCTCGCGACAGCGGATGCAGTGGCAGTCCCAGCCGTGCTCGTCCATCTTCTGCCAGGCGAGCTGGCGGAGGTTCGACTTCCAGACGCCGGCGTCGATGAAGTCGGCGGGGATGTCGCGCTGGACGCGCTGGACGCGGGTGTACTTCGGCACCATCGACAGCGCCTCGGCGACCAGTTCGGCGGCCTCCTCGTTCGTCAGGGGGTCGTACTCGTCGCGGTACCACGAGTCGTAGACTCTCGTGCCGCGCACCACGAGCGTCGGGTAGATCTTCAGGTAGTCGGGCTTCCACTGCTCCTCCTCGAAGATACGCCGGAAGTCCTCCAGGCACATCGCCTGCGACATGCCGGGCTGGCCGGGCATCATGTGGAAGCCGACCTTGAACGCCGCGTCCCGGAGCCGGCGGTTCGCGTCGACGCTCGCCTGCACGCCGTGGCCGCGGTGCATCTCGCGGTTGATGCGCTCGAAGGTGGTCTGCACCCCGACCTCGACCTTCGTCCCGCCGAGGTCGAGCATCCGGTCGATCTGCTCGGGGTCGCACCAGTCCGGCTTCGTCTCGAACGTCGTCCCGATGTTGCGCACGTCCGCCGTCTCGTTCTCGGCGATGACGTCCTCCAGGTACCTGAACTCGTACTCGTCGGGGTCCTGCGCGAAGCTCTCGCCCTCCGCGGGCGCGGGCTCTTTGTCCACGTCGAAGTCGTTCATCGCCTCCAGCGCGCGCTTGACGAACCACTCCTGGTAGTCGTGCGAACGCGCCGTCATCGTCCCGCCCATGAGGATGAGCTCGACCTTGTCGACGGGGTGGCCGATCTCCCGCAGCTGCTCCAGCCGCAGGGTTACCTGCCCGTAGGGGTCGTAGTCGTTCTGCTCGCCGCGGGCCGCCGCCGGCTCGTGGCCGGTGTAGCTCTGCGAGCTGTCGAACTCCGACGCCGGCCCGCCCGGGCAGTAGAGGCACTTCCCGTGCGGGCACATGTGCGGCGAGGTCATGATGGCGACCGGCGAGACGCCCGACGCCGTTCTGACGGGTTTGCGCCGGAGCACGGCCTCCAGCTCCTCGCGGCGGTCCTGGGGTGCGTAGTCGAGTATCTCCGAGTTCTTCGGCACCTTCGGCGCGCTGTGCTCGGAGCAGGCCGCGAGCTTCGCGGACTCGACGTCGTCGCGCTCGATGTCGCCCGCGAGGATGCCCTCGACGAGCGTCTCGCAGACCGCCTCGAACGCGTCCGAGTTCGTCGGGTCCGTCTCCGTGCTCATTACTCTCTGGTGGCTCCGTGACGGCAAAAAGCGTGTCGTTAGCGAGCATCCGCCGTCCGTGTGAACCGGTCACGAACACGCGGGTCCTTTTTCACCCGGACGGTCGACGCTCGAGACACCATGTCGGACCCGTTCGCCGAGGCCATCCACGACTGCCACTTCGACGAGATGGACGGACCGCTCCTGTACCGGAACGGCGAGGAGACCCGCGAGGCCGGAGTCGAGGCGGTCTACCTCGACGAGTGGGAGCCCGAGGGTGCGGCCGGCGACTGGTTCGAGTCCTGGCTGGACGGCCCGCTGCTCGACATGGGTGCTGGCGGCGGGCGGCACGCGCTCTACTTCCAGGAGCAGTTCGAGACGGTCGCCATCGACCACAGCGCGTCGCTCGTCGAGGTGATGCGCGACCGGGGCGTGCGGGACGCCCGCGTCGGCGACATGTTCGCGCTCCGCGAGTCGTTCGACCGGGACCGGTTCCGGTCCGCGCTCGCGGTCGGTACCCAGCTGAGCCTCGCCCGCTCCGAGGCAGGGGTCAGGGAGTTCCTCGCCGACCTCGCGTACGTCACGACTCCCGACGCGACCGCCGTCCTCGACTGCTTCGACCCGGAGCACGACCGCACCCGGGAGATGCTGGACTTCTACGAGGACGCGACCCCGGGCAGGGCGTACCGCGTGCTCCAGTTCGAGTACGCCGGCAGCCTCGGTGAGCCGTGGCTCTACCGGCTGTTCACCCCTGGGCAGCTGCGCGAGCTGACCGTCGGAACCGACTGGCGGGTGGCGGACGTGCGCCGGGGGGCCGGCGAGTGGGACCACAACGTCAACCTCGCGCTGGAGAAACGCTGAGGAACCGATTCCGCCGCCGCGCTACTTCCGCTCCAGCCGTTGCAGCCCGTGCCAGATGGCGTCCACCATCCGGGCTTCGCCCTCGCCGTCGGCGTCGTCCCAGCCTCTCGCCAGCGCGTCCTCCAGGGTCGCGACGCTGTGGTTCTCGAAGTTGTTCATGCCCCGGAAATCCTCCAGCGCGTCGCGCTCGCCGTCGCCGAACTCGCCGTCGGGCGTACCGTCGTAGAACCCGAGGTCGGCGAGCGTCTCCGCGACCGCCTCGGCCGTCTCGCCCGACAGCTCGCGGGTATCGTCGGGCTCCTCGCGGGCGAGCAGCGTGATGTCGTAGAGCCGGAACACCCGTTCCAGTTCGTCGATTGGGTGCTCGTGGTCGTCGACGCGCACGTCGACCCAGCGGTCGTTCTTCCCGTCGTAGCCGCCCTCGTGCCTGGCGACGTAGAGCGCGGCGGACTGCTCACCCCGGGAGTCGCCGCCGGCGTCGTTGCCGGCGTGGAGCGCGGCGATCATGCGCTCGGGGAGGCCGCCGTCGGCTTCCTCGAACGTCTCGGCCATCGCGGTCAGCGTCTCCCGGTTCTCGAGGATGTTCCCCTGCACGGTGTAGTGGGTGCCCTGGACGTCGCCGTAGACGTCGAAGCACTCGTCGCCGGAGAACGCGGCGACGCTGTCCTCGCGCTCGGCGGTGTCCCCGCCGGGGGCCTCGACGATGCCGACCTGTCGCTGCGGGGCCTCGTCGTCGCTGCTGGTCAGTTCGTCGACGGCCTCCTGCGCGGAGTGGCCCTCGCGCAGCAGGTCCAGCCCGTCCGGACCGTAGGCGACGTTCGCGAAGCTCTGTGTGGCGACCGCGCCCGCGTCGGCGCTGACGAACGGGACGACCGCCCCGACGCCGACGAACTTCGACTGGACGGCGACGCCGACCGCGCCCGTCTCGGGGTCGCGGGCCGCGATGGAGAACGTGGATGGCCGTGGCTGCATGGCCGCCACTGTGTCGGCCCGGGGCAAAAGGCTGCGGTCCGCGGCAGGCGTCACTCGCGGCAGGGGCGTCCCCTGCAGCCAGGGGGCTGCGGCGTCGGACCAGCACGCCGCCAGTTCGTGCCGTCAGTCCGCCGGCAGCGCGGCGAGGTGCGTTTCGGCCACGCTTCTCTCACCCCCTTCCCCGTGCTTCTCGACGGTGAGTGGCTGGCGCGAGACGAGCTCGCAGTCGAAGCCCGGGTGCTCGGCGAAGTGCCAGACGAGCATGTGCCGCCGGCCGCCGGTCAGGCCGGTCCGACCCACGTCCTCGGCGGTGAAGCTGTCCGGCAGGCGGTCGTACAGGCGCTCCAGCGCGTCGACGCGCTCGAACACCTTGCTGTGGCCCGCCGAGTCCGCCCCGCGTCGGGCGACGACGTAGCTGCCGTCCTCCCGGTGCGTGCCGGTCGTGTGGACGAACTCGTGGGTCCGTGTCAGTGCCTCCGCGAGCTGGTCGCGTAGCTCCGCGGCGGATTCCTGTGTGAGAACGGTGCTCTCTCCGTCGACTGCGAGACGCAGTCCGTCGTCCGTGCGGACGACCGTCGGGGTGTCAGTTCCGTGGGAGAATTTCTCGACCAGCCGCTTCTGTGCGACTTCCTCTATCCTCGGGTGTCTCCGTGGACATCGTACCTCCCCCTTCGGGGTCGTCCGGCTTGAACGTGGTGGTCGTGCAGGTTCGGCTGTACGACCGCGATTGTCGGCAGAACAGCTGTCTTCGTCGTGCGGTATCATCGTCACTCCGGCGCGCGGTTTCACCGCCACTCCGGCGCGCGGCTGGCGAGACGGTGTGAGCGGAGGGCAGCGAGACGACGGAGGAGTCTCGGCAGTCGCGGCCGACGAGGACGCCGGGGCTTTCTGGCTGTTCGCACCCGATCGCATCCCTCCAGCATCGAAGCACACGACTCACGACACCAGAACCCGACAACCTTTCCCCCAGACACTCGAACACACGCACAACATGGAGATCCGGGGCGAGCGCGAGTGCAAGGACTGCGGGACGCGGTGGTCGTACTACGAGACCGGGAGCGTCTCGTGTCCGGAGTGCGGGAGCCTGCACAGCGTGGGCGTGGACGACGACCGGAAGCTGCACACGACCCAGTCGGTCGAGTTCGACCTCACGGAGGCACGCGAGCGCTTCGAGAACGAGCCGGAGGACGAGGCGCTGAAGTCGGTCGCGGAGACGGTGCGCACGTACCAGCGCAAGCGTGGATTCGTCGCGGCCGGGGAGCTCCGCGACCTGGACGACGACTACCTCGTGGCGGGCGAGCTGCGCCACGTCGCGGACCTCGTGGACCGGTCGTTCGACCCGGACGACGACGAGGAGTGGTACCTGCTGCGGCTGCTCCGTGGAGACACGCAGGGCCGGCCGGAGCCCGCGGACGTGCCCGACTCGCTGCGCGAGGCGCGCGGGCTCGCCGCCGCGGACGCGGTGCGGGAGTACCGCCGCGAACTGCGGGACTGGCTGGCCGCGAACGACGTGGAGCCGGACCGGCCGGCGACGAAGCTGCTGGCCTCGCTCGACGAACGGGTGAAGCGAGTCCGGGCGCTGGAGGGCGACGTGCCGCCGCGGGAGGCCGACGCGCTCGTCGAGGCACTCCGAGAGGTCGTCGCCTACGTCAAAGACGGCGACGAGGTGGCGCTGTCGCGGGCGCAGGACCGGCTGGCCGACGACTGATTCCCGGACTCAGGCGTCCCGGGCGTCCAGTTCGGCCGCGATCTCCTCGATGCCGACGCGTGCGGTGTCGACGCCCACGTCGCCGAGCATGGAGACGAAGCCGTGGACCATGTCCTCGAACTCGCGGTAGGTGGTGTCGACGCCGGCCTCGTCGAGCTGCTCGGCGTACGCCCGGCCCTCGTCCCGCAGGGGGTCGAAGCCCGCCGTGATGACGAGGGCGGGCGGCAACCCTGAGAGGTCACGCGCCTGCAGCGGGAACGCGAGCGGATTGTACGCGTCGAACTCGTCGTCGATGTACTGCTCGAAGAACCACTCCATCTCGGCGGTCTCGAGGAAGTAGCCCTCGGCGTTCTCGGCGCGGGAGGGGAACGCCTCGGGGTCGGCGTCACCCGCTGTCGCGGGGTAGACGAGGAACTGGTGGTCGATGGCCGGGCCGCGGTCGCGTGCCAGCAGACAGGTTGCGGCGGCGAGGGTGCCTCCCGCGGAGTCGCCGGCGACGGCGAGGAACTCGTTCCCGCCCAGCTCGTCCAGGTGGTCGCTGGCCCACTCGGTTGCGGCGTGGGCGTCCGCGACGGCGGCGGGGAACGGGTGTTCGGGCGCGAGGCGGTAGTCCACGGAGACGACGACGGCCTCGGCCTCGTTCGTCAGTGCGCGACAGACCGCGTCGTGGGTGTCGAGGGTGCCGATGACGAAGCCGCCGCCGTGGAAGAAGACGAGCGTCGGATGGGGTCCCTCGCCCTCGGGTCGGTAGATGCGAACCGGGAGGTCGCCGCCGGGGCCGTCGATGGTCCGGTTCTCGACCGCGCCGACCGGCTCTTCTCCGGCGGCCCGGGCGAACAGCGGGTCCATCGTCGCGCGGGCCTCCTGCGGCGTCATCTCCGGAATCTTCGGCACGTCCAGCGAGTCGATCATCGTCAGGAGTGCCTGCACCTGTGGATGGGGTTCGTCGGGCATGGTGACGGCTACCGACCCTGGCGAGAAAGGTGCTGGGCCTGATTGTCGGTCGAAGCCGGCTACAGCTCGACGTCGACGCCGGACTGGAGGCTGGCGGCCTTCACCGTGTTGTACAGCAGCATCGTGATGGTCATCGGGCCGACGCCGCCGGGCGACGGCGAGATGACCGAGGCCTTCTCCCTGGCGCTCTTGAAGTCGACGTCACCGGTGAGCTCGTAGCCCTTCTCGTTGTCCGCGTCGACGCGGTTCGTGCCGACGTCGATGACGACCACGCCCTCGCTCAGCATGTCGCCGGTGAGCATCTCGGGACGGCCGACGGCGGCGACGACGAGATCGGCGGCGCGGGTCTTCTCGGCGAGGTCCTGCGTGCGGGAGTGACAGACCGTCACCGTGGCGTTGCCGCCGTCGGTCTTCTGCAGGAGCAGGTTCGCCATCGGCTTGCCGACGATCTCGGAGCGGCCGAGGACGACCGCGTCCATGCCCTCGGGGTCGACGTCGGCGGAGGCGAGCAGCTTCTGGATGCCGTGGGGGGTACAGGGTTTGAACCGCGAGTTCCCGGAGACCATCCGGCCGACGTTCTCGGGGTGGAAGCCGTCGACGTCCTTCAGCGGGTCGACCCGGGAGAGCACCTCGCGCTTGGGGACGTGGTCGGGCAGCGGCATCTGGACGAGGATGCCGTGGATGTCGGGGTCGGCGTTGAGCTCGTCGATGGTCTCGTACAGCGCCTCGGCGGGTGCGTCGGGGTCGATCTCGACGGTGGTGCCGTCGATGCCGACCTCGTCGCAGGCGCGCTGTTTCATCGAGACGTACGTCGCCGAGCCGTCGTCGCCGCCCATCAGCACCGTGGCGAGCCCCGGGGTGACGCCCTCGGCCTCGAGTTCGTCGATGGCCGCGCGCACGTCGTCCCGGACGGTTTCTGCGACCGCGTTGCCGTCGATGACGTGTGTCATTACGTCGGGGTTGGCCGACGGAGCCCTTGAATCCTCGGGTTCGTGCTCAAAACGGCGTTCCAGAACAGAGTTATATGCACGAACTCGCATAGGTCGGTGGTCGGGTGCTCAGTCGTCGGTGGCGCTGGCCTCGGGGGATGGTCCGCCGCGCACGTCGCCGTGCCGCCAGGAGCCCTGCTGGATGAGCGCGAGGGCGATGAGCGCCCCGGCCGCGTTCGAGACGACGAACGAGGCCCAGATGCCCGCCTGCCCCGTCGCGTACGGTGCCCAGCTGGCGAACGGCTCGATGGACCGCGAGAGCACGTACGCGATGGGCAGCCGGATGACGCCGAGCATCATGATGGAGACCGCCGCGGAGAGCATCGTCTTCCCCGAGCCGCGGAGCGTGCCGTTGTAGGCGCGCATCATCCCGATGAAGCCGAACGTCGGCGCGACGACCCGGAGGAAGGTGACGGCGATGTCGGTCGCCCGCTCGTTCGGCGACAGCGGCGCGACGATGGGCTCGGTGAACGCGAACACGAACAGTGCGACCGCCGAGAGGATGACGAACATCGCGATGGCGGCGGTGTGTGCGGTGCGCTCGGCCCGGTCGCGCTTGCCCGCCCCGATGTTCTGGCCGACCATCGTCTCGACGCCCTGTCCGACCGCGATGGCGGGCAGGAAGATGACCGAGAAGATGCGGATGCCGACGCCGAAGGCAGCGACGAACGTGTCGGTGAAGATGGCGACGACGACGAGCATCAGGTTCACCGAGATGGAGCGCCCGGTGCTCTCGACCGACGCCGGGAGGCCGATGTTCAGCATCTTCCGGAAGAACTGCAGGTCCGGCTTCATCTGCGAGAGGTGTATCTCGACACCGCGTTTCCCCTGGAAGAGGATGCCGAGCCCCACCGCGGTCGCGAGTGCCCGGGAGATGACCGTCGCGATGGCCGCCCCCTGCACCCCCAGACCCTCCGGGATGGGACCCCACCCGAAGATGAACAGCGGGTCGATGGCGACGTTGAGGACGACGGTGCCGAACATGACGATCATCGGCGTCACCGTGTCGCCGTAGCCCCGCATCAGCGAGATGAACACGAAGAACCCGAACATGAACGGCATCCCGAGCGCGATCACCTCCATGTAGTTCGTCGCCTCCCGGAGCACGTCACCCCGCGCACCGAGGAACCACAGCACCTCGTCGACCGTGAGGTAGCCGACGACGCCGAGCAGCGCCGACGCGACGAGCGCGAACAGCACCGTCTGCGAGGCGGCGTACTCGGCCTCGGCCTCCTCATCAGCGCCGGTGTGCTGGGCGACGAGGACGCTGCCCGCCACCGAGAGGCCCATCCCGAGCGAGATGAGCAGGAACACCATCGGGAAGCCGAACGTGATGGCCGCGACCGCCGTCTCGTTCAGCTGCGCGAGCCAGAACGTGTCCGCGAGGTTGTACGCGGTCTGGAGCAGGTTCGTGATGACGATGGGCAGCGCGAGCAGGAACAGCGGCTTGCCGATGCCGCCAGAGGTGAGGTCCAGTTCGTCCTGCCCGCGGAACACGTCGAAGATGCCCATCAGGCCTCACCCCGGTAGAGCCGCGTGGCGAGGTACTCATCGAGTTCGGCCCGCGCCGCCGCCACGCCGCCGGTGTCGTCCCGGGTGACCCGCTGGATGCGAATCCCGTTGACCGTCGTCAGCAGGAACTCGGCGACGCGCTCGGGGTCGGCCTCGTGGAAGACGCCGTCGTCGATGCCCGTCTCGACGATGGTCGCGAACCGCTCACGCAGCGCGCGGTCGTGCTCCGTGAACTGCTCCCGGTAGGCCGCGTCGTGCGGGGCCTGCCCGCGCAGTTCCTCCATCGCAGCCGTGAACGCCGCGGTCTCCTCGTCGAGGTCGACCGCGGCGACCCGGTCGAGCAACCCTTCGAGACGCGTTCTCGGGTCCTGGTCTTCGCGGCACTCGGCCTTCGCCTCCCAGTGCTCCAGCATGAACCGCAGGAAGTCCACGAGGAGGTCGTCCTTGCCGTCGTAGTGGTGGTAGAGGAGGGACTTCGACTTCTCGAACTCGTCCGCGATCCGCTGGATCGTCAGGTTCGCGTAGCCGTGACTCGTCAGGGCGTCGTACGTGGCCCGCATGATGGCGGCCCGCGTGTCGTCTTCGGCAACGGCGAACCGGCTGGTGTCGCCCATCGTTGAATGAACGTTCAGTCAGCCAGCTACTAAAGTGGCCGGTTCCCGGGCTGACTGTGTCTGGATGTGTGTGGCATGGTCCGGACGGGCGGGTCGAGAACGCCTCGAAAACCCGCAGCAAGGGACTGGGTGGAGACAGCAACAGCCAGAACGTCCCTGTCAGACCCGCCCCCACAGCACCGCACCTCACGCCTCCCTGCCGACTGCGAGAGCACGCTCTCGCAAGCCCTCGGTCGCTTCGTCGCGGGCGCTCCGCGCCGGCTGCTAGCGGGACCTCCGGTCCCGCCCTGCTCCCGAAGACGATGCAGACGGGAGGTTTACAAGATACGTAAACTTCTCAGGCCGACGGCGTCCCGTCGCCGGGCGTCTCCTCGGTCGGTTCGGCCGCCTCCTCCCCCATCTCCTGCACGTACCGGATGCGCTCGGGGATGGGTGGGTGGTCGTGGTGGAACGTCTCGTACAGCGGGTGGGGGAACGGGTTCGTCATGTTGTCGGCGGCGAGCGCGGCCAGTGCGTTGGCCATCGGGTCGGCACCCATCGTCTCGACGGCGAAGGTGTCGGCCTCGCGCTCGTAGGCCAGCGAGAGGTAGTTCTGGAGCGGCGCGCTCAGCTGCAGGACGGGGCCAACGAGCAGGACGGCGACGAACAGCCCGGCGTACGTCGCCTCCGCGGGGAACCCGAACAGGTCGAACACCCACGGCTGGCCCGCGAGGTAGCCCAACGCGGCGAAGACGACGGCGAACTGGACCGCCGCGAGCGCGACGAACTTCGGGATGTGCTTTCGCTTCCAGTGGGCCAGTTCGTGGGCGAGCACGACCTGGATCTCGTCGACCTCCATCGACTCGACGAGCGTGTCGTACAGCACGACCCGCTTCGTGCGCCCGAAGCCGACGAAGTAGGCGTTCGAGTGGCCCGACCGCCTGCTGGCGTCCATCTCGTACACCTGCTCGCAGCGGAACCCCGCGCGCTCGAACACCTCGTCGACGGCGTCGCGGAGGTCGCTCTCCTCCACGGGCGTGAACTCGTTGAACAGCGGGTCGATGACCCGGGGTTTGAGCACCAACATCGCCACGGAGAAGCCGACGACGAGCGCCCAGCCGGCGACCGGCCAGTACTGCACGTTCTCGACGAACCAGAGGACCGCCGCGGCGAGCCCACCGACGATGACGAGACTCAGGACGGTCCCCAGCAGGTAGTCCCGCACCCAGAGCGTCGGCGACTGGTTGTTGAAGTCGAACGCCTCCTCGACGACGAACGTGCTGTAGAGGTCGAACGGGACACCGAGCAGCCGGGCCGCGAGCAGCGCCAGCACGACGAAGGCAACGCCCTGGAGCAGCGGCGACAGCCCCGTCTCGGTCAGGGCGACGACCACGTCGGTCACGACGCCGGAGTAGAGCGCGAGCAGCAGGAACCCCAGCGTCGTCGCCGTCTCCAGCAGCGAGAGGCCGACGCGGGCGCGCTGGTAGTCGAGCACCGACGCCACGTCCTCGACGCCGAGCGTCTCGCGCATCCAGTCCGAGCGAGCGCGGGCCGTCCGTGCGCCGTACCGGACGTTGACTATCGAGAGGCCGGCGAAGAACAGCTCCGTCCCGACGACGAGCGCGACGAACAGGGCGTGGTACGCGAGCATCGGTGTCCGGTAGGTGCGTCCCGTCGAAAACGCTGGCGGTCGACGCTGCTGCCGACGGTCGCAGGCAGCCGTCGTCGCCCCGCACCACCATCCGAGGCCGGAACCCGCAAGTGGATGCAAGTGAAAGCTGCGGGGAATGAGTACGTTCGCCTGGCCCGCCGCCCTCGCCCTGCTGGCGGGCGTGGTGAACCTCGCCTTCTTCGGCTACGTCCTGCGCTTTGCGGACAAGCCCGGCGGCCGCTCGTTCCTCGTCGTCATCGCGGGCCAGGTGCTCCTCTGCTTCTCGCAGGCCGTCGCCATGCTCGTCTACGACCAGGTAACCCGGGAGGTGCTGGAGTCGCTGTTCTGGGTCGGTGCGGCCGTCGTCGTCGTGGGCTACGTCGCCTTCGCGTTCGAGTACACCGGCCGGGGACACGCCCTCCGGAGCACGTGGTTCGGGCTGCTGGTCGCCGACGCCGTGGCCTTCAGCGCGCTCGTCCTCACGAACCCGCTCCACGGGCTCGCCTGGCGGTCGTTCACCGTCGTCCCGACCGAGGGCGTCGCGTCGGCCGACTACGCCATCGGGCTCCCCATCTACCTCCAGTTCGTGCTGCTTGCGGCGGTGCTGACCGTCGCCATCTTCCTCCTCATCGACACCGTCCTCAGCTACGGCCCGCTCTACCGGACACAGGCCATCGCCATCGCGCTCACGCCCATTCCGCCGCTGGTCGCCGTGGGCCTGTGGCTGCTCGAACTCGGCCCGTACCCCGAACTCAACTTCGTCGCCGTCGCGTTCATCCCCCACGTCGCGCTGGACATGTACGCCCTCTTCCGCAGTGAGATGTTCGCGCTCAACCCCGCGACGCGCCGGACGGGCGAACGCGCCGCCATCGACGACCTCGGGAACCCGGTCGTCGTCGTCGATGGCGACAACCGCATCGTCACGCTCAACCCGGCCGCCGAGTCGCTGCTCGGGGCCGACAAGCGTGCCGCGCTCACCGACCCGCTCGACGACCACCTCGACATCGACGCCACGGCCGAGGCGGCGGGGGAGCGCCGCGTGAGCACGTACGCCGACGGCGAACGCCTCACGTTCACCGTCGTCGTGACCGCGCTGACCGGCCCCGGCGACGCCACGCTCGGCTATACCGTCGTCCTGCAGGACGTGACCGACGAACTCGCCCGCAAGCAGCGTCTCGCCGTCCTGAACCGCGTCCTCCGGCACAACCTCCGGAACGACCTGACCGTCGTGCAGGGCTACCTCGGCGAGGTGCTCGCACGAACGGACGACCCGGAGCTGGAGGCGATGCTCGGGACCGCGGCGGACGAGACCGCCGGCCTGCTCGCCCTCGGCGAGAAGGCCCGCGACATCGAGCGCACGATGGACCGGGACGTGACCGTCGAGGCGGTTGCCGTCCGCGAGCTGCTCGAGGGGGTCGTCGCCGAGGTCGACGACGGCAACGGTGGCGACGCCGTGACCGTCTCGGTGCCCCGCGACCTCACGCTCCGGACCGACCGGGAGCTGCTCCGGACCGTCTTCGCGAACCTCGTGGAGAACGCGCTCGAACACGACCCCGGAGAGCCGGCGGTCACCGTGGCACTCGCCGAGACCGTCGCCGCCGGGTCCGGTGATGGCCGCGACGCAGTCTTCGAGATCCGCGACGACGGCCCCGGCATCCCCGACCACGAGCTCGACGCGCTCCACCGCGAGGAGGAGTCAGCCCTCGACCACGGGAGCGGGCTCGGGCTCTGGCTCGTCAGCTGGAGCGTCGACGCGCTGGGCGGCGAGCTGTCGTTCGAGACCGAAGAGGACGGGACGACGGTCCGGGTTCGGGTTCCGGGCGTGCTCGGAGATGGAGTGGGCACGGACGACGGCGGCGAGGAGTGAGTCGCCGGCTGCTCAGGCCTCGCCGTACACCGGGACCGCCGCCCCGCTCGTCGGCGACGCCGCCTCGGAGCAGAGGAACAGCATGACCTGCGCCGCGTCGGCGGGGTCGACCCAGTCGTCGCTCGGCTCCATCATCTCGCGGTTCATCGGCGTGTCGAGCACCGACGGCATCACGCAGTTCGCCCGCACGGTGCCGCGGTTCTCCTCGGCGACGGTCTCCGTGAGCAGGCGGATGCCCGCCTTCGTGATGCGGTACGGGCCGTCGCCCTCGCCGCCCTCCAGCGACGAGCGCGCGGACACCGAGACGATGGACCCCGCCGACTCCTGCAGGTGCGGCAGGGCGTGCTTCGTCGCGAGGAACGCCGTCTTCAGGTTCACGTTCCACAGCAGGTCGAACTCCGAGAGCTCGGTCTCCTCGACGTGGTCGCCGCCGCGCCACGTGCCGGCGATGTTCGCGAGGTGGTCGAGACGGCCGTGGTCGTCGAGAACCTGCTCGACGAGGGCCTCGACCACCGCCTCGTCGGTGAGGTCGGCCTGGTAGAACGTCGTCCCGGCGTCGGGGTCGAGCTGTGCGTCCTCGTCGCTCGGGTCGACCACGTCCACGGCACAGACTGTCGCGCCGGCGTCGCGGAACGCCTCGACGACGGCACTGCCCAGCGCGCCCGACGCGCCGGTCACGATGGCGACACGGCCCGAGAAGTCGAAGCTGACGGACATGGCTAGACGAACGCGCTCTCGGTGCATAAAGGATGGTCGCGCCTGGGAAGACGCGTCGACGGCGGGAGCGCCCGTCGCCTACAGCGTGATGAAGAAGTCGGTCGCGTACATCACGACGAGGCCGACGAGGAACCCGAGGGAGTTCGTCGTGCTCAGGAGCTCACCGCGCTTGCGGATCATCCCGCCGATGTCGAAGACGACCTGCAGGAGCGCGCCCACGCCGATGGCGAGGAACAGCGCGCCGAGCAGGGGCGAGAAGAACAGGTTCCCGATCCAGCCGCCGAGGATGGCGGGTGCACCCGCGAGGAGGCCGATGGCCCCGAAGTGCCAGAGTGCGGGCCGCTCGGACCGTGCGAGCGGGGCGACCACGACCGGCCCCTCGGTCACGTTGTGGATCATGAACCCGACGATGAGGAAGGCTCCGAGCGACGCTCGCCCCAGAGCGAACGCGCTCCCGATGGCGAGCCCCTCCGCGAGGTTGTGGAGCCCGATCCCGAGCGCGGCGGCGTAGGCCAGCGAGAGCCCGGACGGCTCACCGCCGCCGGACTGCCAGTCCATCGCCGCCTGCAGCAGGAGCATCGCGCCGACGATGCCGAGGACGACGAGCAGCTCGCCCATGTACGCACTCGGCACGGCGCGGCCGAGTTCGAACGCCTCGAACCCCGCGTCGACGGCGAGGAACGCGAGGATGCCCGCCGAGAACGCGAGGACGGCGTGCAGCCAGCGGTCGCTCATGGACTCCAGGAAGGGGAACCAGAGCATCCCGAGGGCGACCGGGATGACCCCGACGAACAGGCCCACGACGGCGAGCGTGAGGACGACGTCGAAGTCGAACCCGGGCGTCTGCTGGGTGGCGACGATGGTCTCCCCGAACGTCGCGCCGCCCGCGGTCATCACGGTGACGTGGTGGTCGAAGCCGGGCGACCAGTGGTACGGGACGCGTATCGTCCCGCTCTCACGTGGCTGAAGCGTCCTGTCGTCGCCCGGACTGGACATCTCGTAGTTCCAGTACGCGTCGTCGATCTGTAGCTGGTCGATGGTGACGGGTGCCGCACCGTTGTTCGTGACGTGGACGACGAGCGTCCCCTCCTCGGGGACCGTCGTGTAGTCGATGGAGACGTCCGGCAGCGGTTCGCCGTCGCTCTGCAGCCCAGCGAGGGGCGTCGTCACCAGGAACACGCCGACCAGCACCGCGAGCATCACGATGGGGACGACGCCGGCAACGACCGTCGGCAGGCCGAACGGTCCCGTGGGACTCTCCTCGTGTGTCACCACACCGCCGTCGGACTCGGGTTCGTCGCTCATCTCAGACCACCTCGAAGAAGCTCATCCAGCCGAGTTCGGCGAACTCGGACTGGTGCGCGTGGAACATGTAGAGCCCCGGGTCGTGGTCGCTGTAGTCCATCTCGAACACCCCGCGCTGCGCCTGGCACTGCATCACCGTGTCGATGTTCGAGCGGGTCGGGAGCAGCGTCGTCCCGGCGTCGTAGTAGTCGAAGAACTGCGAGTGGGTGTGGAACGAGTTGATGGCGTCGAACTCGATCATGTTGACGAGGTGGACGCGCTGGAGCTCGTTCTTATCCACCTGGATGGGTCGCTTCGTCTCGCCGGCCGCCCAGTTCCCGCGGCCGTCGGTCGAGCCGACGCCGTAGCAGAAGCCGCGGGTGTTGACGGCGTACACCTCGTTGTCGCCGTCGAAGTTCGTGTCGAAGCCGTTCATCACCATCACCATCTCGTTGACGCCGGTGAACCCCTCGGGGGCGTAGTCGGGGTGGCTGATCATGTTCCGGCTCCTCGCCCGGTCGACCAGCTCGGAGACCAGCTCGTCGGTCATCGGCCCGTGGTAGTTCACGTAGTCGCGGGGGTTCTCTCGGACCCGCTCCGGCTTCGGGTCGACGATGAGCGCACCGTACAGCCCGCGGTGGACGTGCGCCTTCAGGGGCATCGTGTGACAGTGGTAGAGGTGGGTGCCCATCGGCTCGGCCTGCCACTCGTAGGTGAAGGACTCGCCCGGATTGAGGACGCCCGGCCCGTTCGTCGGCGTGCCGTCCATGTCGGGGTCGAGGTTCTTCAGGTGGGGGTGGATGGTGTGTGCGTGCTCCTCGGCCCCGTTGACGAAGTTGACGCGCACGAGGTCACCCTCTTCGACGCGGAGCGTCGGGCCGGGGACCTGTCCGTTGTACGTCCAGACCGGGAAGGTGACTCCCGGCAGGACCTCTATCTCGGTGTCGACGGCCGTGAGGGTGAACTCGCGGACCGTCCGACCGTTCTCCTGGTAGACCCCCTCGTTGGGGTCGGCGTCCCCGCCGTCCCCGTTGTCACCGGTGTTGAACTCGGTGAGGAACTCGTGGGGGTCGAACTCGTCGCTGTCGTACTCCCCGACGGCACCGAAGTTCCCGTGGTCGGGGTGGTCGTGGCCACCGCCGCCACCGTCGCCGCTCTGGGCACCGCCCACGCCGGTGAGCGCCGCTCCCCCGAGGATACTGAGGCCACCCAGGACGGCGCGCCGCGAGACGGAGGGCGCGACGTCGATGGTGCTCGCGAGGTCCTGTTCCAGCTGTGCGGTGAGTGACTGCGCCGCTCCGTAACCCATCGAGGTCATGGCGCACCCCTCGTCCTTCCAACCCCACTTCCCGACCGTCCGGGCGGGCTCGTGAGGACGTCAGTTCGTTCCATACCGTAGATTAGTAGGCCCACAGTTTATAATAGTTGCTTTCTATACTCAAAGTTAGATGTGTCTAAAACAGGTGCCAGCAGCAGTTTCGATGCCTCTATCGGGCTTCGACGGAATCGGCGAACTCAGCCGTCGAGCAGCGCGTCCACGACGCACGCCTCGGCCCGCCGCAGGAGCTCGTTCGCGGTCGAGGGCGCACAGTCGAGCTCGGCACCGATCTCCTCGTAGGAGGCCTCGCGTGGCGTCTCGTAGAAGCCGAGCCGGTGGGCCACGCGAAGGGCCTCGCGCTGGCGGTCGGTGAGCCGGGTCAGCGCCGCCGGCTCCTCGGGTCGGAAGCCGCCGGTCCACTCGACTTCGATGGAGACGTCCAGCGCGTCGACGTCTGCGAACGCCTCGCGGAGCGACTCGGGGTCACCCGAGACCGTGACGCGCAGCCCGTCGGGGGTGACGTGGAACGGCGGGTCGAGCAGGAGGCGGTGCGCCTCGACCACGTCGAGCAGTGCGTCGACCGACTCGCGCGCGAGGACGTTCACGAAGACGTAGTGACGTCGGTCGCCCGCGTCGACCACGTCGAACTCGAGCACCTCCTCGTGGTCGGCGAGGACGCCGCGCAGCTGGTCGCCGTCGCCACCGACGACACGGTACAGCATGGCGTAGGTGCCGTCACCCAGCCGGTCGAGGACGGACAGCCCATCCCGACGCACGTCCGGCAGCGCCGCCAGCGACGAATCGACACCCGGGAACGACCCGTCCTCCGGCTCGATACGCAACCCCACGGACTTCATGGTGCGGTCGTTCGGAGGGTCGGCAGGAAAGGGTTCGGGTGGGGTCAGTACTCGAACTCGGTGTCGACCGCGCCGGCGTTCTCGGTCATCACGACCGCCGCGTTGCTGTACTGGAGCACCTTCTGCATGTCCCCGTCGAGGTCGAACTCGCCGCTCATCATCCCCTCGATGGGGTCGGCCTCGCCGTGGATGAGCCGCTTCCAGTTCGTGTAGCTCCCGCGGAACGCGAACCCCCAGTCCACGGCGTCCTCGCCGTCGACCATGCGGGCCGCGGTGCACTCGCCGTCCTCCAGGTCGACGTAGAGGTGGATGGCGTCGCCGTCGTAGGTGTCGTCGGGCTCGATGACGAACAGGAACGAGCCGTCGAAGCCGACGCCCCAGCCCTCGCCGACCTCGCTGTAGCGTTCGGACTCGTTCAGCTTCTCTCGCCACTCCTGGATCCACTCGTCCGCCTCGCTGGGTAGTGCGATGGCCATGGAGCGTCGTTCTCACGGCTCGCCCTTACCCGTTCCCCCGGACGGAGTCGTGTCTTTAAGCGACGGAGCCGTCGCCCGGCGTTCAGAACCCGTCGCAGACCGGGATGCCGACCGTCTCGTAGTCGCCCAGCCCCTCGACGACGCCCGGAACCTCCTCCAGCGAGACGGTCTCGCTGACGACGCGGCCGGGTTCGAGCTTGCCGGTCCGCATCATCCGGAATATCTCGTCGTACTCGTTCGGTGGGATGCCGTAGGTGCCGTAGAACTCCCGCTCGTCGGTGACCATCGTGTCCACCGGCAGGGAGACCTCGCCGCCCTCCTCGCTGGTGGTCATGCCGATCTGGAGCTGCTGGCCGCCCTTCCCCAGCGAGTCCATCGCGTTCCGGCAGGTCTCGGCGATGCCGAGCGCGTCCACCGCCACGTCCGCCCCGCGCGAGCTCTCGGTGAACTTCTTGACGGCCTGTGGCACGTCGTCCACCTCGCCGACCTCGACGGTGCGGTCCGCGCCGAGGTCGCGGGCGCGCTCCAGCTTCTCGGCGGAGAGGTCGACCGCGATGACGTTCGCGCCGAGCGCGTCGGCGACGTGGACCGCGGAGAGGCCGACGCCCCCGCAGCCGTGGACCGCGACCCAGTCGCCGGGCGTCACGTCGACGCGGTGGGCGAGCCCGTGGAACGCCGTGGCGAACCGACAGCCGAGCCCGGCCACGTCGACCGGGTCGACCTCGTCGGGGAGCGAGACGGCGTTGAAATCGGCGTTCCGAACCGAGTAGTACTCGGCGAACGCGCCGGTCTGGAACGGGACGAACCCCATCGGGATGGAGCGCTCGCAGATGTTCCCGCGGCCGTCGCGGCAGTGGTGACAGCCGCCACAGCCGAGGTTGAACGGGTTGGTGACCCGGTCGCCGACCGAGAACCGGTCGACGTTGTCCCCGACCTCGACGACCGTGCCGACGGGTTCGTGTCCGAACACGAGGCCGGGCTGGGGCATCACGCCGATCCACTCCCAGTCCCCGCGCCAGGCGTGCCAGTCCGACCGGCAGATGCCACAGGCCTCCGTCTCGACGAGGATGTCGTCGTCGCCCGGCGACGGGCGGTCGACGTCCTCGACTGTCATGGGCTCCTCCGCACCCTGGAATACGACTGCGCGCATGGTCCCCGGTTCGGGAGCGACCGGCTTAAATGTAATGAATATTGATGTAAAAATTGGGCGGTGGCGTCGCTTTCGGGCGGTCGCGCATCCGCCGAACCGGTGTCGACCGTGAGGGCGTTCCCGGAACGCTCCCCTCAGCCCAGGTTCGGCACGTCGCCGTGGTTCACCTTCACCGACTTCGTCTGGCTGTAGTCGTCGAGGGCTTCCGCCGCGAGTTCGCGGCCGAGCCCTGACTGCTTGTAGCCGCCGTACGGCGCGGGTTCGAACAGGTCGTTGTAGGTGTTCACCCACACGGTGCCGGCCTCGAGGTCGGCCGCGACCTCGTGGGCGCGGTCGAGGTCGGTCGTCCAGACCGCCGCCGCGAGCCCGTACTCGGTGTCGTTCGCCCGGGCGAGCACTTCCTCGCGGGACTCGAACGTGAACAGCGCCGCGACCGGCCCGAACACCTCCTCGACGGCGACCGTGTCGTCGTCGCCAACGTCGCCGAGTAGCGTGGGTGGGACGAACGGTGCGTCCCGCATCCCATCCGGAATCTCGCCCTCGTACAGCACCGACGCGCCCTCCTGCCGGGCGGTCTCGACGTAGCCCCGGACCTCGTCCGCGTGGTCGTGGTCGACGAGCGGGCCCACGTCGGTCAGCGGCGAGAGCGGGTCGCCGACGCCGAGTTGGTCCAGCCGCGCGTACAGCGTCTCGCAGAACTCGTCGCGCACGTCCTCGTGGACGAACAGCCGCGAGCCCGCCGTGCACTGCTGGCCCTGGTTGAACAGCATCGCGACCAGCGCCCCCTCGACGGCGTCGTCGATGTCCGCATCCGGAAAGACGATGTTCGGGTTGTTGCCGCCGAGTTCGAGTGAGACGGGCGCGACCCGGTTCGCGGCGTTCCGCATCGCCGCCTGCCCGGCTCCGGTCGAGCCCGTCAGGCTGACCTTCGCCACGTCCTCGTGGCCGGTGAGGGCGTCGCCGACGACGCTGCCCGCCCCCGTGACGACGTTGACCGTCCCGTCGGGGAGCACCCGGTCGAAGACGCGGGCGAGTTCGAGCGTCGACAGCGCCGCCCGCGAGGACGGCTTGTAGACGACGCTGTTGCCCGCTGCCAGTGCTGGCCCGAGCTTCCAGGCGACGAACATCGCCGGGAAGTTCCACGCGCTGATGCAGCCGACGACGCCGTAGGGCTCCCGGCGCGTGTAGATGTGCTTGTCGTCGCCCGACGGCGGGCAGCGGCCCGAGTCGGCGGTCCGGGCCAGGCTCGCGAAGTGCCTGAGCTGGTCGACGACGATGGTGTTGTCCACGAGCAGCGAGTGCTTGTTCGGCTTGCCCACCTCCAGCGAGTCCAGTCGGGCGATGCTCGTCTTCTCCGCCTCGACGACATCGGCGATCTGGTGCAGGAGCTCGGCGCGCTGCTGTGGCGACTTCTCGCCCCAGCGACCCTCGAACGCCTCCCGGGCCGCCGCGACGGCGCGGTCCACGTCGGTTCTCGTGCCCTGCTGGACCTCGGCCAGCGGCTCGCCGGTCGTCGAGTCGTGTGTCGTCCGCGTCTCACCGCCGTCGCTCTCGACCCACTCGCCGCCGATGAGGTGGCCGTAGGTCTCTTCGCCGACCACGTCCTCGGCGACCGAGCGGTGCTTCGTCAGCACGTCGTCGGGGAGGCTCATCCGAGGACACCTCCGTCGAGTTCGACGCCGAGGCCCGGGCCGTCCGGGGGCGTCACGTACCCGTCCTCGTGGTGGAACGTCCCTTCGAGGAGGAAGTCACGCACCTCGGGCGTCCACGGCGGCTCGATGGGGAACTCGCACCACGGCGAGCCCGCGGCGGCCATCACGTGGAGGTTCGCCGCGAAGCCGATGCCGTTCGTCCACGTGTGCGGGACGAACTCGACGCCCTGTTCCTCGGCGGCCTCGGCGACGCTCACGCCCGCCCGGATGCCGGTCGCGAGCGCGGCGTCGGGCTGGAGCACGTCGAGTGCGTCGTGGTCGAGGAACCGATACAGCTCGCCAGGGCGGTCGTTGAACTCCCCGCCCGCGATGGGGACGTCCGTCGCCTCGCGGAGCCGGGCGTAGCCCTCGTAGTCGTGCCTCGGCAGCGGCTCCTCGAACCACTCGATGCCGCCGATATCCGCCAGTTCGCGGGCGACTTCGAGAGCATCCTTGTAGCGCCAGCGCTCCTCGTTCGCCATCACGCGAACCGCCCAGCCCTTGTTCGCGTCGACCATCAGCGGCAGGTCCGGGAACGACTCGCGGACGGCGCGCACGACCTCGACGTCCTCCTTCTCGGCGACGCGGAGCTTCACCGCCTGGAACCCCTCGTCGACGCGGTCCTGCACGTACTCGATTCGCTCGTCTGCCGCCTGCACCTCGCCGGTGCTCGCGTAGCACGGGATGGCGTCGCCGCTCCCGCCGAGCAGCTCGTAGACGGGTTTCCCGGCGTCCTTGCCGATGATGTCCCACAGCGCGAGTTCGAGGTGCCAGGGCCGTGGGCCGATGAGGTCGATGCTCTCGAGCTTCCGTCGGATGGCGTCCACGTCGTGCGGTTCCTCGCCGGTCAGAAAGAGCGAGAGGGGCGTCTCGTAGGAGAGCCCCCCCGCGAAGCTCGGGCTGGCACAGAGGCCCGTGATTCCCGCGTCGGTCTCGACCTCGAACAGCTCGACCTCGTGGCTGGACTGCGGGTAGCCCGGGATCCACGTCGGCTCGAAGTGGCCGTCGAGCTGGTGGCTGAGGTGGTGCTGGGTGACGCCCGTGATCTGCATAGTGACTCTCTCGCACGCCAGCCCCCTCAACCTTCAGACGGACTGGTCGGGGTCTTCAAGTACGGCCGACACGGCACGGTGGTCGGACGCGTCCCAGCCGCCGTGGGTCGCCGCTGACCGGACCGACCACTCGTCGCCAGTCCAGACGTGGTCGATGCGCTCGACTGGCTCGTCGGCGGGATAGGTGCCGCCGTCGGATGGCGACCGGGCGGCGGCCGCCGGCCAGGCGTCCGTAAACTCGTCGGCGAGCACGCGGTACGCCGGGTCGTCGCCGGGGGTCACGTTGAAGTCGCCGAGGAGCACGGTCCTGGGGTCGTCGCCCGCGAGTTCGACCACGCGTTCCGCCGCCTCGCCCTGGACCGCGACCGCGTCGGGGTCGTCGCCCTGCTGGGTCTGGAAGTGCGTGCAGACGACGGGCACCTCGCCGGCCGGCGTCTCGACGACCGACCGCATCGACAGCCGGCGGGGCGAGTCGTGCGTCGGCAGCGAGACGACCTCGGTATCCCGGACCGGCCACGCCGACAGCAGCGCGACCCCGTAGCTCGCGGCGCTGGTCGGCGCGCCGTAGTCGTGGTAGTAGCCCAGCTCGTCGGCCAGCCAGCGCACGCCGTCGACGGTGCCCGAGGTCAGCCGGTTACCCTCGGACTCCTGCAGCCCGACGATGCCGGCGTCGGTCTCGCGGAGCACGCGTGCGACGGCTTCGAGGTTGTAGTCGCCGTCGGGTGCGAGGAACTGGTGGACGTTGTACGTGGCGACCGTCAGCGGGCGGGCCTCGGCGCTGGCCGGTCCACGACGGTCGGGCAGGGCGACTGACCCGACACCCGCCAGCGCGCCCCCGACCGCCAGCAGCGCGGTCCGTCGGTCGCCGTCGACGGGCGCGAGGTCGGTGCCGGCGCTGTCTGGAGCGGGGGCGTTCGCCGCTGCCGCGCGCGCCCCCCACGCCGTCAGGGCGACTGCCGCCGGCACCGTTGCAGAGAGCGCGAGGAGGAACAGCCCGCTCCGGCCGCGCGTCAGCGAGTCCAGCGGCGCGGGCATGTACGCCCAGTTCAGTGACGAGATGAACAGGAACAGCAGGACGACGGCGAACAGCTGCCCCATGGCTGCGGGGCCCCAGCGCCAGCAGGACGAGCGAGCGTCGGCCGCACCCCGCGCGAGCAGCCCGACGACACAGGCCTGGGCGACGCCGACCGCGGCTCCCGCCGTCAGGCCGAGCCAGAGGAGGTCGGCGACGGCGAGGACGAGCCCGCCGGCGAGCACCGGCAGCGTCACGCGGGCCGGCGGGCCGCGGAGCGCGACGAGACCCCCCGCGAGCGCGAGCCCGGCAGCCGCGGCAGCCGTCGCCGTCGTCGGACTGGTCAGCCCCCACGTCGCCACCGCACCGGGTGCCCCGAGGAACGCCGCCTCGACGAACAGGAACAGCGCGAGCGGCGCCACGTCGGCGTCGAACGAGGGAGGGGTGTCCTCGTGTCGGGGCCGGACGAACCAGCCGCCGGCGACGCAGAGGGCGAGGCCGAACAGCACCACGCGCCCCGCCGTCGTCGCGTAGAGTGGCGTGCCGTCGAGCAGCGACCGGTGGAGAACGACCGCGAGGAGGCCGAGAGCCGCACCGGGAGTCACCGTAGCAGGCCGGCGGACGAGTACGGCGACGAGCAACAGGAGCGTGACGGCACCGACCGTGCTGGCCGCGACGGCGGCGGTGACCGGCGAGCCCAGCAGCGCGACAGCCAGCAGGACGGGGACGGCGAGTGCGCCACCGGTCGACGCACGTGTCCGCGCGCGGTCGGGGAGACTGCTCGCGAGGCCGACGACGGGTGCGCTCACGAGCAGTACGGCCAGGGCCGCCGACGCGTTGGGGCCGGCCGTACTGAAGTTCAGCAGGTAGAGCCGCGAGACGGCCTGCTCGAACGCTGCGACGGCGACGACCACGACCGCGGCGACGAGGAGTGCGACGCGCGTGGTCGAGCGTCCGAACGGCCCGGTCATCGTCCGAACGAATCGCCCCGACCAAGAAAGCGGTTCGGCCGTCGTGAGACGTGTCGTTAAACCGGGCGACAGGCGACCCGGATGCCACACGTCGCCGGCAGCCCGCGGCCGAGCCGGGTCGAACGGTGGGAACTACGTCGGGTCGGGCGACTCGTAGTCCGGAGCCGTCAGGGTGTTCGAGAGGTTGGAGCGGCGCTGCCAGCCGATGCCGGAGCCGCCGGCCTCCGGCGGGTTCCGGCGCTGGTTGGCGAACGTCTCCATGTCGATCTCGATGGACGCGCCGGGTTCGAGCTGGTCGAGCTCGACCATCACGAACGAGGTGTGGAGCGCGCGGTTGTGGTCGCGCCACTCGTAGCTCGCGGAGTTCCAGTTGTCCCACCAGCCCCCGATGTCGTCGGCGAACTCGACGACCTCCTGGATGTAGTTCTTCGTGTCGAGGAGCGGCCCGACCGGGTCGGGGACGACCTCGTCGGCGAGGCTGATGACGTACTCGGCCGTGTCCACGCCGAACTCGACCGTCTCCCAGAAGAGGTCGTCGTTCTCGTCGTGGTTGTGCCCACCGATCCAGTCGTCGTTGCCGCTCTCGGGGTACTCGACGTGCTGGTCCTGGGATTCCTTCCAGTTGAACTTGGTCTTCTTGTAGCCGACGAGGGGGGCGAGGTCGTCCGTGTCGTCGTACGTACAGACGGTCGTCGAGAACGCGCTCAGGTAGACGCTCCACTCGCCGAACGGTGCCGGCTGGGCCGGCGAGAAGGAGTACGTCAGGTTCTCCTCGAACGTCGCCGACCTGTTGTCGAGCTCGTTGTAGGCGTCGTAGGACTGCCAGCCGGAGTGCCACGTGCCCTCCGTCGAGTCGTCCTAATACGTGCTCGCCGTTGCGGCAGCGTTCGATGCTGCCGCACCGAGCGCGGCTGTTCCAAGGGTGATTCCACCGAGACGCTTGAGATAATTCCGTCTACCTCTCATACGACCGAAGGCACCGAGGCCAGTGGTAAGTGTCTTGTGTTAATGGTGATTGGTTTTGGTGATTCGTAGGACGGTCCGGACCGGGCGACGAAACGCGTAATTGCGCTCGGAGCGACAGGGCGCGTGTGCGACTCATCGCCCACCGCGGGTTCGCCGACGAGGCACCCGAGAACACGCTGGCCGCGCTCGAACACGCCGCCAGCTCCGACGCCGACGTGATGGAGCTCGACGTGCGACGGTGTGCCAGCGGCGAGGTGGTCGTCCACCACGACGGGACGGTCGACCGAGTCACCGACGGAACGGGGCGGGTCGCCGACCTCACCCGGGACGAACTCGCCGCCCTCGACGTCCTCGGCTCCGGCGAGGGCGTCCCGACGCTCGACGAGGTCCTCGACGCGGTGCCGGACTCCCTCGCACTCAACGTCGAGTGCAAGGAGGTCGGCGTGACCAGCGAGGTCGCCGAGACGCTGGCGAGCCACGACGGCGACGCGATGCTCTCCTCGTTCGAACAGGCGGCCCTCGCCGAGGCCCGCGACGCCGCGCCCTCGGTTCCGACCGCCTTCCTCACCGACAGCCTCCGGAACCGACCGGTCGCCACGGCGGTCGAACTCGGCTGCGACTACGTCCACCCCCACTACTTCCTCCCGCTGCTCTCGAAGCTCGTCCCGCGCGCCCACGACGCCGGCATCGAGGTGAACGTCTGGACGGTCCACTCACCGAGCATCGTCCGCCTGCTCGGCCTCTGTGGCGTCGACGGCGTGGTCAGCGACCGCAGCGACGTGCTCGGGCGCTGACGCCTACCCCTCGAGCACGCACACCTCGACGGTCCGCCGCCGCGGACCGTCGCACTCGACGAACAGCACGGACCCCCACGAGCCGAGTTCAGGCTTGCCGTCCTCGACGGGGGTGGAGATGTCCCGCCCCGCGACGGTCGCCCGCAGGTGCGAGTCGGCGTTGTCGTCGATCTCGTCGTGCCGCCAGCCGTCGTCGGGCACCAGGTCGGCGAGGAACGCCTCGATATCCTCGCGGAGCCGTGGTTCGCCCTCCTGCACGACGATTCCCGCCGTCGTGTGCCCGGTCGCGACGGTACAGAGCCCGGTCGCGTCGTCCGGGATTGCAGCGCGGACGCGGTCGGTCACGTCGACGGTGGTCAGGCGCTCCTCGGTCTCGACCGTGAACTGCTCCCTGTGCATGGGTGCCGGTTCGGTGGCCGACAACGAGAACCTTCTTGGCGGGGAAGGAGTAGGTGAGTGGTAACACGACAGATGGCACGGGGGCGCACAGTAACCTGCGTCTGCCTGCTCGTCGTCGCGGTGGTGGCGACGGCGGGTGCGGCGGGCACGGTGGCGGGAGCCGAGGGCACGGCGACGGGAGCCGAGGGCACGGCGACGGGAGCCGAGGGCACGGCGACGGGAGCCGAGGGCGCTGCGGTCGACGCAGCGACGAGCAGCGGGTGGAGCGCCCCGCAGGACGTGAGCTGGCCATCACAGGACCTGGGCCAGCCCTCACAGGACGTGGCCCGGCCCTCACAGGACGAGGGCTGGTCCGTGCCGAACGGGACCGACGAACAGCCCGGGGACGTGGTGCGGATTCCGGTCGGGTTCGCGGGCAACGAGACGGAGGCGACGGTCGTTATCGAGAACGAGAGCCTGGGCTACCGACTCGTCGTGCGGGTGGTCGACGAGAACCGCGACGGCGTCGCCGTCCTCAACTGGAACACCTACCACGCGGGGAGCGTGCCGGCGGAGGCCGTCGCGAACCGGACCGTCGCGGCCGACGAGCCCGACCGGGTGCTCGACGCACGGCGGACGACGCCACAGCGCGACGGACGGCTCGACGAGGGCCACTACACCGTCTCGGTGCGTCACGACGACAGCGTGGTCGCCGAGGACGTCGTCGTGCTCGAATCGGACCCGCTCCGGCGCTCCTCCATCACGGTGCTGGAGGGGCCGCCACTGGCCGACGCCTCCACTGCGTTCGCGCGGTCGGGTATCAGCGGGACCATCGAGCAGGACGAGTGGCTGTTCGTGCTCGTCGAGCGCCAGAGCATCCACGGATACGTGGACGGCATCGAGGACCTGACCGGCAACGGCACCGACGGCGTCACCTTCCACATCACCCGGGGCAGCGACGGCCCGATGGTCGACCTCTCGAACGCCACGTTCCTCCACTTCCCGCAGCACGACGAGTTCGTCGTCGGCGTCCCGCCGAACGCGACGGTGTTCGAGCCCGACACCGACTACGTCGCACGGTTCGTCGTCGCGCGGTCGAACCCCTACGCCGGCGGCGGGCAGGTGAGCTCCTCGACCGAGTTCCGCGTGCTCCCCGCGGGTGCCCAGCCCGACCGGCCCGTCCTCGAGGTCGTCGACGTCCGGGCACCCGAGACCGTCATCGAGGGCCGCGAGGCCACCTTCGCGGTGAGCGTCGTCAACAGTGGCGAGCGCGAGGGCACCGCGACCGTCGTCGTCGGTCTGGAAGGGACGAACGTCACGCGGGAGGTGACGGTCGGCCCGCGCTCGCAGGAGACCGTCAGGGTCGCGTTCGACACCAGTCCGCTGACCGAGGGCGTCACCCGGTGGGACGTCCGTATCGCGGGCGGCGCACGTACCGTCACGGGCGAGCTCGAGGTGCGGCTGACGAACGAGACGCGCATCGAGGACCCGACGCTGGTGCCCGGCCCGCGACGGACGAGCGACGGCGGCCAGCCCGGCTTCGGCGCGCTCGCGGCGCTGGTGGGACTGGGTATCGGTATCGGCGGGCGGGTGCTCGCGCTCCAGCGAGAATAGGGACCGGTCGCGGGGCGGGCTCAGGCGAGCCAGTCCTCGGGCTTCGTGTCGTAGTCCACGTCGTCCGCCGCGAGGTGCTCGACGTCCTCCCACGGCACGTCCTGCTCGTCGAACCCCTCACCGTCGTAGCGGAGGAGCCGCCCCTGTTCTTTGGGTTCGGGCTCGCGGTTCCGGCGACGGGCGACCTCGCGGTCGTGGTCCGAGACCTCCTTCACGACGGTCAGGAGGTTCACGGGACGGCCCCAGAGCTCGAAGACGCGTTCGAGCGTCTGCTTCGCCTGCCGGACGTCCAGCATGACGCCGTTGTACTCGTGGCCGAGCAGCAGTTCGTTGCGGTTGTTGTAGTTACCGTCGTACACCGCGATGGTCGGCTTCCCGAAGTTCGTGAACTGGAGCAGCAGCTTCTTCTTCACGTCGGCGGCGTCCTGGCTGGCGACGCGGTACTGGCCGGTCGCCTCGGAGTACTCGTAGGTGAAGTAGCCGTTCTCGTCGATGAACTCCTGGCTGAGGAACTCGTCGACGAACGTCACGTCGTTGTGGCTCCGGCGGACCTCGCGCATCCGGTCCCAGCCGGCCGCGTAGTCCACGTCGGCGATGGCCTCCTCGACGCTGTCGTACACCTGGTCGTCGAACAGGTAGCGCCCGATGCGCTCCAGGTCGGACTGGCTCACGCGTTCGAGGAATCCACGGTGGGGCCGCCGGACGAGCGAGTAGTGTCGCCGGCACATCCCCTCGTAGGAGAGCACCTTCCACGGGTACCGTTCGACATCGACCTCCCCGTCGATGGCCCGCTCCAGCGCCTCGCGGTCGAGGTACTCGTCGGGCAGTTCGGCGACCGCCGCCAGCGAGTCGGCGTCGATGCTGTCGAGCGCGGCGGGTGGCTGGAGGAGCTCACGCACCTGCGCGAAGTCGACGTTGTCCTTGAGGTTCCGCCACGTGATGCCCTTCACGCGGAGTATCTTGTCGAGCACCTCGCGACGGTTGGTGGTGTTCTCGACGTACTGCCAGAGCTCCTTGCCGAGGCTGTAGGGGTTGAGCCCGGGCGAGCCGAGCACCGCCGACATGTGGTCCGCGTAGTTCAGGAACTCGTCGTCGCCGGCGAACCCCTCGTCGGTCATCATCCGGGACTCCCAGATGCTCGCCCAGCCCTCGTTCATGATCTTCGTCATCTTCTGCGGGGCGAAGTAGTACGCCTCCTCCCGCATCATATCGAGCACGTCGCGCTGCCACGGCTCCATGTCGGCCGCCTTCTCGGCCTCGGGGTCGTACTGCTTGCCGTGGGTGCGCAGGAACGCGATGACGTCCTTCTGTGGCTCCTCGGGGAACGTCGCCGGCGGTTCGTCGCCGTCGAGCGCGTCCAGCCACTCGTCGTCGAACACCTCGCGGCGGACCTCCTCGGAGAGTTCGAGGTCACCCAGCCTGTCGGCGAGGTCCTCCGGGTCCAGCTCCTCGGGGTCGTCGACGACCGAGCTGACGGCCTGGTACGGACGATGCTGGTCGATGTTGTCCTCGAGGGTGAGCACGTTGTCGATCCACTTCTCGACCTCGGCGCGCTCGATCTCGGGGTCCTGCATGTACTCCGAGATGGCGCGGGCGTGCCGTTCGAGCATCGCCGCCGCGTTGGGCGTCCCCTCGGCGAACAGCTGGAACCAGTCGTTGTTCGCGAAGAAGTCCGAGTGCGCCTCGACGTGGGTGATGACCGCCTTCTGGTCAGCCAGCGTGTTCGACTCCTGCAGGAACGCGTGGGCGGGGTCGTCGTTGTTGACGATCTCGAACGCCTTCCCGCCGCTGTACTGGCCCTGCTTCTGCTGGCGGTCGTACTGCATCCCCCAGCGCCAGTGCGGGTACCGGTGCTGGAAGCCGCCGTATGCGATGAGTTCGTTCATCTCGTCGTAGTCGACGACCCAGTAGTTCACCTCGTACGGCGAGAGACCGAACTTCTCGGCGAGGTTGCGGGCCTCCGCGACGTGCTCCCGCAGGTCGTCGGCGATGCGCTGTTTCTCGATCCTGTCTGGATTACTCATCGGAATCACCCTCCGTGGAGAGGATGGTGTAGATCGCGTCGGTGACGTCCTCCGGCCCGGTGACGTACGCGACGGCCACGTCGTCGCTGCCGCCGAAGTGCGACTCCAACTCCTCGGCGTGGGTCGCGTTGATTGCCGTCCCGGTCGGCTGGGTCTCCACGTAGGCGTGGAGGTTCGCCGGGATGGACTCCATCAGCGGGATGACCCGCTCCCCGGTGTCGTTGCTGGAGTTCTCGGAGTCGCCGGCCGCGAACACGTAGCGGTTCCAATCGCTGAACGGGTACGCCTCCAGCAGCTCCGCGGCGAGCTCGTACGCCGAGGATATCTTCGTCCCGCCGCCGGAGCGGATGCCGAAGAACTCCTCGCGCTCGACCTCCCACGCGTCGGCGTCGTGGGCGATGTAGATGAACTCCGCGTTGTCGTACTTCCCGGTGAGGTACCAGTCGAGCGGCGTGAACACGCGCTCGACCAGCTCCCGTTTCTTCTCGCGCATCGAGCCGGAGACGTCGCGGATGTTGACGACGACGACGTTCTTCTCCTTCTCCTCGATGATCTCGGGGTGGCGGTAGCGCTCGTCCTCGCGGCGGAACGGGACGTGCTTGATCCCCTCCCGGCGGATCTTCTCGGTGACGGTCTGGCGGTCGACGTTCTCCTCGACCTCCTCGAGGGAGGCCCACTTCGTGCGCTCCTCGCGCGGAATCTCGTCGTAGGCGTCGTCCAGCCACGCCATCGAGACGGGGAGGCTCTCGCCGCGGGCCCACTCGAACGCCTTGCGCGGGCCCCAGCCGTCGATCTTCAGCACCTCGCGCAGGAACTCCTCGTCGAAGTCCATCGCGAGCTTGCGCTTGAGCCCCTCCTTGAACATCCGCTCGAAGTCGAGCGTCGAGTCCGGACCGCTCCGGGTGATGTCCGTGAACGGGCCCTCCTTCTCCTCGACGACGCGCTTGCCCTTCGGTTCGAGGTCGAGCCCGAGCTCCTCGTCGAGCTCCTCGGCGAACTCCTCGGGGTCCATCTCGTAGTACTCGTGCTCGCCGCCCTCCTCGCCGGGGTCGCCCTCGTCGCCCTCGCCGGGCTGTGGCTGGGGCTGGCCGACCGGGTCGCCGACGTCGGCGTCACCCTGACCGACGCCGCCCTGGTCGCGGCGGTCGTACTCGAAGCTCGGGAGGTCGACGATCTTGATCGGTATCTTCACCTGGTCCGCGCCGCTGCGGCCGAGTTCGCCGTACTGGATGAACTCCTTCAGGTCCTCGCGTCGCTGTTCGCCGACCTCCCGGAACCGGTCGAGGTCCTCTTTCAGTCCCATCTGTATGCCACCTGTCCCATGACGTGTCTGCTGGTCAGTTCGGCCGACGCCTCGGAGTACCCCTGCAGGTCGACCATCGCCGCGATGGTCTTGGCCTTGAGGTCGGCGGTCTCCGTGCCACTCGGCGGGTCGTCCCACTGGCTCGGGTCGAGGTCCTCGTAGGTGCGACGCACGTCGTCCCAGTCGTTCGACTCCAGCACCGCCTGCACGACCGGGATGGCGGCGAGGTCGACGTCCTCGATGGCGAAGTCCTCGTCGCGGTGCTCCCAGGCGTGGCGGTTCAGCGCCGTGATGATCTTCTCGCGACGGAACGCGGCGACGGCCTCGCTCGGCTGGTCGCCCTCGTACTCGTCCTCGTCGAAGCGGCCGAGGTGCTCGACCTCGAACACCTTCATCTTCAGCGGGTCGGGCTCCTCGCGCTCGCCGCGGTCGTTGACGATGGGTTCGTCCGTCTCCCACGCGTAGACGTGCTCGACGTACTCCGCGACGGTCGCCTCGTCGACGGTGCTGTCGTGGAGCATCGCATCGACCACGTCCTGCTCCTGGGCGTCGAACACGTGGTTCTTCACCTGGGCGACGCGGGACTCGAACTCGGTGCGCTCGCCGGTCGAGAACACCGGCGCTTCGACGAGGCGCTCGACCATCGCGTTCAGCACGTCACGCGGCATGAGCACGTTCTCGACGGGCAGGTCGGCGTGGTGGCGGTCGGTGTCCTCGTGGAGCAGGTCCGCGAGCACGTCCCGGGTGTACGTGACGGGGATGCCGTGGCTCCCGTCTTTCGGGTCGGCCGCGAACTCGAACTCCTCGGCGTCGCGTCGGGTGTCGCCCTCCTGCAGGTAGCCACGGTCGAACAAAATCGCCTTGTCGACGAGGTCGAGCCCCGTCGGCAGGTCCTCGTCGTCGAGCCGGGTGACGACGCTGTACAGCGCCGCCGCCTCGATGGCGTGCGGGGCGAACTCCCGGTCGGTGAGCCGGTCCGCCGAGCGCTTGACCGACAGCGTCACCGGCTGCCGTATCTTCGCGGCGAGGTCGTCGTACGACTCGGCGGTCCAGACCGACGTCTCGCCGGTCAGCTCCCGCCGGATGAGCTCCGTCTCCAGCGAGAGGTTCGTCAGGTAGGTGAACTCGTGCTTGTCGAGCCGGCGCTTGAGCGCCTTCAGCGGGTCCATCCCCTGCCTGTCGGAGTGCTGGTTCAGCGTCGCCTCCAGGTCCGGATTCGAGATGATGACGAGCTGCGTGTCGACGTCCATCCCGATGCCCTTGTCGAGCTTGACGGTGCCCTCGTCGGGGACGTTCAGCAGCTTCTGGAGGAGGTCTGCGTGCTGGGCGGCGTCCTCGACCACGGTGAGGAGGCCGTTGCCCTGCGAGAGCACGCCGTCGTAGGAGAAGGCCTGCGGGTTCTTCCGGCCACGGGAGTCGAGCTTCTGGAGCATCCCCCGCATCCACGAGCCGACGAGGCGCTCCTTCGGCGAGCCGTCGTCCTCGCTGTGGAGGACGCCGATACCCTGGCCCACGTCGACGACGTAGTTCTTCACCCGGAGGTGGCGGCTGTCCGCGATGGCCGAGAACAGGTCGTCGCGGCCGTCGCGGCGGTAGCGCTCCTCCAGGTAGTCGTACGCCTCGCGGCTGAACGGGTCGAGTCGCTCCTCGACGCGGACGGGGACGTCGGAGTCGACGCGCTCGTTCATCTCCGCGAGCAGGTCCGCGCGGACGGACTCGGGGAACACCGACAGCGGGTGCGCCTGCACCGGGGACTCGTACCAGTCGCTCTCGTCGTCGCCGCCGAGGTCGTCGCCGTAGCTCAGCCCGCGGCTGCTGCCCTCCGCCGCGGCCACGTTCCACTCGACGGTGTACCTGCGGCCCGCGGGCGTCTTCGAGTACTCGCGCAGGCCGTTGACGAGACAGCGTTTGAGCTCGGACTTGCCCGTTGCAGTCGGCCCGTCGAACCAGAGTATCTTCTCGTGCTTGCCGCGCCCGGCCGCGATGGAGCGCAGGTCGTCCACGAACGAGTTCAGTACGTCCGTGTTGCCGAGCACCGCGTGTTCGCCGTCGTTGTACGGGTCGTCGAAGAACCGGTAGCGCTCCTTCTCCTCGCCCTCCTCGACGACAGTGCGGGTCCCGGCGGCCTCGATGGCCTGCAGCAGGTACTTCGAGGCGTGGGCGGCGATGGAGGGCTGTTCGAACGCGCGGTCGACGTACTCCGCGAGGCTCATCGGGGCCTCGTACGTGTCCTCCAGCGCGCGGTCACTCGCCGTGACGTAGTCGTCTCCGGTGCTCATCAGTCTTCCATCTCTGCTTTGGCGACCTCGGCGCCGGCGAACTCGAGCACCTCCGTCGCGCCGTCGCGCGAGTAGCCCTGTTCGATGAGCGCGTCGACCCACGAGTTGCGCTCGTCGTCGTCGGTCTCGTTGGCGCTCACGAGGGCGCTGAAGTTGATGTTGTGCTTCTTGTCCTCCCAGAGCTTGCGCTCGAGGGCACGGCGCAGGCGCTCGTTGTCCTGCGGGTTGAACGTGTCACCCTCGCGTGCCCGCCGGGACACCCAGTTCGAGACCTCCTGGCGGAAGTCCTCCTTGCGGTCCTCGGGGATGTCGAGGTTCTCCTCGATGGAGCGCATGAACTTCTCGTCGGGCTCCTGGTCGCGGCCGGTGATGTCGTCCTCGATGGTGTCGTCGTCGATGTAGGCCATGACGTGGTCCATGTACTTCTCGCCCTGCCGCTGGATCTCGTCGACGTCGTACGCGAGTGCGTGGCGGACGTCCTCGATGGCGCGTGCCTTGTACTCCTCGCGGACGAGTTCGAGGTAGCGGTAGTATGTCTCGAAGTTCTCCTCGGGGATGGAGCCGTGGTGTTCGAGGTTGTCCTCGAAGAAGTTGAACACCGTCAGCGGCGAGAGGAACCCGCGCGTTCGGTGCTTGGAGTCCATGATTGCCTCGGCGATCTCGTCGCCGATGAACCGCGGCGAGACGCCCTCCATGCCCTCACCGATCTCGGCCTTGGCTTCGGCCTCGTCGCGGAGCTTCTTGACGTCGATGTCGTCGCCGTCGTCTATCTCCCCGTTGTAGGCCTTGGCCTTCTGTATCATCTCGACGGTCCCGGTGTCGGGCTCCTCGATGCGGGTGAGCACCGCGAACAGCCCCGCCATCTCCAGCGTGTGGGGCTCGACGTTGATGTCGGGCACGTCGGCGTTGTTCAGCATCTTCCGGTAGATGTCGGCCTCCTCCTCGTAGCCCAGGACGTACGGGAAGTCGATGCGCTTAGTCCGGTCGTTGAACGCCTCCATCTTCTCGTCGCCCTTCTTGTCCTTGTACTCGGGCATGTTCGTCCGCCCGACGATGACCTGGTCGATGTCGATTCTGGGGTTGTTCTTCGGCTTGATGGTCATCTCCTGGGTGGCGTGGAGGAAGTCGTAGAGGAACTCGCGCTGGAGCTTCAGCAGCTCCTCGCCGGAGAAGATGCCGCGGTTGGCGTTGCAGAACGCGCCGGAGTAGTCGAACGACCGCGGGTCGCTCTCGCCGTAGATGGCGATCTTGGAGTAGTTGACGTCGCCGGTCAGCTCGGTCTCGTCCTGGTTCTTCTTGTCCTTCGGCTCGAACGTCTCCAGGCACTGGCGCTTGTTCTCGTCGGCGGTCAGCCGGATGACCTCGACGTGGTTCTGGAGGACGGTCTCGAGGTCGTCGTCGTACTCCTCCAGCAGCCGGTCCATGTAGAACTCCGACTCGGGGTCGAGGCTCTGCTCGTTCCGGATGGTGTACGGCGCGTCGTGGACCTCGTTGAGGTCGTCGAGGACGGCCTGGCGCTGGCGCTTCGGCAGGAGGACCAGGGGGTCCTGGTTCATCGGCGACCGGACCACGTCGTCGGCGGGGTCCTGGTCGCGGATGACGTCACAGAGGTTCGTCCACCGGAACGTGTACATCCGGCCGTCGTCGCGCAGGGTGTAGTCCTCGAAGTACTGCCGGACCATCCGGTCGAAGTGCGATTTCCCCGACCCGACCGGACCGAGCAGCAGCTTGATACGGCGTTCCGGCCCCAGTCCGCGCGCCCCGGATTTCACCTTGTTGACGAACTCGTGGATGGACTGGTGGATGACGTTCCCGTAGAACGTGTTCTCCCCGTCGTTGAGCGGGTCCTCGGTGGCGAGTTTGTACTTGACGATGCCCTCGCGCTCGTCGTACTCGGTGCCGTAGAAGTCGAACATGTCGGCGACGCGCTGGTGCGCGTTCCGGGCGACCAGCGGGTCCTCGTACACCTCGTCGAGGTACCACTCGAAGGGCTTGGTCTCGCGCAGGTCCGCCGGTATCGACTCCTTGTAGTCGGTGCTCAGTTCCGCCAGTGATTCTCTGGTGTCGGTCATGCTATCATGGGTACGCTGGTCGGGACCGGCGACTCGCACACCGGGCGGCCGGGTGCGCTCGCACGTCGCCGTCGGTCCAGAACGGCTCGGTCACCCCTGCCACGGTCGAACCGTCCGGTCGATTCGTGTCGTCTGCGCGCCCGCCCTGGCCGCGCCCCATCCGTCCGGACGTGATTCGTGACATGTGTGAACTCGTGACACTACCGGGTGCGTGACGGCCACTCGACGGTGTTCGAGACCGTGGGGCCGCCACCATCGGCAGTGCGGGGGGATACCGAGTGGTGTCCCTAGTTCAGATGCGGACGCGCATAAGTTTGACCCCAACAAATATTTAGCTGGACCAAAACTCACTTTAAAGGAATCGGTTTGTTCGCGGGAGACAGTGCTCTCTCTACCCGCTGTTCACCGGAGATAGCGGCGTCATTTATATACTGGCCGATGGTCACACCGACCGACGCCCACGGTGGAACCCCATTCCTGCCGGCCACGGGCCCGCCTGCGACGGTCGCACCCGCAGTACGAGGTAGCGCGGACCTACCGCGTCTGCACGTCGGGCCCCGCCGTCCCGGGGCGGTTCCAGGCAGCGACGGCTTTCCCGCCGGGACGGTGCGTGCCACTTGCTCACGTGGGGGCGCTCCCAGGTCCGTTTCTTCGTGTGGTTCTCGTGCATCGGACGGACGACCGTGGATGCCACCGGGGCGAGGGGCGACGGGGGAGTGCGGGCCCGACGCCACCCCGCCGTCCGAGCTGTTGCACCCCCAAGATGTATCTACCAGAACTGCAACTCCATTTTAAATGAGTCGGTTCGCTTGCGTTGAGCGTGTCACTCCAGCGACCCGTCTCGACCGGCTGTCGAGAGCTATTTATATACTCGTGCGGGTAGCGGGGCTCTCTCGCCTGTTCACGGCTGTTTCGGGCCACGTGGGCTCGCGCGGTTCGTGTCCACGGTGATGCCGGGCGATGCCCCCGTCGTCACGGACCGGGAGTCATTAACGCCGCCACCGCCTACCCGTGGCCATGAGCGACTTCGCCGACCTGCCCGACGGGTGGGTCGTCTGGAACGAGGAGCCGGACGGGCACTGCGTCCTCGCCTACCGGCCCGACGTGTTCGACTCCACCGAGTTCCCCGCGCCGTGTCTGCCGACGCTGTACCTCACGCGTGGCCGACGCAACCACCGTCGGCCGGGCGTCTCGCGCGAGGACGCCGTCTCCGGCGACTGGTACGTCACCCTCAATCTCGAACCCGACGTGCAGCTGCAGGAGACGAACCGATACGAGGACCGGGAGGCGGGCGTCGACGGCACCATCGAGCTCGCCCGACGGTTCGCCGACGGTGAGATCGACCCCGACGACGTGTACCAGGTCCCGCGCGAGGAGTACGTCGAGAAGCTGCGGGAGCTGACGGGACAGTCTTAACCGGAGCCCTCCCGTACCCGGGACCATGTCAACCGTCACGCTCATCGGGGCCAGACTCGCCGACTCCGGCGTGGAGTTCGTCTACGAGGGCGAGTCGAGTGCCTGCGAGGGCTGTCCGTACCGCAGCCAGTGCCTCAACCTCACCGACGGCGTGAAGTACCAGGTGACGGACGTGCGCCAGAACGCACAGACGCTCGACTGTGCCGTCCACGACGAGGGCGTCCGCGCCGTCGAGGTCGAGGCCGTCGGCGTGCGGGCGAACGTCCCCTCGCGGCAGGCCTACGCCGGCAGCAAGGTCGAGCTCGCCGGTCCGTGCCCGCACACGGACTGCCCGAGCCACGAGCTCTGCGAGCCGGACGGAGCCTCACTCGACGGTGAGCACCGCATCGCCGAGGTCGTCGGCGACCCACCCCACGAGTACTGCCACCTCGACCGCGACCTGACGATGGTCGAGTTCGCGCCCGACGAAGACGCATGAGCGAGGAGCCGGACGACGAGCCCACCGAGGACGCAACGGACGGCTCCTCGGAAGGCACGGACGGGGAACTCGTCGAGAACACCGTCGCCGCCCAGCTCGACTCCCAGGACGCCACCCCTGCCGAGGACGTGCTCGCGGCCGGGCTCTCGCCGCTGCTCTCGCTCGGCTCGCAGGCCGCGGGGGCGCTCGGGCTACCCGAACCGACCGTCCTCGCCGACGACGTGCTGAGCCGACCGCCCGAGGACCGGTTCCGGTCGTCGGCGAGCCGGTACGCCGACCGGTTCGACGTGCCGCTGCTCGCCGCCGACGGGCTGTCAGACGCCGGAGACGACCTCCCGGTCGACGACCCGTTCGTGACCGCCGTCGAGACGGTCGTCCGGAACGCCGGCCGCTGGCAGGGCCAGCTGCTCGCCCAGCTCGTGTACGAGCCCGACGACCCCGACCCGTACCTCGCGCTCGCGGTGCTGCTCGAACGGCTGGAGCGTGCCGCCGTCGGCGCGAAGGCGGCCCACGAGACGGGCTCCGACACCGAACACCTGCTCTCGACCGGCCTCGCCGTGCTCGCCCGGCTGGTCTCGCTCGTCGAGACCGACGCGACAGTCGACGACGACACGTACCGCGACGCGGTGCTGGCGAGCTACCACGTCGAGGTCGCAACCGGCGGCGAGCCACGGTTCGACCCGGCCGAGCGGACCGACCCGGAGTGCCGCCGCATCGTCCGACTCCAGGGTGCGTTGCTCGCGTTCGACACGTTCGACCGACCGGCCGACGAGGTCGCCGCGCTGACCGGGGTCGGCCCGGAGGCCATCCTCGCGGCCATCGGCCGGCGCGACACCGCGGATAGCAGTCCCTGAAGGCAGGACGGAACGACGAGTGACGAACACGGGACGAGCTACCGGCTCAGCCGACGTAGCCGACCCTGTCGGCCGCGTAGCCGAACACGTCCTCGTAACCGGACGAGGACATGAGCACCGGGTAGAACTGCTCGTCCGCGACGACGGTCTCGCCGTCGACGGCCGCGTACGTCTCGCCCTTCTCGACGCGCTGGAAGTTCTCGACGAACACCTCGTACTCGTTCGCGGCCCCCTTCGGGATTCGCCGGACGAGCCGGAACACCGGCGTGTCCCTGGCGGGCGCGACGCCCGGGAGCACCCCGGTCGCGGTGAGGAACGAGAGCACCAGCAGGAAGCCGTTCGCGGCGGCGTCCTCGCTCCCCTGGAGCCCGCACTCGACCTCGATGGTGTCCGGGACGGCCTTGAAGATGCGTCCCTCGACGAACCGCCCGGTCTCGACCACCGACGCGACCGGGAGCCGCGGACAGACCGCCCGGGCGAAGTCGTCGACGCCGTCGACCACCGCGAACGGCTCGGCGTGGGACTGCGTGGAGTGCAGCGCCAGCGTCCGACACCCCTCTATCTCGTGGGCCAGGTCGTACGCGAGGCGCTTCTCGTGTGTCTCACCGTCCGGGTAGCCCGGGAACGCCCGGTTCAGGTCCTCCTCGACGTAGCGGACGCCCCGTTCGGTGGCCTCTTCGTTCGCGAATACCAGCTTGACGGGGCGGCGCACCTCGGGGACGTCCCGCAGCAGTCGCTCGATGGCTCGGATACCACAGGGCTCGTCGCCGTGGATACCGCCGACGATGGCGACCTCGGCGTGGCCCTCCCCCAGCTTCGTCACCTGCATTCGTCACGTCCCAGGGGTCGGGGGGAGTAAAACCGTTCGAACCGGTCGGCGCGATTCGGCCCGTCCCGACCATGGTCGGTCGGGGTCTGTTAGGCCGACACACACAAGACACTGCAGAGGCAGAAAAATCTATGGCGTTGGCCGACCAGACACCGGGAACGAGACTGACGTTGGAACTGTGGCACCCGAACTGCTGGGCGATCGAAGCGACAGACCGACGAAACGGAGGTGTCCTCGCCCACGCGATCTACGACTCGCCCCGAGCCGACGCACTACCGGCCAACACCGTCAACGGACTGTTCACCGCCTACGGCTCGACCGAACGCGAGGTCGAGCGGCTGCTCGACGCCATCCGCGAGACCGACCACGCCGGCGAGGTCCAGGAGCTCCAGCAGCGATTCGGGCGGGCACGCAACGCTCCGGGCAACGTCGTCCGCGAGTTCTTCCTCGAGTACAACCCGGACGACATGGTCTGCCCGACGCTGCTCCAGCACGGCTTCGTCCACAGCGCACCCGTCCGCATCGAGGACGGCCGTGAGGAGTGGCAGGTGGGCTTCGCCGGCGAGCGCACCGAGATACAGGACCAACTCGACTGCGTCCGCGAGGAGGCGGAAGCGGAGGTGACTGTCTCCTCCATCACCTCGTCGGAGTCGACGAAGTCGCCACGCGAGCAGCGCCTCGACACGCTCACCGCCGCACAGCGCGAGGTGTTCGAGCACGCTCGCGACGCGGGCTACTTCGAGTGGCCACGCGGCACCTCGACCCGCGAGCTCGCCAACGACATGGACATCTCGAAGACGACGCTGCTCGAACACCTGCGCAAGGCCGAGGCGAAGCTGCTCGACCCGTAGCGGAGGGACGCGACACCCTTACGGACCTGTTCTCCTGGACCGAGAGCGGTGTCTGACCCCCCAGTCGGTTGCAGCCTCACCCCGACCGCCGTCACCGCAGTACGTCTTCGAGCGGCCGGCGGGGCGTTCGGGTCGATCCGGGCTCGGCGTAGCCGATACGGAAGAGGTGTACGGGCGTCTGGTCCTCGAGCCCGAGCAGCGCGGTCAGTTCGGTACGAAACTCGTCGACCTCCAGTATCTGGCTCATCGGGTGGACCGCCAGTCCCTCGCTCGTGGCGGCGAGGGCAACGCGCTCGAACACCTGTCCCACCCGAAGCAGGGTCGGCACGTCCTCGGACTCGGTAGTCAGCACGGCGACGACCGGCGCACTCGTGACGAGCTTCGAGTTCTTCCGCCCCTCCCGCTCGCCGATATCGAGGTGGCTCACCGCCAGCTGGCCGATGCGGGCCGTCAACCAGCTCGCACCGAGTGCGCCGGTTCCGATCCAGTGGCCCAGCTCCCGTCGGTACGCGGGGTCGTCGAACTGGTGCTCGTCGGCGCGGGTCTGCAGCGTCGCGATTTCCCGTCGCTGTGTCGGGTCGGTCACCAGCTCGAGTCCCAGTCCATCGGTCGCGGCGTACTCCTCGAACCGCGCGAGGACCGACTCGGCGACGGGGCGGTCCTCGAAGGGCCGATGGTTCGTCCGGCGGTTCCCGATGGCGTCGAACAGTTCCGTCTGCACCGCTCCCTCGTCGGTCAACCCTGCCGAATCGAGCCGGACGGTCGCGACGTGCCGAAGGTGGTCCCCGCCCGACGGTGGGGACTCCTCGGACGCGCCGTACTCGACGGTCGGCTCTAGCCCGAACCGCCGGGCCGCGACGACGAGGTTCTCAAGCGCACAGCCGACGCTCAGGAGCAGCTCGCGACCGTCGGGGTCGGCGACGTCGAGGCGTCTGGACTCGTCCGCGTAGACCAGTACCGAATCCTCCGTGACCGCGAACGCCCACGGCTGCGAATTGTGACTCGACGGTGCCAGAATCGCGTACCGGACGAGGAACGTCGCCTGATTCTCCAGGGACTCGCCGGCCGGGAACGACGTCGTGTCGGGTGGTGCTCTGGGAGCTGGCATGAAGGCCTCGGTCGAGGATACGTGAGTCATGCACATAACTACGGTTTCCAGTTCCCATCCATCGGAGACGGGGGCACTGTCGGGCGGCCGGGTGGTGGCGACCCGGGAGACCGACCACCGACGAGTCGATAGCTCTGGGTCGCCATTGTCCGACACGATGGTATCCACGGACGCGGACCGCGTCGTCGTTCTCACCGGTGCCAACGAGGGCATCGGCCACCACATGGCCGCCACGCTGGCCGGGGACGGGTATCGCGTCGCGGGCCTCGACGTGAACGTGGAGAACCTCCGACCGCTCCGGGACCAGTACCCCGACCGGGTCCGCTACCACGAGTGCGACGTGCGGAGCGACGACGACGTCGAGGCGGCGGTAGACGCCGTCCTCGACGAGTGGGAACGCGTCGACATCCTCGTCAACAACGCCGCGGTGCTGCAGTTCGGCTTCTTCGAGAACCAGACCGTCGCGGACATGCAGGAGGTGTTCGACGTGAACTGCTTCGGCTACGTCCGCACCATCCACGCCGTCCTGCCCCACATGCTCGAACGGGACGAGGGCAAGATCCACAACGTCAGCTCCGGCGTCGGTCTGGTCGGCAATCCCGGCCTCACCGCCTACGGTGCCTCGAAGGGCGCGATAGAGGCGCTCACGAAGTCGCTCCGGCTGGAGCTCCGGAACACGGGCGTCTCCTGCTCGGTGATGCACCCGCGGCTGGCGAACACCCGGTCGGCAGCGACGCTCGACTACGACGAGTCGATGATGAGCGACCCGGCCGACGTGGGCCGCAAGCTGGCCCGGAAGGTCGAGTCGACGAAGCCGGTCGTCATGACCGACTGGGTCACGCGAATCGGGCTGGCGCTCGCACGGCGGTTCCCGGTCCTCGTCAGGCGGGAGACCGAGCGGTTCGTGCGAGAGCACGAATCGGGGCGTGAGCCGGAGACGATGGCGCCCGAGCAGGATACCTGAGACGCCCACCCTGTCGTCGTGAGAATCAGTCCCGCCGTCGCTCCTCGTCGAGCCGTCTGGCCTCATCGTGGACCTTGGTCAGCTCGCGGTCGACGTTGCTGTCGCCGCTCCCGTGGGCGAAACGGACCGAAAGGTCGAGCGGCGAGGGGACGAACCGACCCGTCTCAGACTCGTCGTCCGTGCTGTCGTCCTCGCCGTCGGATTCGCCGCCGAACCGCCCGGAGAGCCAGCTACGGAGACGCCGAGACATGTCCGATAGTTGCGGGAGCGAAGACAAAAGCGTACGCACGAGAGCGGGTTCCGAACCGTGAAATCGAGACGGCTGGCGAACTCACCGCCCGACCACGGCCCGTAGCGCGAACAGCGCGTTCGACTTGCGCTCGCGGACCCGCCGGTAGAAGTACGAGAACCACTTGCCGCCGTAGGGGACGTACTGCCAGACCTCGACGCCCTCCGCGGCGAGGTCGAACTGGGCCTCCTCGCGCACGCCCATGAGCATCTGCACCTCGTAGGGGGTGCCGTGTTCGGCGTGGAGCTCGGCGGCGTAGTCGACCATCGCCGGGTCGTGGCTGCCGACGGCGACGCCGTCGTCGAACGCCTCGAACATGAACCGGAGGAGGTCGCGGTACACCTCGTCCACCTTCGCCTTCTTCCGGTAGGCGATGTCGCCGGGTTCGTCGTAAGCACCCTTCACGAGCCGGACCTTCCCCGGGAGGTCGGCGAGCCGTTCGAGGTCCTCGCTGGTCCGTCTGAGGTTCGCCTGCACGCAGACGCCGACGTTGCCCCCGGTCTCGCGGGCGTGGCGCTCGAACGCGTCGAGGGTCACGTCGGTCGTCGGGTGGTCCTCCATGTCGATCCAGACGAACACGCCGTGCTCGTCGGCGACGTCGACGATTCGGGCGAGGTTCTCGCGGAAGGCATCGTCCGAGAGCGAGAGTCCGATCTGGCTGGGTTTGACCGAGATGCAGGCGTCGAGGTCGTCGTGGGCGATGGACTCGGCGAGGTCGACGTACGCGTCGGCGTCGGCGTCCGCGTCGGCGCGGTCGTCGTAGTGCTCGCCGAGCAGGTTCAGGATGACGGCGACGCCGCGCCGGTTCAGCTCGCGGGCGTGCTGGACCGCCTCCGCCGGTGTCTCGCCGGCGACGAAGTTGTTCGCGATGGGTGGTATCATGACATTCATCTGGGTGCTCCATCCCCCTATACCGTGACCCGACCAATTCCTTCTGTGGGCTGGGAAATGAATATATTCCTTGGGTGAGAACAACACACATGCGACGAGGTTATCGTTACCACACACCAAGGACGCGTGGAGGCCCCGACCATGGTAGGTGAGGGGTTAACTCCACCCGTATAATTACTCAGCATAGACCATGACACCAGACAGCACGGGAGATATGGACAGAAGAACAGTACTCAAGGTCGGCAGTGGCGCGGGCATCGCGGCACTGGCTGGCTGTATCAGCACGAACAACGACGACGGCGGTGACACCGACACGCCGACCGATGGTGGTGGCGACGAGACCGAGACGACCGACGGGGGCGGTGGTGGCGGCGGCGGCATGACGTACGAGATCGGGATGGTCGACGCGACCACCGGCTCGCTGTCCGCGTTCGGCCAGCGCAACCAGCGCGGGAAGGACCTCGCGCTCGCCGACGTCAACGAGGTCGGCCTCAAGGACGGCGAGCTCAGCATCATCGTCGAGGACTCCGCCTCCGAACCACAGGGCGGTGTCTCGGCGGCGCAGAAGCTCGTCAACCAGGACGGCGTCCCCTTCCTCATCGGCGCGGTGGGCTCGGGCGTCTCGCTGGCCATCTACGAGAGCGTCGTCCAGGGCACCGACGTGGTCCAGCTCAGCCAGAACTCCACGGGGCTGAGCCTGACCGACTTCCCGGGGCTGCTCCGGATGTCGCCGACGGGCCGGACGCAGTCGCTCGCGCTGGCGAACATCATGGCCGACGACGGGCACGAGTCGGTCGCCGTCACGTACGTCAACAACGACTACGGGCAGAGCCTCGCCGACGCGTTCGTCGCGAACTGGGACGGGGAGATCGCGTACAACAACTCCCACGACCAGGAGCAGCAGTCGTACTCCAGCGTCGTCTCGCAGATGAACAGCTCCGGGGCGGACGCCTGGCTGTTCATCACGTACCAGCCGGAGTTCACCACGATGGTCAACGAGATGTACTCCAGCGGGTACGATGCACCGATGTACGGTGCGGACTCCGTCTCCGGGACGGACGTACTGGAGAACACGCCGGAGGGCAGCATGAACGGCATGAGGATCGTCGTCCCCTCCGCACCGGTCGAGGAGGAGAACTACCAGCAGTTCGCCTCGACGTTCGAAGAGGAGTACGGCGAGCAGCCGACCGTCTGGTCCGCCTACGCCTACGACTGCGTCATCAACGCGGCGCTGGCCATCCAGGCGGCCGACGAGTTCACCGGCGCGGCGCTGCAGGAGACGGTCCGCGAGGTCAGCGGCCCCGAGGGCGAGCAGGTGACCTCCTACGAGGCAGCTCACCAGATACTCGCCGACGGCGGCGGCCCGAGCGACGTGGACTACCAGGGCGTCAGCGGTCCCATCGACTTCGACGAGAACGGCGACCCGAAGGGGTTCCTGCAGATCCTCGAGGTCCAGAACCACGACTACGTCGGCATCGGCTTCATCGAAGGCTGAGCCACCGATGCCCCTTCTGGACTATCTCGCCAACGGTCTGATATTCAGCAGCATCATCGTGCTCGGGAGCATCGGGCTCTCGCTGGTGTACAGCATCGCGGACTTCGCGAACTTCGCACACGGGGACACGATGACCATCGGGGCCTACACCGCGCTCCTGACCTTCGGCGCGGTCGGGAGCCTCGGCGGCGCGGTGCTCGGGCTCCCGTTCGGCTTCTTCGTGGCGCTGCTCGCCGGCATCGCCGTCGCGGCACTCGTCGCCGTCGTCACGGAGTGGATCGTCTACAAGCCCATGGACGTGGGGTCCATCGGGATGCTCATCACCTCTATCGGTATCGCGTTCATCTACCGTGCGATACTCCAGCTCCGCTTCGGGGCTGACTTCACCCGGTACGACGTGGGGGCGCTCCGGCCCATCGAGTGGCTCGTCCCGTACGGCATCCGCATCACCGAGCACGACGTGGCCATCGTCCTCTCGGCGGCTATCCTCGTCACCGGCCTGCACCTGCTGTTGCAGCACACCGATCTCGGTCGGAAGATGCGCGCGATGGCGGACAACCCCGAACTCGCCCGCGTCAGCGGCATCCGGACCGACCGGGTGAAGCTCTGGACGTGGGTCATCGGGGCCGGGCTGGCGGGGGCCGGCGGCGTGTTCCTCGGACTCTACAACCAGCTCTCCCCGCGGATGGGCTTCTCGCTGCTCCTGCTCATCTTCGCCGCCGTCATCCTCGGCGGCATCGGCTCGGTGTACGGCGCGATGCTCGGGGGATTCCTCATCGGGATGATCAACCAGCTCATGCCCATCCTGACCGACTACGGCATCCCCATCGGCATCGAGTACGCCGAGGCGGTCGTCTTCGTCATCATGGTCGTCGTCCTGCTCGTCAGACCGAACGGTATCGCGGGGGAGGCGACCTGACATGAGCTGGCTCGCCAATCCCACCGACGAGTTCGCCGACCTGACCCGCGCCGAGCAGGGTGTCACGCTGTTCGTCGTCGGCTTCGCGCTGTTCCTCGTGTTCGGCCTGCTGACCGGCGGGCTGAACCCGTCGTACTTCCTGTTCCTCCTCGGGCTCGCAAGCATGTACGCGCTGCTGTCGCTCGGGCTGAACTCCCAGTGGGGGTTCACCGGGCTCATCAACTTCAGCGTCGCCGCGTTCTTCGGCATCGGCGCGTACGGCACCGCGCTGATGAGCGCGAGCTCCTCACCCATCGCCGGTGGGTTCAACCCCATGGTCGGTCTGATCGTCGCGCTCGTCGTCGCCGCCGTCATCGCGCTGGCCATCGGCATCCCCACGCTGCGCCTGCGTGCGGACTACCTCGCCATCGCCTCGCTGGGGCTGGCGGAGGTCGTCAGGCTCGTCGTGCTGAACCAGCAGGACTGGACGAACGGCAGCGCCGGCGTCCGCGGCATCCCGAGCTTCTTCGAGGGCTGGCCGGTGCTCGCGACGTTCCCGCAGTCGATGCCCGAGACCGTCATCGACCTCGTGCCGGGAGGCACTATCACTATCGCGGAGCCGCTGTTCGGCTTCGGGTTCACGTTCGGCCAGGAGATCGTGCTCGGGACGCCGTTCTGGCGCGCGCTGTTGAACGTCTCCCTCGTGTTCGTGTTCCTCGGCATCAGCTACGCCGTGCTCCGGCGGGTGCATCGCTCGCCGTGGGGGCGCGTGCTGCGGACCATCCGGGCCGACGAGGACCTCGCCCGCGCGCTCGGCAAGAACACGTACTCGTTCAAGATGCAGTCGTTCGTGCTCGGCAGCCTCGTCATGGCGCTGGCAGGCGTGTTCTACGCGCACCTGAACCTGTACGTCAGCCCGGGCGACCTGGACCCCATCACGACGTTTTACGTCTGGGTCGCGGTCATCCTCGGCGGCAGCGGCTCGAACCGCGGCGCGCTGTTCGGCGGCTTCGTCGTCGTCGCCATCCGCGAGGGGACGCGCTTTCTCAACCAGGTCACCCTTTCGTTCGACATGGGCGCGACCGAGGTCGTCCTCTCGCTCGCCGGCTTCGGCGGCCCGATGCGGCTGCTGCTCATCGGGGTCATCATCGTGCTCCTGATGCGCTTCCGGCCGGAGGGGCTGCTCCCGCCACAGCGCGAACTCATCTGGCCGGGCACCGTCGACGACGTGCCCGAGGGTCCGGACGTCGGTGTCCGCGAGGCACGGGGTGGTGCCGATGAGTGAGACACCGTCCATGCGCGAGCGCCACGAGGGCGCCGACATGGAGAAGGAGGACATCGTCCTCCGCGTCGACGACCTGCAGAAGCGCTTCGGCGGCCTGGTCGCCACCGACCACGCGAGCTTCGCGGTCGAGCGCGGCACCATCACCGGGCTCATCGGCCCGAACGGGGCCGGCAAGTCGACCATCTTCAACCTCATCTCGGGCTTCTACGAGCCCGACGGGGGACGCGTCGAGGTCAACGGCATCGACGTCACCGGCCGGGAGCCCCACGAGATCGCCGACGCCGGCCTCATCCGGACGTTCCAGACCCCGCGCAAGCTGGAGGGGATGACCGTCCGCGAGGCGATGCTCGTCGGGCCACGGAAACAGCCCGGCGAGTCGTTCGTGAAGCTGTTCACCGCGCCCGACGAGGTCGCCCAGGCCGAGTCGGCCAACATGGAGGAGGCCCAGCGCATCCTCGAAGATTTCGAGATCGACCACCTCGCGACCCAGCCCGCGACCGACATCTCGGGCGGGCAGATGAAGCTGGTCGAGCTCGCCCGGGCGATGCTCGCGGACCCCGAGATACTGCTGCTCGACGAGCCGGTCGCCGGCGTCAACCCGACGCTCCGGAACGACCTCGCCGAGCAGATCCGCCGGCTCAACGAGCAGGGAACCACGTTCTGTATCATCGAGCACGACATGGAGTTCGTCATGAAACTGGCCGACCCCGTCGTCGTGCTGAACCAGGGGAGCGTGCTGATGGAGGGCCCGCCGGACGCCGTCCAGACGGACGAACGGGTCATCGACGCCTACCTCGGAGGTGACACATGAGCGACCAGCCCGTCCTCGCGCTGTCGGACGTCGACAGCGGCTACGGCGAGGTCCAGGTGCTCACCGACCTCTCGCTGCACCTGAACGAGAACGAGATCGTCTGCCTCATCGGCCCGAACGGGGCCGGCAAGTCGACCGTGCTGAAGACCGCCTTCGGCCTGCTGACGCCGTGGACCGGGTCCGTGACCTACCACGGGGACGAGATCGGCGGGATGGCACCGGAGGACATCGTCCGCGAGGGTATCGGCTACGTCCCGCAGACGGACAACGTGTTCAGCTCGCTCACCATCGAGGAGAACCTCCGAATGGGCGGGGTCGCCCGGGAGAGCGGACTGGACCGGGTCATCCAGGAGCTGTTCGACCAGTTCCCGCTGCTCGACGAGCGCCGGAAGTCGAAGGCGCGCACCCTCTCGGGCGGCCAGCGGCAGGTGCTCGCGTTCGCACGGGCGCTCGTGATGGAGCCCGACGTGCTCCTCATCGACGAGCCGTCCGCCGGGCTCGCGCCCAACACGGCCGACGAGGTGTTCGGGCACGTGCAGGCGGTCAACGAACTCGACACCGCCATCCTCATGGTCGAGCAGAACGCGAAGAAGGGACTGGGCATCTCCGACCGCGGCTACGTGCTCGACCAGGGCACCGTCCGGTTCGAGGACGCAGCCGATGACCTGCTCGACAACGAGGAGGTCTCGAAGCTGTACCTCGGCGCGTAGCCCGGCCACGCACCGCAGCAGCCTTCCGTCGTCCCACCATCGTCTCACCCCAACCAGTGACCGACATCAGACGCTACGTCTTCGCGCTCGCCCCGCTCGCAGCGGCCGCGCTGTGGGGCGGGATGTACGTCGTCAGCAAGTGGAGCTTCGGCAGCATCCCGCCGCTCACGCTCGGCTTCCTGCGGGTGGCCGTCGGGGCGGCCGTCCTCCTCGCGGTGCTCGGGCTGGGGGACGGTCGGTCGACGGTCGACCGTGCCGACTGGCCGACGTTCGTCGCGCTCGGTGCCTGGGTCACCCTCACCAACGCCACGCAGTTCGTCGGGACGGAGCTGACCACCGCGAGCGAGGCGTCGTTGCTGACCGTGCTGACGCCCGTCGCGACCGTCTTCCTCGGTGCCGTCGTCCTCGGGGAGCGGGTCACGCCCGCGAAGACCGCCGGCATCGCCATCGCCCTCGCCGGGACGGTGGCCGTCGTCGCCGGCCAGTACGACCTCGCGGCGGTCGGCTCGGGCAGTCTGTTCGGCGTCGTCCTCCTGCTCGCCGCGAGCGTCGCCTGGGCTGCCTACACGGTCCAGGGCGTCCGCGTCGTCCGGCGGTACTCCGCACTCGCGGCCGCGACGTACGCCACCGTCGCCTCGGTGCCGATGCTCGGCGCGCTGTCGGCGGTCGAACTCGCCGGCACGCCCGGTGGGCTGGCGTCGCTCCCGACCGACACCACGTCCGTTCTCGCCGTGCTCTACCTCGGCGTCGGCGCGACCGCGACCGCCTGGTACCTCTGGTACAAGGGCCTGGAGTACGTGCCGGCCGGGACCATCTCGGTGTTCTTCTTCGCCCAGCCGGTCGTCGGCGCGGCCCTCGGCGCGGCCCTGCTCGGCGAGACGCTCGGTCCCGGCTTCGCCGTCGGCGGCGCGCTGATGGCGCTCGGCATCTGGGTCGTCAGCCGCGAGCGGGCGGACGATGACGGGGAAGAGGAGTCGACGACGGCCTGAGTACGCGGTTCAGTCCATCTTTCCCGAACCCCCGATTTATCATCTCGCCCCGCGAAACCTGTCACCTGCCCGGGGTAGGGAGAGACAGTTCTGTTACTGGAGAAAAGAGATGGTATCTGAAGCCCGGAGCCATCGGGATTATTACATTCGCACCGCGTGTTCTACCTGAGAGATGAAGGTACGGCACAGTGAGTTGGACTACGCATGTCGAATCTCCAGTAGGAGCAGACGAGAGGCCATTCTACCGCTGGTACTGGATTGACGAACGATGAACTGGAAATGTAAACGTTGCGGAACGATACACGCCCAAAACCCGGTCGAATGCAGGAATTGTGCTAACAGCAACTTCCAGCCGATGACCGCAGAGCAGACAGCCAGAGAGTCGACAGGTGTCGAGTCACCCTCTCCAATCGATCCCGATGATTCGGCACGCACCGTATCGAGTATGGAAGGAGGGGACGGTTCGCCGGACGTGAACCTTGATGGCAGCATCGCCCGCGACGATTCCGAAGCGTCCGACGATACCGCGAGTGACTCCAGCATCTTTTCTAGATTCCGCTCACTGATTCCGTTTCTCTAATCAGGTACCGTCCCAACACACATTGCCCCGACTCACTCCAGCCGCTCGGCGTACTCGAAGTCCTGTTCGCCCGCGGTCGGGAACCCGCCGTCGAGTTCGATCTGCCAGCCGTGCAGCACCGTCGGGTCCTCCAGCGCGTTCGTGAGCGTCGTCCGAACGTCGAGCACGTCGACGCCGTAGTAGTCCGGCGGGACGCCCTGGAAGTACTGGAGCGCGGTCCGGAACAGGCTCCGCATCCCGCCGTCGTCCTCGAAGTCGAAGTGCTTGTACGCGCCGGCGGCCACCTGCACCATCCCGTGGAGGAACTTCGACTCGATGGAGCCGCGGCCGTAGTTGTACCACTCGTCCTCGAAGCAGTCGTGGCTCTCGTGGTACTCGCCGCTGTTGTAGAGGCGCACGCCGTGGATGACCGCGCGCCGGAGCGTTCCGTGCTCCCAGCCGTTGGACTCCGGTCTGTCGGCACGCCAGCCCGCCGGGTCGCCCGTCGCGGGCGGTGCGACCCCGGTGTCCAGCGTGTGTTCGTCCATCAGTTCTTCGTACGGTCTCCCCCGGCATACTCCTTCGGTCTCGAGTCGGAATCGCAAGACGTCTCCTCGGGAACGTGTCGGGTGGCCAATCTGAAGGGCGGTGGTCAGGGGGCGCGGACTCTGGCGACGGCCGGTAGTTCGTGCCGGTTCGCAACGTTTTACCAGCCACCACGCCGAGACTGGGACACGTGCGAGGGTAGCCAAGCCTGGAAACGGCGGCGGACTCAAGATCCGCTCCTGTAGAGGTCCGAGGGTTCAAATCCCTTCCCTCGCATGACGCCGCGGACGACGTCCGCGGCCGAATGCGGCAAGACGGAGCGTCTTGCCCTCGCAAAACCACTCACGAAGACAGACCGGCCAGCGGCCGGGCCGTCCCCGGACGAGAACGGTTCACGCAGAACACATTTCACGGGCGTCGCGGAAGTGTCGAACATGGACGACGAGACACGCCGTGAGCTCCTCCACGAGGTGCGTCGCCCGTCGGGAACGGTCGGGAAGGACCTGCCCGACGAACTGACCGTGCAGGGGACGACCGTCGACGTGCGCGAGTTCGTCTTCGACTGCAAACGTCTCGACACCATCCCCGAGAGCGAGCGCGAGCGCATCGAGGAAGTGGAGAGCCAGCTCCGGCGGGAGCGGCTCCAGCGAAAGCAGCGGCTGGAGGACGGGGACATCACCGAGACGGAGGGCAAGAAACTCGTCCGAAGCATCCACGGGCTGGACCGGGCACTCACCGCACTCGAGGGGCTGGACACGCCCGACATCGAGGAGGAGCTCCGGCAGAAGAAACTCGAGGACGCACGGGAGCTGCTGGCGCTGATTCGGTAGCTCGACGGTCGGGTCAGGCCGCCTCGACGCCGGTCACGTCGCCGACCACGTCCCAGCCGTCGTCGGTCTCGCGGGCGGCCAGCAGGGTCTCGTCGTCGTCACCGTCGACGATGCGGTAGGTGGTGCCGTCGTCGGTCTCGCCCTCGGCCTCGAGGTCGTCCTGGAAGAACTCGGCGTGGTGCATCGAGAGGTGGACCGAAGAGCCGTCGGCGAGTGTGAGCGTCACGGGGTCCGGTGCGATGTTGTAGAGTCGCTTCGCGAGCCTGTTCATACCCGGCTCGTGTACGTCCGCCGGCAAATCGGCGTCGGTTCGGGCGAGCGTGCCGCCGTGCAGGTGTCACAGACCTGAAACCGGAGGGCCTTTTTGCGCGGCTCTCCCGAGTGAGTGCATGACCGACTACGCAGCGCGCGCCCGGCTCGTCGAGCGTGCCGCACGCTCCGGGGCGGCCGTCGCCGAGGCGGGCTTCCGGACCGACATCGCGGTAGAGGAGAAGGACGGGAAGACGGACGTGGTGACCCAGGCGGACCGTGACGCCCAGCGCGAGGTCGTCTCGACCATCCGTGACGAGTTCCCCGAGGACGCCATCGTCGGCGAGGAGGACGACGAGCTGAAGGAGGTACCGGATTCGGGGCCGGCGTGGATCATCGACCCCATCGACGGGACGAACAACTACGTCCGCGGCTTCTCGGTGTGGGCCACGAGCGTCGCGGCGGTCGTCGACGGCGAACCCGTCGCCGCGGCGAACGTCCTGCCCGCACTGGACGACGTCTACACGGCCGACGACGCGAGCGTGGCGCTGAACGGCGACGAGCTCGCGGTCAGCGAGACGAGCGACCCGGAGCGTGCGGTCGCCTGCCCGACAATCTGGTGGCCACGCGGTCGCCGCGAAGAGTACGCGACGGCCTGCCGAGAGATCGTCGAACGGTTCGGCGACATGCGCCGGGTCGGCTGCGCCCAGGCCGCGCTCGGGATGGTCGCCTCGGGCGGGCTGGAGGCGACCATCACCAACGTCGACGCGAACCCGTGGGACACCGTCGCCGGCGTCCACATGGTCCGGCAGGCCGGCGGCACGGTGACCGACCTCGACGGCGAGCGCTGGCGGCACGACAGCATCGGGCTGGTGGCCTCGAACGGCGCGGTCCACGAGGAGGCGCTGGCCGCTGCACAGGCTGTCGAGGACGTGCGGCAGGGGTAGGGCATCGGTAGCGAGGCTGTCCGGCGCGTGAGCGTGCCCGGACGGCTCACGCAGGCGAGACTGCCCGTATCTTCGTCGACCGGCAGTCGGGACACGCCACGGACGACATGTCCGACTTGGTGGACTCGAACTCCGTCTCGCACCGGTCACAGACGTACTGGAACGTTCGTTCGTCGGTACTGAACAGGCCTCTGACCGAATCTATGAGCTCCATGCCCAACGTGAACGTACACCACGGTAGCTGATAAAACTCCGGTCGGGAGGGTCGCGTTTTTTCCCCTGTCGGCGGTACCACGGGGTATGGAACTCGACGAGACGGACAGACAGATCCTCCGCATCCTCCAGGAGAACGCCCGGACGACGTTCAGCGAGATCGCCCGTCGCATCGACATGTCGAGCGCGACGGTCCACGACCGCGTCGGCCGACTGGAGGACGCCGGCGTCATCCAGGGCTACCACGCGAAGCTCGACCCGAAGGCCATCGACCTCGGCATCTCCGCCATCGTCGGGCTCCGCGTCGAACAGGGCCGCGAGCAGGACACACTGGAGCGGCTGCAGGAGATAGAGGGTGTGCAGGAGGTCCACCTGACGACGGGCGAGTGGGACGTGATGGCCCGCGTGTACGCCGAGGACGCCGACGCGCTGCGGGAGCTGATGTTCGACCGCATCGCCCAGATGGACGGCTTCGCGCGCTCGCAGACGATGGTCATCCTCGGGACGCCCCACGAGTCGGAGGAGCTGCCCATCGCTGCGGAGTAGCGGTCCGGTTACCGCGGAGTGACCGCGCGACGGGAGACCAGAAGGGTAATGGCCCGTCCGTCCGCCCGTCGGTGTATGAGCGACTTCATCGACCGCATCGGCATCGAACGGGCGTGGGTCGGCGCGGTCGGCCTGCTGACGGCCGTGTTCGGCCTCGGGTCGGTGCTGTTCCCGCGTACGGTGTACGCGAACTTCGTCTGGCAGTACTTCTGGGGGCCGGTGTACGCCGACGCACACAACTGGAACTGCGTGGCCTGGGCCGACGGCGCACAGGTCCAGCCCCAGAGCTGTGGGTCGGTCCCCGCGGGCCTCGGGCCGGTGGCCGAACCCGGCTACACCGTCGTGAGCGAGATCGGGTACGCCCTCATCCTCCTGCTGATGCTCGTCGGCGTCGGCCTGCTGGTCAAGCGCCTGCGCATCCAGCGCTACCGGGCGCTGTTCTACGGGCTGTTCCCGTTCATGTTCTTCGGCGGGACCCTCCGGGTCGTCGAGGACGTGAACGACAAGGCCCGTCTCGCGGCAGGCCACTCACCGATCTTCGACTACCCGCTGAACAGCTTCCTCATCAGCCCGGTCATCTACTTCACCGTCTTCTTCGTCGCGCTGGCGGCGGTCGTCCTCGCGGTCTCTCTCGCCGAGAACGTCGTCGACAGGGAGTTCGAGTACCCGCTGTTCGCTATCGGCTCGGGCATCCTCGCCGCGAGCCTCGTCTACCTGGGCTGGGCCGCTGCTACCCAGCCGTACGTCTCCTTCTACCCGCAGGTGACCGTCGTCGTGCTCGTCGGGGCGACGGTCGTCGCGGGCGGGGTCTGGTACGGCATCGAGACGCTCAAACCGAGCATCAACGCGGGCACCGGCTTCATGGGTCTGGTCGTGCTCTGGGCCCACGCCATCGACGGCGTCGCGAACTTCGTCGGTCTGAACCTGATGCCGGCGCTCACCGGCCAGGCGAACCTGCAGGGCAAGCACCCGGTCAACCGGTTCATCGTCGACGTGGCCGGCCAGTACCTGCCCGCCTACCTCGACGCGTTCCCGTTCCTCGTCGTGAAGATGGTCGCCGCCACGTTCGTGCTCTGGGTGTTCGACGAGACGGTGTTCGACGACAGCCCACGCTTCACCGTGATGCTGCTCGTCGCAATCGTCGCCGTCGGCCTCGGCCCCGGCACCCGTGACATGGTCCGCGCGACGCTGTACGTCTAGGTCAGCTCGTCCAGCGTCTCCCGCGGGAAGTACCGCTCGCCGCAGTCGACACACTCCGCAAGCACGACCTCCCGTTCGACGGCGACGCCGAGGGTGTCGCCCGAGACCGCCGTCCGTGACAGCGTCCCACCACACGTCGCACAGGATAGTTCGAACTCCGATACTGCCTCTCCCCCGGCCGCCGAACGTTCGCTCATGTGAGAAGTTGACACACCGTATCTACCAACGAGTGTGTTCGTCTTAAATCCCGGGTAGCCCCCGGAACGCGACCGATTCAGGACTCACGGGTACGGGTGGTGCTGGCGGTTCAGCCGCGCCTCGAACCCGAGCGATTCCGGCACCGTGTCGGCGCGCGCGCCGAACGCCGGGTCGTCCGTGAACAGCGGCTGTGCGCCCGGCACCACGACCCGGACCGCCTCGAAGCCCGCCGTCTCCACGTCGGGCGGTGTCAGCCGGCTCGCGTACGGCGTCAGCCCGGCGTCGGTCACCCGCTCGACCAGCGCGTCGACCGCGGCCGTCCCGGACGGTGCGTCGTCCGGCCCGACGCTGCTCGCCGGGATCGGGCCACCGGCGTCGAGGAAGTCCGTCGCCGCCGAGGGGAAGTCCGCGAACCGGCCGATCGCACCGGACTCCTGGTTCGCGTCGGCCCGGCCCATCGAGCGCAGCTCCATCCAGTTCTGGAGCGCCTCGGCCAGCGCCGACCGCGCGGCGTCGACCGGGTCGAGCGCGGCGTCCGAGCCCACCGCGAACCGCGGCCAGTCGCCGTCCTCGTCGTGGACCGCGACCGCGACCACCGGGACGTCCACGTCCTGCGTGACGAGCAGCGCGGTCGTCTCCAGGTCCTCGGCGCGGGCGCGTCGCGCCAGCCGTTCGTAGTCCTCGTCGTCGACGCGCAGTTCGAGCGGCTCGAACGTCGAGTACCACGCGAGCATCGTCGCGTCGCGCTCGACGACCTCCGTGAGCCCGGCGACGAGCGCGTCGGCCCCCGAGGTGCCGAGCCCCAGCCCGGTCGTGATTGCCGACGTGTAGCGCTCCTCCGGCGGCGGGAAGTGCACGAGTTCGGCCGGGATAGGGACCCGCTCGTCGGTCGCGAGGTCCGTCGCCGTCGTCCACGGGATCGCTGCGTCGGGGTCGACCGTCGGGGCGTCGTCGGCCCTGACGACCTCGTCGGGCGAGACGCCGTTGCCGACCATGGCCGGGGGTGCCTGCTCGAACTCCGAGTTCCGGTAGATTGCCGCGCTGTACCGTTCGAGGGCCTCGCCGACGGCCTTCATGAACGCCGCGTTCCAGTCGTCGGCGACGCCGGCGGCCTGCCCGGGCGCGCTCGCGTCGGAGTAGACGGACGTCTCTGCCGTCGTCGCGAGGTAGTACGGTGCCGGGAACGACTCCAGCTCGCCGATGTCGCTGACGAGTCCGACGCGCCCGTCGAGGGTTCGCTCGGCGCGTTCGAGGGCCTCGTCGAGGCTCACGTCGGCGTGGTCGCGCCTGAGCTGGTCGTCGGTGGTGCCACAGCAGCCCGGAACCGCCAGGAAGCGGCGGTCCTCGTGCGGGAGCTCGTGGATGCGACCGACCAGGTCGTCTGTCGTCGTGTCGTCCCCGTCGTCGACGGCCACGGCGGCCTCGCTCCCGGCGACTGCACCCGCGAGCCGCGCCGTCGGCCGGTCGACGGTCCCGTCGTCCATCTCGCTCGCGTTCGAGCCGACTCTCGCACGCAGGCAGTCGAAACAGCCCCGGCCCGGCGCGAGTCCGGTCACGGCGGCGTCGACCCCCGCGACCGGATAGCCACCGATGCCGCCCAGTTCGACCGCCAGCCACGGTCCGTCGGCGGTCTCGTTTGCCGTTACGAGGGCGTCGTCCCCGGTCGGCGCGACGACGACCGCCAGGTCCGCGCCGGCGATGCCGTCGGGGGCGACCCGCTCCGGCGACGCCTCGGCGTCCGTGTCCGCCAGCGCGGCCGCGACCGCCTCGGCGGCCGGTCCGTCACCCGCGATTCGTACGTCCATGTCGCCGTCGTCGGGTGGCTGTGAGAAAAGTCCGACGCTCCCGGGTGTCCGTGGTGGGTCGTGCTGTCAGATGTGCTCCTCTTCCAGCACCCAGCCCAGCGCCCGCTTGTAGTACGTGAACATCTGCTTGACGCCCTCGTGTTTCATGTCCTCGTCGTCCAGTTCGTCCATCAGGAACTCGTACTGCTCCCGTATCTCCTCTTCACTGCGCATGCCCGTGACTGTGGGTGCTGTTCGGAAGTGTCTTTCTTCGATTCGTGTTCGGCGGCTGTCGGGTGTCCGGTCTGAGTGCGTTCGGGGTCGTCTGGTGCACCGGACCGACTGGTGGTGGCGACGGCCGGATAGCCCCGACGTGCTCGTCGCCTCGCTGCGCTCGCGCAGTCTCGGCGGCGCGCGCCGGCAGTGGAGGGTTTACACTATACGTAAACTTCCGCGGGTCGACGTAGCCGTTCAGTACACCTCGTCGAGGAACTCCCGGAGTGCATCGTTCACGACCTCGGGGTTCTCCACGTTCGAGGAGTGGCCGGCCCCGGGGACCTCGACGAACCGGGCGTCGGGGATGGCGTCGGCCATCGACTCGCCGTACTCGGGGTCGATGGAGAGGTCCTCCGCGCCGTGGACGACGAGCGTCGGCACGTCGATCTCGTCGAGTCGGTCAACGACCCCCGGGCGATTCAGCCACGAGTGCACCTCGTCGTGGACCGCCTCGCCGGGGTAGGTGAGCCAGCGGTTCTTCCAGGCGTCCACGAGTTCCGGGTGCTCCTCGTTCGTCGTCGGCCCGAACAGGATGTGTGCGACGACCTCGGCGAGGTCCGGGGGCAGCTCGTCGGCGGCCTTCGCGCGGTCGACCATCCCGCCGTAGCGCTCGCGGTCCGCCTCGGGGTGGGGTTGGGCCATGCTGTCTATCAGGACGAGGCCGTCGAGGCTGTCGGGGTAGCGCAGCGCGAACCGGAGCGCCATGAACCCACCCATCGACATCCCGCCGAGGACACAGGAGTCGACCCCGAGCGCGTCGAGCAGCGTCCGGCAGTCGTCGGTCAGGTCGTCGAGGTCGTAGGGTCCCCGCCAGTTGTCGGTGCGGGCGCGGTTGTCGTAGGCGACGACGCGGTAGTCGTCGGCGAGGGCATCCTGCTGCGGTCGGAACATCGTCCGGTCCATCAGCGTCCCGTGGCTGAGCACGAGCGCGGGCCCGTCGCCCCGGTCGTCGACGAGCGTGTCCGCCCGGTGGCGGTACATCTCCGTGGCAGGCCCGAGGTCGTCGGGTGGTGGTGACATACGCCACGGTTCGGCTGGGAGTCACAAATAGCTACGTCGTGGACTCCCCGAGGGGCCGGCCCGGTACACGGAGTCGTGTGCCTCCTGCCAGCGCGTGCCGACCGCGCCGGCTTCGATTCACCCGACCCCCGAACCGTACAAACGTCCGACAGAGGCCCTGAAAACCGTGATATTTAGCGGTTGACGATTCGAGCTTCGTAACGCTCTTGGGGTGGGACGGACCCGAGGCTACCAATGGCACGTGAATCGTGGACGGGGCGTATCGGCTTCGTCCTCGCCGCCGCTGGCAGCGCAGTCGGACTGGGGAACCTCTGGCGGTTCCCGTGGATGACCGCCGAGAACGGCGGGAGCGCGTTCTTGCTCGTCTACCTCGGCATCGTCCTCGCGGTCGGTGTCCCCGGCCTGCTCGCGGAGTTCGTCATCGGCCGTCGCTCGCAGAAGAGCCCCGTCGGCGCGCTGCGGGACCTCTCCGGCTCGCGCAACTGGGGGCACGTCGGTCTCCTGAGCGTCGTCGCCGGGCTCGTCCTGCTCTCGTTCTACAGCGTCGTCGGCGGCTGGATTCTCCGCTACCTCGTCGCCTCGCCGACGGGCGCGTACTTCGACAACCCCGGCGCGTACTTCGGCGCCATCTCGTTCGGGCCGACGGCCGCCGCGTTCCACGTCCTGTTCCTCGCGCTCACCGCGGGCGTCGTCTACGGCGGCGTGCGCGACGGCATCGAGCGCGCGACGACGGTGATGATGCCCATCGTCTTCCTCGCGCTCATCGGGCTCTCCGTGTGGGTCAGCGGGCTCTCCGGTGCGTCGGAGGCGTACACGTTCTACCTCTCGTTCGACCTCGACGCGATCCAGGCGAGCTTCCTCGACATCGTCCTCGCGGCCGCCGGGCAGGCCCTGTTCACCCTCTCCGTCGGCGCTGGCACGATGATAACCTACGCGAGCTACGTCGCCGAGGACCGCTCGCTCCCGGCGGACGCGACCCTCGTCGCGGTGCTAAACACCGCCGTCGGCGTGCTCGCCGGGCTCGTCGTCTTCCCGCTGCTGTTCTCGACGCCCGGCGCGGACGTCGAGACCAGCGGCCCGGGTGCGCTGTTCGTCGGCGTCGCCAGGGCGTTCTCCGAGCTCCCGGTCGGTCGCCTCGCCGCTTTCGGCTTCTTCGCGGTCGTCGCGCTCGCCGCGCTCTCGTCGTCCATCAGCATGCTCGAGATCGTCGTCGCGTACCTCGTCGACGAGCGCGACCGCAGCCGGCAGGAGGCGGTCGTCGGCGTCGGCGCGGTCGTCCTCGTCACCGGGACCGCCAGCGCGTTCACCCCCGAACTGTTCGAAGCACTCGCCGGTCCCGTCGTCGACTTCGTGCTCACGACCGGGCTGTTCGCGTTCGTCGTCTTCGCCGCGTGGGTGCTGGGTGGCGACGCCATCGACGAGTTCGTCCGCGGGACGCAGTTCTCGTCCGGGCTCGCCGACGCCTGGCGGCTCCTCGTCGGGGTCGTCATCCCGCCGTTCCTCGCCTTCACGCTGCTCGTAGGCGTGTTCGAACTGCTGGGCGTCACGCTCCCGTCGTGGCAGCTCGGGCTCGCGGGGACCGTCGTCGCCGCCACGGTGGTCGCCTTCGTCCGCTGGACCCGCGACGGCTACGCTGCCGCCGCCTGACGCGACGGCCTGCCGCCGGCCGTCCCAAATACTGCCGCGGAATTTCGACGATCGACGTTGCGGAGTACGGAAACCTTTTGGGCGAGGTAGGAGACGATTCGAGCAATGACTGCTGGGTGGTCACCGTGACGATGGAGGACCGCATCGAGGAACTCGAGGAACTGCGCGAGGAGGCCCTGCTGGGCGGCGGCGAGGACCGCATCGAGTCCCAGCACGAGAAGGACAAGATGACCGCTCGCGAGCGCATCGAGTACTTCCTCGACGACGGCACCTTCCACGAGTTCGACCAGCTGCGCACCCACGACTCCCACAACTTCGGGATGGAGGAGCGCAAGATACTCGGCGACGGCGTCGTCACCGGCTACGGCGACGTCGACGGCCGCAAGGTGTTCGTCTTCGCCCACGACTTCACCGTCTTCGGCGGCTCGCTCGGCGAGGTGTTCGCCGAGAAGATCACGAAGGTGATGGACATGGCGATGGAGGTCGGCGCGCCGATCGTCGGCCTGAACGACTCCGCCGGCGCGCGAATCCAGGAGGGCGTGAACTCGCTCGCGGGCTTCACCAACATCTTCCACCGCAACCAGCTCGCCTCCGGCGTCGTCCCGCAGATCTCCTGCATCATGGGGCCGTGCGCGGGCGGGGCCGTGTACTCCCCCTCCATCACGGACTTCATCTTCATGGTCGAGGACAGCGCCCACATGTACATCACCGGGCCGGGCGTCATCAAGACAGTCACCGGCGAGGAGGTGACACAGGAGGAACTCGGCGGGGCCAAGACACACACCAGCAAGACGGGCGTCGCGCAGTTCGCCTGCGAGTCCGACGAGGCCGCGCTCGACCGCATCCGCGACCTGCTCTCGTACCTCCCCTCGAACAACGTCGAGGACCCGCCGCGCGTCGAGCCGTGGGACGACCCGAACCGCGAGGACGACCGGCTGCTCGACATCGTGCCGGACAGCCCGCAGAAGCCCTACGACATGGTCGACGTCATCGGCTCCATCGTCGACGAGGGCTCGTTCCTCGAGGTCGCCGAGAACTTCGCGAAGAACATCGTCGTCGGCTTCGGCCGGCTCGACGGCCACAGCGTCGGCGTCGTCGCCAACCAGCCCCGGGTGAACGCGGGCACGCTCACCGTCGACGCCTCGATGAAGGGCTCGCGGTTCGTCCGCTTCTGTGACTCGTTCAACATCCCCATCGTGACGCTCGTCGACGTGCCCGGCTACATGCCCGGCACCGAACAGGAGCACCGGGGCATCATCCGCCACGGCGCGAAGCTCCTCTATGCGTACTCCGAGGCCACCGTCCCGCTGCTCACCGTCATCACGCGGAAGGCCTACGGCGGCGCGTACTGCGTCATGGCCTCGAAGAACCTCGGTGCGGACGTGAACTACGCCTGGCCGACCGCCGAGATCGCGGTCATGGGCCCGCAGGGCGCGGTCAACATCCTCTACCGCGAGGAGCTCGCGGAGGCCGAGAACCCCGACGAGCTGCGCGACGAGCTCATCGAGGAGTACCGCGAGGAGTTCGCGAACCCCTACACGGCGACCGACCAGGGCTTCCTCGACGACGTCATCGAGCCGACGGAGACGCGCTCGCGGCTCGTCGACGACCTCGACATGCTGCTCTCGAAGCGCGAGGACCAGCCCGACAAGAAACACGGCAACATCCCGCTGTAGCCATGAGCGGGGAACTGCTCGCGGCGCTGGACGTGCCCGACGACGCGACCGACGACGAGGCCGCCGCCATCGCGGCCGTCGTCGCGGCGCACCTGCGGGACCTCGAAGCGCAGGCCGCCGAGGAGGACAGCGAGGAGACGTGGTCGGGCAGGAAGTGGTCGTTCGCGGGTCGCCTGCGGGGTACCCGTGGACACGCCGGGCGCGTCCCGGACGGCGCGCCGACGAACGCCTGGGCGGCGTCCGGACGCGCGGATCGATTCTGACCCGGTCCCGTTCTCGCGTCAGTCCCGCTTCGTCACCCGCAGCCGAACGTCCTCCCTGGGCTGGTACGTCGCGCCCATCTTCGGCTCCGGTGGCTCGTCGCCGAGGTAGTCGAACCGGCAGTCACGGACGAGCGTGGCGAGCACGAGCTTCAGTTCGAGGGTGGCGAAGCGCATCCCGATGCAGTGGCGGGGACCACCGCCAAACGGGAAGTAGGCGTACTCCGGAAGCTGGGCCTCGAACTCGTCGGTCCAGCGGTCGGGCCGGAACTCGCCGGGCGCGTCGAACCAGCGCTCGTCGTGGTGGATGTGGAACTGCGGGAGGGTCAGCTTGGTGTCAGCGGGGAGCTCGTAGCCGCCCAGTTCCACGTCCTCGCGGGCCTCGCGGAAGACGACGTACGCCGGCGGGTAAAGCCGCATCGACTCGCTGCAGACGCGGTCGAGGTAGTCCAGACCGAACACGTCGAAGGTGTCGGGCGTGTCGCCGTCGACGGCGTCGTCGACCTCCCGGCGCAGTCGGTCGGCCACGTCGGGGTGCTCCGCGAGCAGGTACGTCGTGTAGGTGAGTGCCAGGGCGGTGGTCTCGTGGCCGGCGAACAGGAACGTGAGCATCGTGTCGCGCAACTCCGCGTCGGACATCCCCTGTCCATCGTCGCCGGCCCGCATGAGCATCGCGAGCAGGTCGTCGTGCTCGTCGGTGTCGGCGGCGCGTCGTTCGGCGATGAGCCCGTCGACCGTCTCCTCGAACGCCTCCATCGCCCGCTTGTACCGCCGGTTCGACGGCATCGGAACCCACGTGGGCACGAACGTCGTGATACCGTCCGGGTCGGCGCGCTCGTTCAGTGCCTCGGCAGCACGGGTGATGGCCGCACCGGCCTCGCTGCCGTCCACGTCGAGGTCGAACAGGGAGTCCGCGAGGATGCGCATGGTGAGCGCCGAGAACCGCTCGTTGGCGGCGATGGTCTCGCCGTCGTCGAACCCGTCGACCAGCTCCCGTGCGTAGCCCGCCATCGCGTCGCCGTAGCCCCGGACGCGGTCGAGCTGGAACGCCGGCTGGGCCTGGGTGCGCTGCTCGCGCCACTGCTCGCCCTCGGTGAACAGCAGGCCGTCGGGGGCGAACTGGGTGCCGAAGTCGGAGAGGTCCCACTTGCCGTAGCTGTCCGAATCGGTGACGAGCACCTGCTCGACGAGGTCCGGGTGGAGCACCGTGGTCATGCGCTGGCGGGCGACGCTGTAGCCGACCACGTCGCCGTAGCTGGCGAGCTCGTCGTAGAAGGCGTGCGGGTCGCTCGTGAACTGGAGGGTGTTGCCGAGGACGGGGATGCCGTCCGGGCCGGGCGGGAAGCCGCCGTCGTCCGGGCGCTCGACCGGCCGGTGTCCGTGGTGGGTCGACTGACCACTCATAGCTGGAGATTGCCTGCGACGGCGAATGGCGGTTCCGTCGTCGTGTCTAGTTCGTTTAAATGCGTACGGCGGTCGGAGTGTCCACACAGCAGTAACGACAAAGACGCACGGCTCCGAACCACGAACGAACAGATGAAACGGGCCGTCGTCGCCGATGGTGGTGGAGGGTCGTGAAGTACCTCGACGTGCGCATCCGACAGCCGGACGAGTGGCTCCATCCGATGCAGGAGTTCATCCGCCACGAGGACGTGGTGCGGTACGAGGAGCTGCAGACCTGGCACGTGGTCCACGAGCAGGGCATCGAGTACGAGCTGTTCTACGTCGTCGCCGACCGCGAGCGGTACGAGCCGGTCATCGACGGGGTCGACTCCATCCGCTGGTACGACATCACCGACGTGGATGACGAGTCGTTCTACGTCTACGCCTGCCAGGAGACCCGGGCAGACGACCGGGACTGGCGGGCCGCCTTCGCCGCGCTCTCGCTCGTCGTCGTCCCGCCCATCGTCTACGACCGGGAGGCCGCGATGGGGATGACGATAATCGGCGACGGCGACGACCTGCGGACGATGCTCGACAGCCTGCCCGAGAGCTTCGAGGTCGACGTGCGCGGCATCGGCGAGTACGACACGCGCCGCCCGTCGCTCGTCGGCGCGCTGACCGAGCGACAGCGCGAGGCCGTCGAGGTCGCCGTCGAGTGCGGCTACTACACCGTCCCCCGCGAGGGAGACCTCGAGGTCGTGGCAGCCGAGCTCGACTGTGCCCCGTCGACGGCCTCGAACCTGCTTCGGAAGGCGGAATCTGCGGTGTTCGGGCGGCTCGTCGACCGGCGCAGCGGTCGGCCGTGAACCGGTGGGGGGTCGCCGGTTGACCAGGGTAGCAAGAATCGATACAATAAGGTGCGTCGTCCGAGACGCTTTCGGCAAGAATGTTCAGGAAGGTTCTCGTCGCGAACCGAGGGGAGATCGCGGTGCGCGTCATGCGCGCCTGCGAGGAGCTGAACGTGTCGACCGTCGCCGTCTACAGCGAGGCCGACAAGAACTCCGGCCACGTGCGCTACGCGGACGAGGCGTACAACGTCGGGCCCGCCCGCGCGGCGGACTCCTACCTCGACCACGAGGCCGTCATCGAGGCCGCGAAGAAGGCCGACGCCGACGCCATCCACCCCGGCTACGGCTTCCTCGCGGAGAACGCGGAGTTCGCGAGCAAGGTCGAAGCGGAGGACGGCATCACCTGGGTCGGCCCCGCCGCCGACGCGATGGAGCAACTCGGCGAGAAGACGAAGGCCCGGAAGACGATGCGCGAGGCCGACGTGCCCATCGTCCCCGGGACGACCGACCCCGTCGAAGAGCCCGAGGAGGTCACCGAGTTCGGCGAGGAACACGGCTACCCCATCGCCATCAAAGCCGAGGGCGGCGGCGGCGGCCGCGGCATGAAGATCGTCGAGAGCGCCGACGAGGCGGCCGACCAGTTAGAGAGCGCGAAGCGCGAGGGCGAGGCGTACTTCGACAACGACAACGTCTACCTCGAGCGCTACCTCGAGAACCCGCGCCACATCGAGGTGCAGATCCTCGCGGACCACCACGGCAACGTCCGCCACCTCGGCGAGCGCGACTGCTCACTCCAGCGCCGCCACCAGAAGGTCATCGAGGAGGGGCCGAGCCCCGCGCTCTCGGACGAGCTCCGCGAGAAGATCGGTGATTCCGCCCGTCGCGGTGCCGACGCGGCCGGCTACTACAACGCCGGCACGTTCGAGTTCCTCGTCGAGGAGGAAGAGCGCGACGCCGCAGCCGGTGAGGTGCTCGGTCCGGACGCGAACTTCTACTTCCTCGAGGTCAACACCCGCATCCAGGTCGAACACACCGTCACCGAGGAGCTCACCGGTATCGACATCGTGAAGTGGCAGCTCAAGGTCGCCGCAGACGAGGAGCTCGACTTCGCACAGGACGACGTCGACCTCTCCGGCCACGCGATGGAGTTCCGCATCAACGCCGAGAACGCGGCCAACGAGTTCGCGCCCGCGCCGGGCGGCAAGCTCACGACGTACGACCCGCCGGGCGGCATCGGCGTCCGGCTGGACGACGCGCTCCGGCAGGGCGACAAAATCGTCACCGACTACGACTCGATGATCGCGAAGCTCGTCGTGTGGGGAAGCGACCGCGACGAGTGCATCGAGCGCTCCCTGCGCGCGCTCCGGGAGTACGACATCGAGGGCGTGACGACCATCATGCCGTTCCACCGGCTGATGCTCTCGGACCAGGAGTTCGTCCTTGGCACGCACACGACGAAGTACCTCGACGAGCACCTCGACCACGACCGCATCGCCGAGGCCCAGGAGCAGTGGGGCTCCGACACGGGCGGCGCGGGCGACGACGAGGACGTCGTCGAGCGCGAGTTCACCGTCGAGGTCAACGGCAAGCGCTTCGACGTCAACCTGGAGGAGCGCGGCGCGATGCCCGTCGGCGGCACGAGCGGCCCGCGGGGCGGCAGCAGCGGTGGCGGTGACGGCGGCTCCGGCGGGAGCGCCGCGTCCGGCGGTGGCGGCGTCGACGTCGAGGGCGACGGCGAGACGGTCAACGCCGAGATGCAGGGCACCATCCTCTCCGTCGACGTCGACGAGGGCGACGAGGTCGCGGCGGGCGACGTGCTCGTCGTGCTGGAGGCCATGAAGATGGAGAACGACGTGGTCGCCTCCCGCGGCGGCACGGTCACCCAGATCGCCATCGAGGAGGGCCAGAGCGTCGACATGGGCGACGTGCTCGTCGTGATCGAGTAGGCGGGGTCGACGCCGTTTCTCGGCGTCCCGTTCGCGTCGACGACGACGACGCTGGTTCTCTCGGCAGTATCGGAGTAGCGAACGGAGCCCGCCGGAGTTCGTGGGCTGGCGACTCCGGCGTGGCAGATGGATGGCGGGAGGGCAGTGCACCGGGAAGTGGGTGCGAGCTGCGGGGACCGACAGGGCGCGGGGTCGGGCAGTGCCCCGGACGCAGGGCGGTGTGGACGGGTCGGTTGGCAACCCACTGGGGCAACGACTAGCGTGGGTCGGCTTCGGCCGGGAGGGCCGGAGCGCCGCGGGGCACGCCTCTACGTTGGACCCGGGGGGACTTTCAACTATCCCAAGCTCAAAAACCGTTTTTACCCACCGCTCGTCGTCGAGCCCGGCGCGTGTTTTCCTCCGCGTGGACCGAAGGACGGAGCCTGCCGGTCGACGGCAGCTGTGCCGTCCGGCTCGACCACGGGAAAGCCGTCTGGGGCCGGCGCGAGTGACCGTCGGGATGCCGTAATCTGTATACCAATCGACCGTTACGTTCGTGGTATGGGGGCCGATGACGTAGGCGAAGTGTTGAAGCTTCTCTCGAAGCGCAGGCCGTTCCTCGCGTCGCTGTACGACGAACCGAAGGAGAAACCCGAGCTGGCGGCCGACTGCAACGTCGCACGGTCGACGGTCGGACGGGCCATCCGCGAGCTGGAGCTCGCCGGGCTGGTCGACCGCGGCGACCGCGGCTTCGAGCTGACGGTATCGGGCCGGCTCGTCGTCGACCAGTTCCACGAGTTCGAACACGCGGTCGACGCGATCTGCGAGGTGGACGAGTGGCTCTCGACGCTGCCGCGGTCGGACCTCGTCCCGCCCGAGATGTTCGTCGGCTGCGAGGTGACACAGTCAGACATCCACGCGCCCGACAAGGCGATGCAGGAGACGGTCGACCTGGTCTCGACGGCGAAGCGGGTGCGGGGCGTCTCGCCGGCCGTCCACGGCGCGTACGTCGAGGCGTTCAACGAGCGCATCGAGACGGACGGCCTGGAGACGGAGCTGGTGTTCAGCGCCGACGCGTTGACCGAGCTGGCGACGACGTACGCGGACTACATCATGGAGGACGCCGACGGCGTCACCATCTACCAGATCGACGAGCTCCCGCCGCTGGGGCTGATGCTCGTCGACCACGAGGACGGGACGACGGAGGCGAGCTTCGGCATCTACACCGAGAACGGCGTGCAGGTCGTGGTGCGGAACACGAGCCCGAACGCGGTCGCGTGGCTCCGCGAGGAGTTCGAATCCTACCGCGAGCAGGCGAGCGAGATATCGCTTTGAGCTACAGCCGGGCGTACAGCAGGTGTCCTTTCGTCCGAACCCTGTAGTCGCGTGCCTCCAGCAGCGCCCGTATCTCGTCGGTGTTGTCGCCCTCACCTTCCCCGCAGTCGACGCCGAGTTTGCGCACGGACAGGTCGCCCATCCCTTCGAGGACGGGCTGCTCGAACCCCTCGGCGTCGAGTTTCAGGAAGTCTATTTCATCGATTTCTTCCTTCGCGGCGAAGCGTTCGAGCGTCGTCACGTCAACCTCAAGGGTTCCTTCCTCGCAGAGATGGGCGTCGGAGGCATCGGCGACTGGCGCGACGGCCATCGTGCCCGCCTCGGACCAGAGCCCGATCTCACGGGGGTAGATATCGCCGCGGTCGGCGACGTTGTGCGCGAGGCAGCTGAAGTTCAGCGGGTCCGGCTCGAGAGAGTAGACGATGTCCGCTCGGCCGGCAGCGAAAGCGGCGAAAGTCCCGACGTAGCCGCCGACGTCGACGACCACGTCCTCGGGTTCGAGCTCGACGAATCCGGGAAGTTCGTACCGTCTGACCATCCTATCGTTCCCGAATCCGACCGTGAGCAGCCGGGCGACGGTCCCCTGCTTCAGGTTCGTCGCGTTGCTCGCCAAGTCCGGCAGTGCGTACGTGCGGTTCCCGTCGACGTCCAGCCACCAGCGACCATTCTCGTGACGGATATCCCCCGAATGGTGTCCCGGTACGAGTGCGGTCGCCGGCCGGAACACCGCAGGTAGAACGCTTCGTGACAGGCCCTTGTTGGCCACAACGGCTCGCCAGAGGGCGTGTTTCGCGAGTTTCAACGGATACCGGGCAGCGCGCACCGCGATATCGCCTCGTGCCTCGGTCGGACGGACTAACTCTTCGGCAGGGCTTCCGGCCCCGTGTTCGTAGCTGGTGTCGGGGGTGCTCATAGACGGTAGTACCCGTTTTGGTCGCATAAACCTCGCAACAGAATCGACCCCGGAGTCGGCCTGCGACTCGGCACTCGAAACCAAGGGAAGAGATATAAGGGGTGACGCGCCGTCACCTACCTATTTCACCGCGGGAGTCCTCCGATCGATTATGTCGACAGACGAGGACCTCTCCGTCATCGCCATCTGCGGCAGTCTCAGGGACGGCAGCTACACCCGGAAGGCGCTCCGCCACGCACTATCGGCCGCCGAGGACGCCAGCGCAGCCACCGAGCTGGTCGACCTGCGCGAGTACGACCTGCCGGTGTACGACGCCGACGACGACGTGGCCGGCGACGCGCCCGGGCTGACGCGGACGGTCCGGGAGGCCGACGCCGTCCTGCTCGGCACGCCGATGTACCACGGCTCGTACGCCACCCCGCTGAAGAACGCGCTCGACTACTGCGGGTTCGACGAGTTCGAGGACAAGACCGTCGGCCTGCTCGCCGTCTCGGGCGGCCACTTCCCGGTGACCGCGCTCGAACACCTCCGGTCGGTCTGTCGCGCGCTCAACGCCTGGGTCATCCCGCACCAGGCGGCCATCCCGCAGGCGTACCAGGCGTTCGACGACGGCGCGTTCGTCGACGAGAAGCTGGCAGAGCGCGTGGCGACGCTCGGGACCCGTGCGGTGCAGTACGCGAACATCGAGCCCGACCCGGCGTCCTTCGAGAGTCAGGAGAACGTCGGCGCGGAGTGACGTTGGTCTGGAGACGGCCGAGTGGACGGTCACATCGTCGGAGGAACCACGCCACCCGGTTGGTCCGGCGATGTCGACACTCACCGGGCCCGGGGTTTACAGTAATTGTAAACTTCCGATGCCGGAACGCGACCACCGGCCCGAGAGAGTAACGTCTTTAGTGTCGGCTCACGCGGTTCCGTGCAGATGCACGCCATCACGAACAGCGGGTGGGTGGAGGTCATCACGGGCAGCATGTTCTCGGGGAAGACCGAGGAGATGCTCCGACGCCTCCGACGCGCCGAGATCGCGGGACAGGACGTTGCGGTGTTCACGCCCGCGCTCGACGACCGGTACGGCACGGACACCGTGGGATCACACGAGGGGCGGAGCTGGGACGCCGTCGCCGTCGAGTCCGAGGGCGAGGGCGTCTGGGACATCGTCGAGGGGCTGAACGGCGAGCAGGTCGTCGCGGTCGACGAGGGCAACTTCTTCGACGAGACGCTCGTTGCGGTCTGCGACCATCTCGCCGCCGAGGGTCGCCGGGTCATCGTCTCCGGGCTCGACCAGACCTACCGCGGCGAGCCGTTCGAGCCGATGCCACAGCTCTTCGCCACCGCGGAGTACGTCGAGAAGCTGCAGGCCATCTGTGCGGTCTGTGGCGAGCCGGCGACGCGGACCCAGCGGTTCGTCGACGGCGAGGCCGCCCACCGCGACGACCCGACCATCGTCGTCGGTGCGGAGGAGTCCTACGAGGCGCGCTGTCGCAGCTGTCACACGCTCAGGAACGACTGACATGACCCAGTGGACCGAAGACCCGGAGGGTGGGCGTGCCCGCGGCCCGAGCGGGCTGGCCCGTGCGTGGGCCGAGGTCCTCCTCCGACCGCGACGCTTCTTCGCGAACGGCATCGCCCCGTCGGACCAGGCCCCCGGGCTCGTGTTCGCGATGGTCGTCGTGCTCGTCGAGGAGAGCGTGCGGTTCGCGCTCGTCGACGACGCCTACCCGGTCGTCGCCGGGAGCGAGCCGCTCTCGGCCGCGCTCTGGCTCGGCGTCGCGGTGTTGCTCGTGGCCCCGGCGGCGGTCCACCTGCTCGCGGCACTCCAGACCGTACTGCTGGCTCCGTTCGCGCCCGACCGCGGTGGCGTGAGCGAGACCGTCCAGATACTCTGCTATGCGACCGCGCCCTGCGTCGTCGCGGGCGTCCCGAACCCCTACGTCCGGTCCGTGGTCGGCCTGTGGGCCATCGGGCTCTACGTCGTCGGGCTGACCGTCCGTCACGACCTCGGTCGCCAGCGAGCGGCCCTCCTCGGCATCGTCCCGGCGGGCGTCGCATTCGGGATGGGCTTCCGGGCGTTCCACGCCATCGGCGTGCTGCTCCGGCAGTGGTACATAATCTGACCTGTTCGGAGAAGGAGAAGGTTTTCAGGGACCGTCGCCGAACCCCCGGTCGATGTCAGCCCTCCACTCCGTGCTCGCCGCCGTCCGCCAGTTCCTGTTGGACCCACGAGCGTTCTTCGAGGACCGCGGGACAGCCTCGACGCTACCCGTCGCGGCGCTCGCCGTCGTCGGCCTCGCCATCGCACTGGCCGTCGGCGTCACCGTCATGGCCGGCATCCTCGCCGGTGCTGTGCAGGGGACCGTGATGGTCGACAACCCGGACCGCCCGCCCCAGGGCATCTGCGACGCCTTCGGCAACGACTCCCCGGCCACCGAAGGCTGCGACGAGCCCGCCGAAATCGAGCGTGACGCCGGCTCGCTCGTCCGGGAGGCCGCCAACGGGTTCATCGGTACGGTGGTGGTCGCCCCGTTCCTGCTCTGGCTCGCCGGCGGTGTCACGGTGTACCTCGGTGGGGTGCTCGCCGGTGGTGACACCAGCCTCTCGGGCTCGTTCTCGATCGCCGGCTGGGTGGCCGTACCGGAGTTCGGGCGACTCGCGGCCGGACTCGTCGCCATCCAGTTCGCGCTCGCGGACGTGACGATCACGAACCTTGAGAGCGCCCCCGAAGCGGTCAGGACCGCCATCGCCCCCGTCGAACCGTACATCGCCCTCGCAACGGTGCTCACCGCCGCCTGGCAGCTGCACATCCTCTCGGCGGGGCTCGCCGTCGAGGCGGACGTCGACCGACCGAGGGCGGCAGTCGTCACGGGCGTCCCCCTCGCGTTGTTCGTGCTCGCGACGCTGCTCTGAGCAGCGATCACCGTGGGTCGTACGACACCCGGTAGCCGTCGCCGGTCCGCTCGACCCCGGCCACCTCGTAGAAGCGGATGCGACGCTCCTGCTTCGTCCGCACCGGGAACTCGTAGTGCTCGGCGTCGTAGCCGAGCGTGTCACCCTCCTCACGACAGGCCTCGACGAACGCACGGTGTGCGTCGAGACGCTCGTCGATGAGCGCACGCGAGCGTGCCGGCAGGTCCTCGAGCCGGTCGTCGAACGCGGCCGCGAAGCCCGCATCCAGCTCGTAGCCGTGGGAGTCCCGGCCGGCGAGCATCGCCGCCAACGTGGTCGTACCGGTGCCCCAGAACGGGTCGAGCACCGTGTCGCCGTAGACGGAGTACATGTTCACGAGCCGGTAGGGAAGCGCGAACGGGAACGCCGCGGAGCGGCTCCGGACCGCGTCGTCGACGTGCTGGTCCTGCATGGCCCCCGTGAGGTCCGTCCAGACGTCGGAGAACCAGTCGTTGCGCTCCTCCCAGAAGTACGCGCTCTCGTAGCGCCGGTCCGCCCCGGGCTCGAACGGTCTGGTGTCCGCACCATTGCGGAACACCAGCACGTACTCGTGTTCGAGGGTGACGTAGGCGTTCGTCGGGAGCATCCCCGACCCCATGAACTTGTTCGCCTTGTTCGTGGGCTTGCGCCAGAGCACGTCGGGCAGCGGCCGGAACCCGAGCTCGCGCATGTCAGCGGTGACCCGGGCATGGTTCGGGTACTGCGAGAAGCTCCCGTCGAGCGTGCGGACCGCGTCACCGACGTTGCAGCAGACGATGCCGCCGGGGCGGACCACCCGGGAGAGCTCCGCCCACACCGCCGCCAGCTCGTCGTGCATCAGCGAGAACGCCCGCTCGCCGTCGCCGTCGTCGAGCGCGTCGCCGATGGCCGGGTTCAGCGACGCGAACGTCTCGTCCCACATCTCTATCATCGGGTACGGCGGCGACGTGACGACCAGGTCGACCGAGTCGGTCGCGAGCGTCGTCATGTCGCGGGCGTCGCCGACAGTGCAGGCGTGTTCCGTCTCCATCGCGTCGTCGCTCGGTTGCGCCGTTCCCGACGTAAAGCTGTGCATCCCGGCGACACAACTATCACCTACGATATGTTTATCTGCTCACACACCCTACTACCGTTCGGTTAGAGCCATGATGATACCGCTGTTCATTGGGGGAATCGGCGGCCCGGAGATCGTACTCATCTTCCTGCTGGTCATCCTGCTCTTCGGCGCGGACAAACTGCCGAAGCTCGCACGATCCAGCGGTGAGGCGATGGGGGAGTTCCAGAAGGGTCGCGAAGAGGTAGAGCGCGAACTGAAGGCCGCGAAGGAGTCCACAGTGTCCACGAAGTCCGGCTCGGACGAGGCGTCCGCGAACGACGTCGAGGACATCGAGACGACGACCGACGCCGTCGACGACGATGCGACCGACAAGAACGCGTCGCTCGCGTGATTCCGGCGCGATAGCACAGCACGACGACTGCTCCTCGACCACTTCGAAGAGGGGAGACGGCGACAGCGACACACGATTTTGCAATAAAGTATAACTCGGTGACAATCCTCGTACTGGCCAGTGATGCCCGGGGACGACACCGAGCGACCGACGGTCCTCGTCGTCGACGACGAGGAGAAACTGGCCGACATGTACACACTCTGGCTCCGGAACGAGTACGACGTCCGGACCGTCTACGACGGCGAGGACGTCCTCGGCGCGCTCGACGGCGTCGACGTCGTCCTGCTTGACCGACGGATGCCGGGCTGCTCCGGCGACGAAGTGCTCGAACGGCTCGAACGCCGCGACGAGGACCCTGCCATCGTCGTCGTCACCGCCGTCGACCCCGACTTCGAGATTCTCGAGCTGTCGTTCGACGACTACGTCTGCAAACCCGTCCAGGCCGACGACCTCGTCGCCGTCATCGAACAACAGCTGGCCGCACGGGAGCACGGCGACGACCTCCGGCGCTTCCTCCAGCTGTCCACCAAGCGCACCCTCCTCGAACTCGAACACGGCCCCGGCGTCCTCGACGACACCTCCGACCTCCGGGCGCTCCGCGACGAGGTCGACGAACTGGAGGGTCAGCTTCGCCGGACGATGGCCGACTTCGACAACGTACTGGAGTCGTTCCAGCAGATCAACCGCGGGCCCGGTCGGGGTCGGCGGTCGTGAGATTGGACACCGGTCACTGAGATGGACCTCGGCCTGCTCCTGCGCGTCGCCGTGACCTCTCCAACTCGCCCAGGAGTATCCAACCGCGAGAGCGACGGCGTATCCACTCCTCCTGAAGCAGCGGTAAGAAACTCAGTGGGTTGGGGCAGATTTGAACTGCCGACTTCCTCCGTGTGAAGGAGGTGTCATAACCGGACTAGACCACCAACCCGCGACACCTGTCGCTACCCGGTTCCGAAACTTAAGGGTTGCCTTCCGGGTTACCGGCTGATGGGCATTCCGCCGAGGCGTTCGCGGGCGTTTGCGCCGACCTTCCGGACACGGTTGGTTCGGGTCGGCTCGGGTTCCGGCTCCTCGACGCCGCGGTACTCGTCGATACGCGCTTCGACGCGTTCGCGGACGGGTTCGAGCTCCATCTCGACGCCAGCGTAGAGTTCTTCGGCGGTGCGTCGGGCGTGGTATCGGGCGTCTCTGAAGTGGCGGTTCATAGACGAGAGTACGCTGGAGCGAGCTATATATGTGTCGCCGATGCAAGGTCAGAACCAGCCACTTTTAGGTCGGCCGAAACCGGCAGCTTTTTGTTATTGTTAGGCAGACCTAAAACTGCGGTCGGCGAGGATCCACACCGTGCCACAGCCGCCGTCTGGACTCCCATAGCCACACATGCCACAGACGCGCACCGACGCGCCAGGGGCCCGTGGGCATCACCCGGACCCCGCTCCTGCCTGTCCCGCCGACCCACCGTTTTCGCCGAGGCCCAAGGGTTTACCACCGAGAGGGCTCACTCCCGAGTATGTTCGAGCGGTATCCGATTCCGACCCCCTTCCAGGTCGGCCCCATCAACGCCTACCTCGCCGGGCGCACGCTGGTCGACCCCGGTCCGGACGGCGAGGAGGCCTGGGCCGAACTCCTCACCGCGCTGGAGGCGCACGACCTGACCCCCGACGACGTCGAGCAGGTCCTGGTGACCCACCCCCACCCCGACCACTTCGGGAGTGCTCACCGGTTCGCCGAGCGGGGTGCGACAGTGTACGCAAGCGAACCCTGTGCCGAGATCGTCGGCGACTTCGCAGGGCGCTGGGCCTACGAGCGCGAGTTCTTCACCGACTTCTTCGAGCGCAACGGGATGTCCGCGTCGACGGCGGACACCGTCACCGAGCTCCCCGAGGCGTTCCTCAACTACGCTCCCGACGTCGAGGTGGACGAGACGCTCGCTGCGGGTGATACGGTGACCGTCGCTGGCATCAGCCTCACCGTCGACGAGGTCACCGGCCACGCACCGGGCGAACTCACGTACACCTACGAGGACGACGGCGACTCCGTCTGCATCGTCGGCGACAACGTCCTGCCGGACATCACACCCAACCCGTTCCTTCAGCCGCCCGAAGAACCCGGCGGCGAGCGCCCACACGTGCTCCCCCGGTACAACGACTGTCTGGAGCGCCAGCGCGACGCCGGCTACGACCGGCTGCTCCCCGGCCACCGCGAAGTCATCACCGACCCGGCGGGGCGCATCCGGGAGATACTCGACGCACACGAGGAGCGGACCGCCGCCGTGCTCGAACTGGTCGATGACCCGACGACCGCCGTCGACGTGATGGCGGGGCTGTTCGACGACCTCCCCGTGACCGAGCAGTTCTCGGGCATGAGCGAGGCTATCGGCCACCTGGACGTGCTCGAAGAGCGCGGCGCGGTCGAGCGCAACGAACGCGGCGGGATGGTCGTCTACGAACGCGCGGACGGCGGTCAGTAGGTCGGACTTTCCTCGGGGACGCCGTCACGGGCATTGACGACGCGAGCCCAGACGAACAGCCCGTCCGACAGCCGGTTCAGGTACTGGATGGCGTCCTCGTTCGCCTGTGCGTCGGCGGCCAGCGCGACCGCGCGGCGTTCCGCCCGCCGGCACACCGTGCGCGCGTGGTGGAGTCGCGACCCCTTCTCGCTGCCCGTCGGCAGGATGAACGACTGGAGCGGCTCCAGCTCGTCGTCGTAGGCGTCGATCCACGCCTCTACCTGGTCGACGTGCTCCGACGTGATCATCGGGTCGTCCTCCTCCGGGTCGGGGTTGGCGAAGTCGGCCTGCACGACGTGGAGGTGGTTCTGCACGCCGGCGAGCTTCTCGTCGATGTCGTCGTGACCCGTCGGTCGGACCGTCCCCACGAGCGCGTTCAGCTCGTCGACGGTCCCGTACGCCTCGATGCGTGGGCTCGTCTTCGAGACGCGGGACATGTCGCGCAGGTCGGTCATACCGTCGTCGCCACGGCCCGTGTATATCTTCATGTCCGGCGGTTCGGGCGAGACCCACTTAACTCCGGCCGCGAACGGGCAGGCGGGAGGCATTTGGTATCGTGCTATTTGGTTTATGGTCTGCTGGGCTAGCCAGACCGGGACGCTCCGCAGCGACCCCGAACTGAGCGTACAGCGTCGAATTGAACCCGGAGGTCCGGAGACGGGCCACACCGCCGGAGAACCCAGCCGCTACCCGAGCTGGGATGGCCGGGCCGTCGCCGCGCCCCCACTGCCAGTCCGTCCGCCCCGTCGCAACCCCGACTCGAAGCCCACTCGATCGGAGTCCTGTCGTCGTGCCCATCGAACCCCCGCAGCCCATCCGACCACAGCCGCCATGCCGTGACTGGTGTCACGGACCCCACCACGCGCGCGGCGACACCCCCGTACGTCAGACGTCTGACGTAGATTAATGTGGTAGTCGTCCGCATACAACGTCATGTCGCTCCCAGACCAGCGCGCTGCGCCCGAGGAACTGTTCGAGACCTTTCCGGAGGAGTCCCCTGAGGAAGTGATGGCGCTGGCCGACACCGAGCCGGCGGCGACGACCGACGGTGTCGAGACGGCGGCGTTCGACCGGTTCGTCGACGGCGTGTCGGTCGAGCGCACCGACCGCCCTGGTCCTGCGGACGACGAGAACGAGGTCGACCTGGACGAGCTGTTCGGCTGAGCGCGCTTCGAATCAATAAAGTCCCGTCCCCACGGAGTGGCTCGCATGAGCCTGGAGACGGAACACTACTGTCCCGACTGCGAGAGCGACGTCACCTTCTATCGCGCCGCGAGCACGCACGTCCACCTCGGCGAGAAGGTCAAGTGGCACTGCACCGAGTGCGACTACGGCTTCGTGAAGATCAACGGTAACGTCGACACGAGCGAAGCCTGAGCTAGCGAGCGACCCGACTCCTCTGCCGCGTCATCCCCGCCGAGCCCCAGCTGGGCCGTTTTTGCCCCCGAATCCCCCGCCAGCGGCTGTTCCCCGACCGACTCACCCGTCGCAACCCCCTTGTAAACCATATAGCGCGATAGCAAATGGGGTTGCTCCCTGGTCCGGTCGGCCGCGTCACCACCACCGGGTACGTCGGTCGAGCTACCAAAATTTATTTCAGCTAACATATATTCCCGTCGCGCCGGTAGCAGGGTCTGCAATGGCGAACTACGAACTCGATCCGCTACCGTACGACTACGACGCCCTCGAACCGCACGTCAGCGAGCAGGTCCTCCGCTGGCATCACGACACCCACCACCAGGGCTACGTCGACGGCTGGAATACGGCCGAAGAGACGCTCGCGGCGAACCGCGACGCCGGGACCACCGACGGCTCCGCCGGCGCGATGCGGAACGTCACCCACAACGGCTCCGGGCACATCCTCCACGACCTGTTCTGGAACTGCATGGGGCCCGACGGCGGCGACGAGCCCGAGGGCGCGCTCCGGGACCGCATCGAAGCCGACTTCGGCTCCTACGACGCGTGGAAGGCCGAGTTCGAGGCGGCTGCCTCGGCCGCCGGCGGCTGGGCGCTGCTCGTCTACGACTCCCACAGCGAGCAGCTCCGGAACGTCGTCGTCGACAAGCACGACCAGGGCGCACTGTGGGGCGCACACCCCATCCTCGCGCTCGACGTCTGGGAGCACTCGTACTACCACGACTACGGCCCGGCCCGCGGCGACTTCGTCGACGCATTCTTCGCCGTGGTCGACTGGCAGGAGCCGACCCGGCGCTACGGGGAGGCCATCGCGCTGTTCGAGTAGACGAGAAGGGAGCTGTCGTCCCCCGGCCGACGGGTCATCCGGAGGGACCGGGCCCGTCGACGCTCAGCGCTTCTTCGACGAACGCGTACTCGTACGTCGTCACCTCGAACGGGTTGCCGTACGGGTCGCTGAAGTACACCGAGAAGGAGTACGTGTGGTCCCTGACGTCGTCGCGGCCGTCCACATCGACCGTCGGGTCCGCCGTGAGCCGGTCGACGATCTCGAAGAACCCCTCGCCGTCGATGCGGAACGCGACCCGGTGAAAGCCCACCCCGGGTTCCGCGCCCGAGGGGTCCCCTTCGAACAGCGCGAGGTTGGTCGCGCCGGCGTCGCTCGTGACCATCAGCGGGCCGTAGGACTCCCACCCCATCTCGTTGGTCTCCAGTCCGAGCGTCTTTCGATACCACTCCGCAGCCTCGCGTCGGTCCGGGACGTAGCACTCGACGTGGTCGATGCCCTCGACACGGACGTCGTCGCTCTGGTCCGTCATCGGTCCCGGGTACCGGCCGCAGGAACGTATATCTCCGCTGAAATCGATTTTTGTAGCCCGTCGACTACTCCCCGTCGAGGGACTGCCAGGAGAGCCGCAGGTCGCGCGCGGCGGCGGTCTGGTCGATGCGCCGGGCGGTCGTCCGTTCGGGTGCGGCCGCGAGCGCCTCGTCGTCCTCACCTGCGACGGCGTTGAACGCGTGGGCGAGCTGGTCCAGCGTCTTCCGGTTCTCGATCTCGGTCGGCTCGGTCATCAGCGCCTCGCCGACGATCTCGGGCCACTTCGTCGTCGGCGGGTGGACGCCGTAGTCGAGCATCCGCTTGGCCACGTCGGCCGCGTCCTGCTCGCCCGCGCTGGCGACGAACTCGTGGTGGAACGGCCCGTACGGCACCTCGTACTCGATCTGGCTGGCGAGGTAGTTCGCGTTGAGAACCGCCTTCGCACTGGCGTCCGAGAGCCCAGGATCGCCCAGCCGGGCGATGTACGCGTACGCCTTCACGAGCACGAGCCAGTTGCCCAGGTAGCCGTGGACCTTCCCGATGGAGTGCTCGGGGTCGAAGAAGTCGTAGCGGCCCTCGGCGGTCTGGACGATCTGAGGCTTCGGGAGGAACGGCGCGAGCTCGTCGACGACCCCGACCGGGCCGGCTCCCGGGCCGCCGCCGCCGTGGGGCGTCGCGAACGTCTTGTGCACGTTGTAGTGCATGATGTCGAAGCCCATGTCGCCGGGGCGTGCGCGCCCGAGCAGCGCGTTGAGGTTCGCGCCGTCGTAGTAGAGCAGGCCGCCCGCGTCGTGGACCATCTCGGCGATCTCCTCGATGTCGCGCTCGAACAGCCCGAGCGTGTTCGGGTTGGTGAGCATCAGGAGCGCGGTCTCGTCGGAGAGCGCGGCTTCGAGTGCCTCGAGGTCGACCCGCCCGTCGTCGCCGCCGGGCAGCGAGACCACGTCGAAGCCAGCGAGCGCCGCGCTGGCGAAGTTGGTGCCGTGGGCGCTCTCGGGGATGATGATCTCCGAGCGCTCGTCGCCGTTGTGCTCGTGGTACGCCTTCGCGACGAGGACGCCGGTGAACTCGCCGGCAGCGCCCGCGGGCGGCTGGAGCGTCACCGCGTCCATCCCGCCGATGCGGCCGAGGTAGTCCTGCAGGTCGTAGAGGAGTTCGAGGGTGCCCTGCACGCTCTCCGGCGAGCGGTCGGGGTGGACCGCGGCCGCATCGAGCACTGCCACGTCCTCGGTGAACTTCGGGTTGTACTTCATCGTACACGAGCCGAGCGGGTACGGCCCGGAGTCGACGCCGTAGTTCATCTCCGAGAGCCGCGTGTAGTGCCGGGCGAGCTCGGGCTCGGAGAGGTCGGGCAGTTCGAGGGCGTCACGCGTCAGCTCGTCCGGCAGCGGCGCGTCGTCGAGGTCGGCCTCGTCGGTGTGCTTCTCCGAGAGCAGGGGCTCGTAGCGCTCGTCGTCGTCCGTCCAGCGCGCCTGGTCGTAGTTCATCGGGCCACCTCCGTGAGGGCGTCGACGAACCCGTCGACCTCGCTCTCCGGGAGTGCGTTCGCGTTCAGCTGGACGTGGTGTTCACCGAGGACGTGGACCGCGTAGCCCTCGTCCTCCAGGTCCGACGCGACCGCGGGGGCGGGCTGGTCGGTGTGGGCGACGAACTCGCGGACGTGATGGCGGTCGTGCACCGGTGCCTTCACGCCGACGACCTCCGTGACGCGGTTGGCGAGTTCCTGCGCGTCCGTGACGGACTCCTTCGCGAGGTCGGCCAGCCCGTCGGGGCCGAGCGACGCCGCGTGGATGGCCGCCCGGAGCGCGACCCACGCCTGGTTCGTGCAGATGTTCGAGGTGGCGCGCTCGCGGCGGATGTGCTGTTCGCGGGTCTGGAGCGTCAGCGTGTACGCCCGCCGCCCCGTGTCGTCCGTGCTCGCACCGACGAGTCGCCCTGGCACCTGCCGGACGTACTCCTCGCGCGTGGCGAACAGGCCGAGGCCCATCCCGTAGCTCGTCGGCAGTCCGAGCACGTCGGCGGCACCGACGACCACGTCCGCGCCGACGCTCGCGGGCTCCTGGAGGAGCGCGAGCGAGACGGGGTCCGAACCGAGACAGAACAGGGCCTCGTTGTCGTGTGCGAGGTCGCCGATGGCGTCGAGCGACTCCTCGACGCAGCCCCGCACGGTCGGGTTCTCGGCGTAGACCATGACGGCCGACTCGTCGAGCGCGTTCCCCAGCGCCTCGACGTCGACGTTGCCGTCGTCCATCGGGTACTCCTCGACGGTGAGGTCGGTACCGCCGACGTAGTTCGCGAGCACCTCACGGCGGCCCTCCGCGAGCTGTTCCGGGACGAGGACACGCGCCCCGGAGGTCTGTCGCAGGCGGTCCGCGAGCGTTGCGGCCTCGCCCAGTGCCGTCGCGGCGTCGTACATCGAGCAGTTCGCGACGCCGAGGCCCGTCAGCTCGACGAGCAGCGACTGGTACTCGAACAGCGCCTGCAGGAACCCCTGGGTCACCTCCGGCTGGTACTGCGTGTACGAGGTGAGGAACTCCGAGCGCAGCGAGAGGTGGTCGACCAGCGAGGGCACGTAGTGGCTGTAGTGGCCCCGGCCGAGCAGCTCCACCAGGTCGTCGTTCCTCTCGAGGGTCCGTTCGACCTCCGCCCGTATCGCCCGCTCGCTCCGTGGCTCGATGCCGAACTCGCCGTCGAACCCGACGCCGTCCGGGATGTCGAAGAGCTCCGCCTCGCTGTCGACGCCGACGGCGTCCAACATCGCCTCGGTGTCGGCGGCGGTGTGCGGCGCGAAGGGGCTCCCCGCTGGTGTGTGGTCTCCACTCATGGTGTCACTCCGTCGTGTCCGTCCGCGACTGACCCGCGTCCCTCGGTTCGCTTCATGGAACGCGCTTTGGGCTACTGGCATATGATTACCGTGGTTCGAACCGGAGTAGTATGCACGGACACGGATACAACCGAAGCCGAGTCTCCAGTTCTGGGCTCGTTCCTGTACATATCTCGGCAGCTGTCGCCGCGCCAGCTCCCGGCGGCGCTCGCCGGTTCCCGGGGCCTGATTACGGTCGACAGACCGCACGCTCCGAGGAAGCGAGTAACGGGTGAGGAAGCCGCGACCGACCGCTCAGGCGACCTGGTCGGTGTACTCGTCGGCCGACAGCAGCTCGTCCAGTTCGGACTCGTCCTCGATGGCGATCTCCAGCATCCAGCCGTCACCGAAGGGGTCCTCGTTGACCATCTCGGGCGCGTCGAACAGGTCCTCGTTGACCGCGGTGACCTCGCCCGAGACGGGCGCGTAGAGGTCGGAGACGGCCTTGATGGACTCAATGACGCCGAACGCCTCGTCCTGTGTCACGTCCTCGCCCACGTCGGGGAGCTCGACGAAGACCACGTCGCCGAGTTCGTCCTGGGCGAAGTCGCTGATGCCGACGCGGACGGTGTCGCCGTCGCGCAGTGCCCATTCGTGCGATTCGTTGTACTGCCGGTCGTCGGGTGTCTCGAAGCTCATGTTATCGTTCGTAGAAGGGGAGCGGTTCGACCACGGCCTTCTTCGGGCGCTCCCGGACGACGACGCGCAGCATCGTCTCCGGGTCGGCCAGGTCGGTCGGTACGTACGCGAGTCCGATGGGTTCGTCGAGCGTCGGGCTCATCGTCCCGCTGGTGACCGTCCCGACGACGTCGCCGTCGGTGTCGGTCACGTCGTAGCCGTGGCGCGGGATGCCCCGGTCGACGAGGCGGATGCCGACGAGCTTCTCGTCGACGCCCTGCTCCTTCTGGGCCTCCAGCGCGTCCCGGCCGACGAACTCCGTGTCGAGCTTGACGGTGAAGCCGATGCCCGCCTCGTAGGGCGTGCGCGGGTTCTCCTCGTGGTGGAAGTCCTGCCCCGAGAGGAGCAGCCCCGCCTCCAGCCGGAGCGTGTCGCGCGCGCCGAGCCCGCACGGCTCGACGCCGTCGAACGCGTCCCACACGTCCGCGGCGGCGTCCCACGGCACGACGAGCTCGAAACCGTCCTCGCCCGTGTAACCGGTCCGGGCGACCAGGCAGTCCGCGCCAGCGACGGTCGCCGTCGCCGCGGTGAACCGCGACAGCGACGCCACCTCGCTACCGTTCTCGGTGGCCTCCCTGACGTGATCGACCGCGTCGGGGCCCTGCACCGCGAACATCGCGTACTCCTCGGTGCGGTCGTCGACAGTCGCGTCGAGGCCCCACTCGTCGCGGTGGTCGGTCCAGCGGTCGACCATCCAGTCCTCGTGGCCCGCGTTCGGGACGAACAGGTACGTCGGCGTCTCGCCCTCGTCGGGCCGCCGGTAGACGACCGTGTCGTCGAGGATGACGCCCTCCTCGTCGGTGATGCAGGCGTACTGCGAGTCACCCGGCGAGAGTTCCGTCACGTCGTTCGTGGTCAGCCGCTGCATCAGCTTCGTGGCGTCCGGGCCGTACACCTCCACCTCGCCCATGTGCGAGACGTCGAAGATGCCAACGGCCTCGCGGACCGCCTCGTGCTCGGTGCGGATGCCCGCGAACTCGACGGGCATCTCCCACCCGCCGAAGTCCGTGAACGACCCACCGGCCTCCTCGTGGCGTCCGCGCAACGGCGGTGTCCTGAGGGCCATACCCGAACCCTCTCTCGCCGGCAAGTAATGTTTTCGTATCCCGGCCCGTCGGTGGGCGTTCCGTCGAGTGGTCGGAGCGTTGCCGACTGCAGGGGTACCACGGAGACAGCGCCGAGAACAGCCAGAACGCCCGGCAACCGAACACGCCACGTTCTTCCAGCCGCCCCGCGAAGCCCGAGTCATGACCCGCTTCGACGCTGCGGACGCCGAGGAACGCCGCAAGTTGTTCGTCGACGCGCTCGCCGCCCACCGCGAACGGGGGAGCCCGTACGTCACCCTGACGACCGAGCCCGACGAGGCGGACGCGGAGCAGGGCCACGGCGCGCCGTGGGTGCAGTACTTCGACGACACGCTCGCGCTCGACTGCACCGACGCCGAGCTCGACCGACTGAAGGCGCTCGTCCGTGACTACCCGTCGGCGACCATCGAGGAGCTCGTGAGCCCCGACGAGGCCGAGGGCACCCACGCCCGACTGACGGTGCGGACCGACGACGACCGGGTCGCACAGCTCGTCGACGACGTGTTCACCGAGGTGTACGGCCGGTCGGCGGACTACCGACTGTGGGCGGTCGAGGTCTGAGGACCTGCGGAGCGCCGAGGTTCAGGCCCGGTCGCGAAGTGCCCACACGTCCTCGTCGGGCGTCAGCCGCGAGGGCTCCCTCCCGCGCTCGGTGAGGATACCGGCGTGGTAGAGCAGCGCCTTCAGCTGGAACACCGTCGGGGAGTGGTAGGTCGACCCGTCGTGCAGGGGTTCGTCGCGGAGCTCGCCGTCGGTCGTGAGCGCGCGCTCGCGGACGTCCTCCTCGCCGCGGAGGAACAGCTCGACGGTGAACGACGGGTGGAGTTCGTGCAGGTAGCGGACGAACTGCGGGAGCGACGGCTCGGGGAACCCGTCGTCGTGGAGGTGCCGGAGCTCCTCGACGAGCAGCTGCGTTGCGGGGTAGTCGAACACGACGCGCCGCGTGAGGAGCCCCCAGCGCGGCGCGAGGTCGTAGAACCGCGTTCTGGAGCGTTTCCAGTCGGCGAACCGCCGGATGGCAGAATCGAGGTCGTCGTGCTCGCGTCGGGCGAACCGGACGACCTCGCGGCCGAGCGGCGTGAGCGACTCCCGTGCCCCACCGAGGTCGACCAGCCCGAGGAACGATGCACCACCGCGGGCGCTGTCGGTGGCGGCGACGACGTGCTCTGCCAGCAACGACTCGGTGTCGCCGTCCTGGGCCAGCGCGAGCGGGTACGCGAGGTAGTTCTTCGGGTGGTTCAGACCGAACGACTGGTCGGCGACCCCCTGCGCACTCGCCTGGAAGCGGATGGCCGTCGCCTCGCCCGCGGTCCGGTTACCGACGACGCGCGGGAGTTCGAGCGTGGCGACCGACCCCGACTTCTCGACGCCGAGCACGCCGACGTTCAGCTCCCGGGCCAGCGTGCGGTCGGACTGCGAGATGGACCGTGCGGGCGCGGCGACGTACGCCGCGTTGGCCTCGTGCAGCCGGTCGTACGCCTGGACGATGCCGCGCTCGACGTCGACGCCGCCGGCCTCGGTGTAGCCCTTCGCCTCAACGGCCACCAGCGGTGGGGTGTCACCGAAGCGCTCGACCGCGAGGAGGTCGGCTTCGAGCGCCCGCACTCCGACGAGGTCCGGGTAGCCCGACCCGACCCGCACGTGGTTGAACGGCGCGAGCGTCTCGGTCACCTCGGCGGGGATGGCCGCGCCGGCGACCCAGTTCGTCTGCGCGAACTGCGTGTCCACGACCGCGTACGACCCCTCGGTCTCGTCGGGGAACAGCCGCCGCTTCGTGTGTGCGAGGACGGCCGGTTCCGCGAGCGACTCCGCCGGGGTTGCCATACGTCCCCCACTGGGCCCAGCGACAAGAAACTACCAGGCCGACGGGCCGGATCCGCGACCATCATCACCGGACGAGACGGTAGTTTCTGCGTCTGAAACTGGGGAGTGGTTTATAACGGGACGGCTGTCGTCGGTCGGAGTGCAGAAATGATTGGGGGTCCCCTCGACAGGGTCGTCCGCTCTGTCACCGACCACAACAGAATCGTCCTCCTCGTGATGCTCGTCGTCTGTGCGGGCGTCATCGGCGGTATCACGCAGCTCGATACCGGCCAGACCAACTCCACGGACAGCGACGCCTTCGGCGACACCACCGTCGCCCAGAAGGCCGACTACATCCAGCAGCACTACGGCGACGTGGGATCGAACAACGTCACCTACTCCAACGTCTACGTCCGCTCGACGGACGGAAACGTCCTGACGAAGGAGTCGCTGCTCGCCTCGCTGGAGTACCAGCGCGAGGTCCGCGCGAACGAGTCCGTCGCTGGCGCACTCACCGACGACGGAGGCGTGACCGGCGTCGAGAACGTCGTCGCGACCCAGCTCGCGGGCGACCGCGACGCGAGCCTCGACGAACAGGTCGCTGCGCTCGAGGCCGCGAGCGAGTCCGACGTGCGTGCCGTCGTCGAGAACACGTTCACCGAGGGCTCGCCCGCGCTGCGGCTCCTTCCGAACACCTACGAGCCCGGCACCGCGACCGCGGAGAGCCGTCGGACCGTGTTCGCGTTCACGACCGCCGAGGGTGCGAACAACTTCCGCCCGCCCGCCGACGCCCAGCGCACCCTCTACGAGGCGACCGATGACCGCGGCGGGGCCGAGTTCTTCACCGTCGGCCAGCACGCCCAGCAGGGCTACAGCCAGCAGGTCTGGGCCGACACGACCGAGCTCATCCTGCCCTCCGCGCTGCTGCTCATCCTCGCGGTGCTCGGCTTCGCCTACCGCGACCTCGTCGACGTCGTCGTCGGGTTCTTCGGGGTCGTCGTCTCCGTGCTCTGCATGTTCGGCATCCTCGGCTGGCTGGGCATCCCCGCCGGGGTGACGATGATAATCGGGCCGGTGCTCATCACCGGGCTGAGCATCGACTACGGCCTCCACGTGTTCATGCGCTACCGCGAGCAGCGCGGCGAGGGCGAGGGCATCCGCGAGCCGATGTATCGGTCGCTCTCCTCGGTCGGCGTCGCGCTGTTGCTCGTCACGATCACCGCGGCCGTCGGGTTCCTCGCGAACCTCACGAGCCCGCTGGCCATCATCCGCCAGCTCGGCATCGGCATCACCCTCGGCGTCGTCTCGGCGTTCGTCGTGTTCACGACGCTCGTCCCCGCGCTGAAGGTCAGCATCGACGGCCTGCTCGAACGGGTCGGTCTCGACCGCCGCAAGGCCCCGCTCGGGCGCGGTCGCTACCTGGCCCCGGTGCTCGGTGCCGGCGTCAGAGCCGCCCGCGTCGCGGCACCCGTCGTCATCGTCGTCGCCGTGCTCGCCGGCGCTGGCGGTGCGGCCGCCTGGTCCGACCTCGACCGGCAGGGCTACCAGACCTCCGAGGAGGTCGCCGACTGGAAGACGAACCTCCCCGGCCCGCTCGCCTGGGAGGCGGTCGAGACCGAGTGGTACCAGAACGACCGCTACGTCGACGACCGGTTCCAGGCCGAGAGCGAGAGCCAGCGCTACACGATGATACTGATCGAGGGCGAAGTGACCGACCCCGCCGCGCTCGAACGCGTCCAGCGGGCGACCGCGGACGCCGCCGAGCGCGACGCGGTGTTCAGCCGCTCCGGGTCGGTTCCCGTCGTCTCGCCGCTGTCGGTGATGGAGCGCGTCGCCGCCCAGGACGAGGAGTTCGCCGCGGTGCTGGCCGACGCCGACACCGACGGCGACGGCGTCCCCGACCGGAACGTGGGCGGCGTCTACGACGCGCTGTACGAGGCCAACCCGGAGCAGGCCGGCCGGGTCGTCGAACGAACCGACGACGAGTACCGCACGATGCGGATGCTCGTCCCCGTCGAGCAGGGCCTGCAGGTCGACGACCGCGCCGCGGCCATGCACGGCATCGCCGACGTCGCCGAGGGCGACGGCGAGTACACGGCCACCGCGGTCGGCCAGGCGACGTTCTCCAACGCCGAGCTCGGCCAGATGGCCGACGGCATCGTCCGCACGATGCTCATCGCGCTCGGCGTCATCGCCCTCGTGCTCGCGCTGGTCTACCGGCTCACCGGGGGGAGCGCGACACTCGGCGTGCTCACCGTCGTCCCTATCGCGCTCGTCATCGGGCTCGTGCTCGCGGGGATGTACCTCACAAACACGCCGGTGACGCTGCTCACCGCGCTGCTGTTGAGCCTCGCGGTCGGCCTCGGCGTCGACTACAACATCCACATCAGCGACCGCTTCGCACAGGAGCTCTCCCGGGGTGACGACCCCATCACCGCGCTCCAGACCGCCGTCACCGGCACCGGTGGGGCGCTACTCGGCAGCACGCTCACCTCCGGTGGCGCGTTCGCCACGCTCCTGCTCCACACCAGCCCGCAGCTGCGCTCGTTCGGCATGCTCGTCGTGCTCGCGCTCTCCCTGTCGTTCCTCGTCAGCGTGTTCGTCTTCCCGAGCATGCTGCTGCTCTGGGCGCGTCGGACCGGGCACGCGAGCGAGGTGTCGCGTGGGGCCGTGGTCGGCGCGAGCGACGACTGAGTCCGGAAACAGACCCATCCCGGGACACCACGGTCGGTTCGTTCTCCGGTCCCGAGAGCCAGCACGTGAATTCAAACGTCCAGCGGTCGAACTGCCAGTATGTATCTCGGCATCATCCTCGAGACGAACGATCCCGAGCGGGTCTGGAACGCGTTCCGGCTGGCGAACACCGCGCTCGACGCCGACCACTCCGTCGAGGTGTTCCTCCTCGGCGACGGCGTCGACGCTCCAGACCTGGAGCACGAGAAGTTCAACCCTCACGGCGTGATGCTGAAGTACACCCAGAACGGCGGAACGCTGCTCGCCTGCGGGACGTGTCTCGACTCGCGCGACCTCGAAGCCGACGAGCTCAGACCGCGGGCCACGATGGCGGACTGCCTCGGCGTCGTCGAGGACGCGGACGAGGTTCTCACCATCGGCTGATGCCGGGACGGGAGGTGCTCAGTCCGCGGTCCCGCCCGCCTGCTGTCCTGCCTCGACCCCGAGTGGGTCGGTCGTCGACGTCGCCGTCACCAGTCGCAGGAACTCCCCCGCGTTCGTCAGCAGCTTGTTCTCGGCCTTCCGCAGGTGCTCCTCGAACGTCGAGCGTGCGACCGACGTCCCCTCGGCCAGCTCCCGAATCGAGACGGCCCGGGGCTGCTCGTAGTAGCCGCGTTCGAGCGCGAGCTGGAGTGCGGCCAGCTGGCGGTCCGTGAGGTCAGCGAACAGCCGGTCGACCGGTGCGAGCATGCTGTGCGGGACGTGTTGCTCCTCGATGGCCGTCTTCGAGAGGAGCTCGATGTCGCGGTCGTCGTCCAGCTCGGCCAGCAGCGCGCGGACGTCGGCCTCGTCGAACGCGACGACCGAGTAGTGCTCCCAACCCTGTCGGTGGACCGTCGGTGGCTGGTAGAGGCAGTTGTGCGACTCGAAGCGCTCGATGATGGAGTCCTCGAGCGAGCAGAGACATGACTGCGTGACGACGTGGAGCCCCGTCGTGTCGACCGAGCGGTGGAGTACGTCGCCGAGCCGTTCGACGTCCTCCAGGAGCTCCTCGGTCGGTGCCTCGGTGGCGGTGATTTCGAGCACCTGGCAGTCGCTCAGGTACCACTCGCGGATGGTCAGGTCGGGGTACCGCTCCGAGAGCTCCCGGTACGGACACTCGTGTCGCACCCGGAACGACGACTGGTAGAGGCTCATACGGACAGCTGGGACGCGGCAGGCAAGAGGATACCGGTCATGACCGGCAGTACTCATATGCAGGGATGGGACCTACGGACACGCAGGAATGTCGGACCGCGGGACGGTCGAGCGACGTCGACGGACGAGGGTCAATCAGGAGTCAGGCGACCGGACGACGGAGACGAATCGGAGGGTGTCGCGGTGACGATTGGGGCGACGACCGACCTCAAGCAGGGTATCCGCGAGCACCTCGGACAGTTCTCGCTGCACGTCCTGCTCGTGTTCGCGACCGGGCTGACCATCGGCTCCGAGCGCGCCGTCGTCCCCGTGCTCGGCGAGGACGTCCTCGGCGTCGAGTCGTTCCTCGTCATCGGCTCGTTCGTCGTCTCCTTCGGGTTCGTCAAGGCGCTACTCAACCTCTACGCCGGCAAGTGGGGCAGCGAGTACGGCCGCAAGCCCGTGCTCGTCCTCGGCTGGCTGACCGCCCTCCCGCTCCCGATCATCCTCATCTACGCGCCCAACTGGGCGTGGGTCACCGTCGGGAACGTCCTGCTGGGAATCAACCAGGCACTCACCTGGAGCATGGCCATCAACGCCAAGATCGACATCGCTGGCCCCGAGCAACGCGGGTTAGCCGTCGGCATCGACGAGGCGTTCGGCTACGGTGGTGTTGCCGTCGGTGCGTGGGTCACGGGCGTCATCGCCGCCGGGACGAACCTCCGGCCGGAGCCGTTCTACTTTCTCGCCGTCGTCGTCGTGCTCGCGCTGCTCATCGCTGTGTTCCTCATCAGGGAGACGGTCCAGCTCGCGAGAGCGGAGATCGACGACGACGACCATCACGACGCGAACCTACCGTTCCGCGAGGTGTTGAAGCGCGCGACCTACGGCGACAGGACGCTGTTCGCCGCTGCACAGGCCGGACACATCGAGAAGTTCGTCGATACGCTGTTCTGGCTCGCCGTCCCGCTGTATCTCACGAGTGAGGGGCTCGGAATCGCAGCGGTCGGGTTCGTCGTCGGCGTCCACAGCGCGATGTACTTCCTGCAGATCGCGACCGGCGGGCTCGCGGACCGTATCGGCCGTCGCCCGCCCGTCATCGCCGGGATGTTCCTCACCGGTGCGGGCGTCCTCGGGATGGTGCTCGTCGAGGGCTACCTCCCCTGGGTGGCCCTCTCCGCCGTCTCCGGGCTGGGGATGGCGCTGCTGTACCCGAACCTGATGACGGTCCCGGGCGACGCGGCTCACCCGACGTGGCGGGCGACCGGGATGGGCGTCTACCGGATGTGGCGTGACTCCGGCTACGGCGTCGGCGCGATACTTATCGGCCTCGCGATGGAGTTCGTGAACGCCGAGGCAGCGTTCTACATGACCGCCCTGCTGATGTTCGCCTCCGGGGCCGTCGTCTACGTGTGGATGGAGGAGACCCACCCCGAGTTCGGGACCCACGAACCGCCCGCACCGGCGACAGCGACCGGGTCGGCCCGGTCTGTCGCCGAGGACTGACAGGCGAAGCGACGGTCCCCAGTCAGGACAGGTCTGCCTTGGAGCACGACGGAGGCGCTCCTGTCGGCAGAGACAGTCTCCGTTCTGGTCGTCACTGGTGTCCGAGAGTAGGACCCCATACCCCGAAGAGGGAACCGCCGTTCCCGGCGTTTCTGGATGGCCGGCACGCGTGTTGTTACCCCACCGCAGGATTCTTGGCTCTTGTTCCCGAAAATCGAACGTGGCAGACAGCAAGGAGGGGCGAGAGAAGCAAGCGGGCGACGAGGAGCGTCGCCAGCGGGAGCGCGAGACAACGGAGGCGCGTACCCGGGCCGACGAGGCCGAACCACGGACGGAGACCGATGCCACTCGACGCGAAGGTGACGGTGGCTCGGATTCGTCTCCCCGGTGTCACCGTCGCGGTTGTGACGAACCGGCGACGTTCGAAGTCCTCGAACGGTATCAGGAGGAGACGGGACACGGCGCAGTCGAGGCGAGGGCCGTCCTGTGTCGAAAGCACACCGACGATGAGAGTCCGACGAATCTCGATGCCGTCTACGAGGATTACGTGTTTCGGGTCGTCCCACTCCCAGCGACGAGTGAGACCGACCCAGCGTAACGTGCCGACGACAGCGTGCCGACGACAGCGTGCCGACGACACGGGGAGTGCCGGCCCCGACGCATCTACGGAAGCCCGCGGCGAGTGCCTCGGAGCTCGCCCCGAGGTAGTTCACCGGTGAACGGCAGGACACCCGTGTAGGCGATCATCGAACCGGCTTTGACTGGCAGCTTCTCGGCCACAGGGACCGCCAGCAGCCGGTCGTTCTCTCTCTGAAAGCCAGCTCGCTTCTCGACGGGAGCGTTCGCCTCGACGGACCGGTCCAGTTTCCCGAGTCCGAACGGGGCGGCCTCCGAGACGCCGGTGTCGGTTCGTACGCTTCGAACCAGCGGCTACCGCCGGAGTCGGGCCGCGAGTTCGTCCCCGGACTCGTCCAGTTCGACGAGCCCGTCGTCCGAGAGGTCGGAGAGCAGGCCCCGGAGCCACTCCCGGCCGTGCTCGCCGTCGGGGGAGTAGTCCACCCGCACGCGCGGGCCGAGCGTGTCCAGCCCGAGCTCGTCGTACTCCTTCAGCACCGATATCACCCGCCCGCGGAACTGGCGACGGCTCCCCTCGAAGCTCGGCTGCGTGGGCACGTCGGGCGCGGTGAAGTCGCCCGTCTCGTAGGCGTGGCACCACTCGCGCCAGGGACAGCCCGCCGCGTCGCAAGAGGGTGTCTTCTCGCAGGCGACGCCGCCGAGCTCCATGATGGCGTTGTTCCAGACGCGGGACTCGCCCGAGGGCATGAGGTCGCCCGCGACGCGCTCGAACGTCGCGTCGTCGTCGGGCACGTCGAACGCGCGGTAGAGGACGCGCTTGACGTTCGTGTCGACCACGGCGTCGCCGTCGTTGAACGCGAAGCTCGCAACGGCGTTGGCGGTGTAGGGACCGACGCCCATCAGCTCCCGCAGCTCGTCGGGCGTCTCGGGGAAGGAGCCACCGTACTCCTCCTCGACCTGCCGGGCGGCCTCGTGGAGGTACTTCGCGCGGTTGTTGTAGCCGAGCGAGTAGCTGGTCCAGAAGCCCACCACGTCTGCACGGTCGGCGTCCGCGAGTGCGGTGGTCGTCGGCCAGCGGTCGAGGAACGCCTCCCAGGCCTCGACGACGCGGCCGAGCTGGGTCTGCTGGCTCATCACCTCCGAGACGAGTATCTCGTAGGGGTCGTCGGTGCGTCGCCACGGGAAGTCGCGGTGGTCGGCCTCGTACCACTCGACGAGGGCGTCCTGCACTACCTCGTGGTCGACGTCGTCGGGGAACGTCCACTCCTCGGACGTGCTCATCTCGTCGTCGCTTGGGAGGGTGGTGGTTTAGGGGTAGTGGTTCCGGCGGGCGACACGAACGGAACCGAATTTTTACGCTCCCCCGCGAGAGCCAGTACGACGAACACATGAAGGTCCAACTACTCGAGGCCACGGAGGACCCGGAGGAACTCATCTGCACGGCGGCGCGCAACGACTACTACGACGGGTTCGTGGGCGAGGAATCGTTCGAGACGGTGATGGAGAACATCGACGGGGAGAGCATCGAGGAGAAACAGGAGACGCTCATCGGCCACCTGCTCGACCACGGCCACTTCGGCCCGTTCGAGCACGTCCAGGCGACGTTCGCGGTGAAGGGGATCAGCCGCTCCTGCATGGCCCAGATCACCCGGCATCGCCACGTCAGCTTCGACGTGCAGTCGATGCGGTACGTCAGCTTCGACGACGTCGACCCCGCCGAGGTCGAGGAGGGTGCGATGGTCGTCACGCCGCCGTCGGCGTCGGACCCGGACTGGGTCGGGCGCAACCAGCGTACCGGCGCGGTCGACGACGAGACCGTCGCGAAACGGGAGGAGCTGTTCCAACGCTCGGTCCGGCAGTCCGTCGAGGACTACCAGGAGCTGCTCGACCTGGGGATGCCGCCGGAGGACGCGCGGTTCGTGCTTCCCATCGGGACGAAGGTGAACATGGTGATGTCGATGAACGCGCGGATGCTGATGCACGTCGCCGACATGCGCGCGGCGGCCGACGCGCAGTGGGAGATCCGCGAGATGACCGAGCGCGTGCTCGACCTCGCGAGCGAGTGGTGCCCCATCACGTTCGGGCACTACGAGTCGGAGATGCGGAACCGGAAGAACCGGCTCGCGCCGTAGGCGGGGGACCGGCGGCCGGGAACTCGTTCTGGGGTGCTGTCGCTCGACGTTCGGGACAGCGGAGAGCGGGTCGGGCCGTGGAGACGGGAGCGCAGGGGAGACGGGAGCGCTACAGGGTTGTCACTACCGCACAGCGGTCGGGGCCGCAGAGGCCGTCACTCGTCGTCTTCGTCTTCCTCGTCGTCGGCTCCGCGGACGAGCGCCGCCTGGCTCTGGCCGTCGGGCTGCGGGTCGCTCGCGTGGGGACCCTCGATGAGGGCGCCGAAGTCCTCGACCTCGTCGTACTTGTCCTGGTACATCAGCGCGATGCGGCCCTTCTTGGTGATCTCGTAGAGGCCGGAGCGCTGCGCCGGGCCGATCTTCTCGACGAGACCGTAGTCCGCCAGCACGGGCAGCCGGCTGTTGATGTTCTTGCGGCTCTTGTCGGTGTGGTGGGCGAGGTTCGTCGCGACGTTGCGACCCTGCGCCTGCAGTGCTTCGAGTATCAGGAAGTCGGTGGGTTGTCGTAGTCTCATGGTAACACGCTCCGGGTTTCGGTTTGTATCTATTACTTGGGCGCTCCTTTTATTTCTATCTAATGGCAATTCGACGGGTGCATGACCATTGGTCTCGACCCCAGCGCATTTTAATAACCATTAGCGATTTTCTGCGGTAATTTTATGTAGGGGTAGGTTCAACGTGAAGGTAGGGTGTGACGGCAGACCCGAATTACCCGTTCGTCTGCTGCCATCCACCCTGACTGGACGACCCCCCCACCCCCCCATCGCAACTCTGGTCAGAGGCACACCCCAACCACCACAACGACGCCAATCCACCACCACCACTCTTCGCGTCGACTGGACTGCCCGTGCGATGCGTCATCCCGTGCGGGTCCAGTTTTTTGTGACCACTCGTCGAACGACCGGTATGGTCGCAACGTTCGAACTGTACGAGGACCGTGCCGGGAAGTACCGCTGGCGGCTGGTCGCCAGCAACGGCGAGATAATCGGCGACAGCGGCGAGGGCTACACCACGAAGTCGGGGGCACGCGACGCCATCGGACGCATCCGCGAGCGCGCCCCCGGGGCCGCAATCCCGTCGTTCGAGGACACCCACTTCGAGGTGTTCCAGGACAAGGCCGACGAGTACCGCTGGCGGCTGGTCGCCGACAACGGCCGAATCCTCGCCGACAGCGGCGAGGGCTACGCGAGCAAGCACGGTGCGCGTGACGCCGCGGCACGCGTCCAGCAGCGCGTGACCGACGCGGGAACCGAGGAGCTGGACGACTCGTGAGCCACACGCTCGTCATCCGGGACGGAACCGTGGTCGACCACCAGGGTTCACGCGAGGCAGACGTGGTCGCCGTCGACGGCGAGATAACCCGCGTCGAACCCGCCACCGAGGTGGCCGCGGACACCACCATCCACGCCGACGGGTCCTACGTCGCGCCCGGACTGGTCGACGCGCACGTCCACCTGATGATGGACGCCGGACCCGACCCGGCGAGCGACGTCGACCGCTCCACCGCGTCACTGACCTACCGCGCAGCCAGCAACCTCCGCGACGCCCTCGCCGCGGGCGTCACCACCGTCCGCGACCTCGGCGCGCCCGACGGTATCGCGCTCGACGCCGCACAGGCCGTCGAGGCGGGCGTCGTCGCCGGCCCGCGTGTCGTCGCCTGCGGTCGCAACGTCGTGATGACCGGCGGGCACGGCCACTGGTTCGGCCGCGAGGCCGACGGCCGTGACGAGATACGGACGGCCGTGCGCGAACAGCTCAAAGGCGGCGCAGGGGTCGTGAAGTGCATGGCCACCGGCGGCGTGCTCACGCCCGGCGCGAACACGGGCGCACCCGAGCTGGCGCCAGACGAGCTCGAGACCCTCGTCGAGACCGCGGGCGCGAAGGGCGTCCCGACAGCCGCACACGCCCACGGGACCGCCGGCATCCGGAACGCCGTCGACGCGGGCATCGACAGCATCGAGCACGGGACGTTCATGGACGCCAGGGCCGCCGAGGAGATGGCCGAGGCCGGAACGTACTGGGTGCCGACCGCGAGCGCGCTCGCCGGTATCGTCGATAACGCCGACGATGCGCCCATCCCCGACTACGCCGTCGAGAAGGCCAGAGAGGCACAGGCGGCGTTCGAGGAGGCGTTCGAGCACGCGCTAGCGGCGGACGTGACCATCGCGATGGGCACCGACGCTGGCACCCCGTTCAACACGTTCGCCGACATCCCCACCGAACTGGCGCTGATGACCGAGTACGGTATGACGCCCGAAGGGGTGTTCGAAGCCGCCACGCACACCGCCGCAGCGCTCGTCGGTGTCGACGCCGGACGGGTCGAGCCGGGGGCGTACGCCGACCTGGTGCTGCTCCCCGGCGATCCCCGGACCTCGGTCGACGTCTGGTCGGACGTCGAGACGGTAGTCACCCGGGGGCGGCAGGTCGACCCGCGGACCTAGCGTTCTTAATCCCTCCCCGAGTAAGGGGTGACGAATGCGTCGGCTACTCGGTGTCGGAGCGCTCGTCCTGCTCGCGGTGAGCGCAGTCTTGCTCGCCGGAGGTGCCACAGCGGCGGCATCCGGGCCGGACAGCTCGGTCCACGCTCCGCCAAACTCGACGGGCGCGCTGGGCAGTGCACAGGAGTTCGACCGCACACAGTTCCGTATCCGCGTCTTCGAGAACGGCTCGGCGCGCTTCGCCATCCACTACGAGCGCCAGCTCTCGAACGAGTCCGAGCGCGAGCAGTTCCAGCAGTTCGCGACGGAGTTCGAGTCCAACGAGACCGAACTGTACACGAACTTCGAGCGCCGCGCGCAAGATCTCGTCGCGTTCGGCCGCAACGAGACGGGACGTGAGATGGTCGCGACGGACTTCCGCCGGGGCGCCAGCGAGGAGCCGACCTTCGACGGCCACGTCGGCATCGTCAACATGTCGTTCCGCTGGACCGCGTTCGCACAGACAACCGGGGACAGCGTCGTGGTCGCGGACGTGTTCGAGGGAGGGTTCTACATCGGCCCCGCACAGTCGCTCGTCTTCCTCCCCGCCGACGGGCTCGTGTTCGAGAACGTCAGCCCGTCCGGCGAGTTCTCCGCACCGACGCCGGCCGAGAGCGACAGCGTCACCTGGCAGGGCGAGCGCAGCTTCTCGGACCAGCGCCCGCGCGTCGTCTACGGTACCGTGACCGCGACGTCGACGTCGACGAGCGATGGAGGCGGGGGCACCACCGCCGCCGATGGCACCACGTCTGGGCCGGGTGACTCCACCGCCACGACGCCCGGCCAGGGCGGCGACGATGGATCGCTCCCCATGGTGCCCATCGTGCTCGCGCTCGTCATCGTCGGTATGGCCGGCGCCGCCGTCTGGTTCCGCCGCCGCGACGACGGACGCGACGACGGCGCGGTGACCACCGACAGCCCCTCCGACTCCGCCGGGGCTAGCGCGACGGCCGAGACGCCGCCGGCCGAACCCAGCGTCCCCGACGAGGAGCTGCTCACCGACGAGGACCGCGTCGTCGAGCTGCTGACGGAGAACGGCGGCCGGATGCGCCAGTCCAACATCGTCGACGAGACCGACTGGTCGAAGTCCAAGGTCAGCATGCTGCTCTCAGACATGGAGGACGACGGCAGCATCAGCAAGCTCCGCGTCGGCCGCGAGAACATCGTCAGCCTCGCCGGCCACGAACCCGACGCCGTCGGCTCCCCGTTCGACGACGAGGACACAGAGGACGACGAACGGTAAACCGCCCCACGGCGAGGCTGAAACGCAAGGGTTTTAATTATACCGACGAAACGAGCAGATGCGAAGAAGCGCGCCGCTCCGTTGGTGTAGTCCGGCCAATCATCTTGCCCTCTCACGGCAAGGACCAGGGTTCGAATCCCTGACGGAGCATTTTCCTACGGCAGACCGGCGAGCGACAGCGAGTCGTGTTTGCTGTCGAGATTCGGAGGGGGGATTCGAATCAGGGAGCGAAACGGCGTGGAACGACCGTGGTTCGAATCCTTGACGGAGCATCTTCCTACCGCAACCCACCGGGCACTGCCACCCGCGCTCGTCCCTGACCACACGTTCATATCGGAGGACGGAGAAAGTGCACAGCGATGCCCACCATCCCCGACGGTCTCCTCGCGATCGACATCGAGACGGCGAGCCCCAACCGGTCGCCGGAGGGCTCGGACTTCCGGGACACGGACTACTTCGAGCTCGTCGCGGTCGGGCTCGGCCACCAGCCTGCACCCGGCGCACCCGTCGAGACGGCCGTCCTCTTTCGCGATGGCGGCTGGAGCGTCGAGGCCACGACCGACCTCCTCAGACGGGTCGACGACTGGTGTCGGGGACGCGAGGCCGACGGGATACTCACGCACAACGGCAACCGGTTCGACGCGATCCACCTCGGCGGCTGGGCGGAACGGGCCGTCGAGCACGGGACGTGGCCGGAGGCACCCAGCCGTCTCGACGCCCTGTTCGACCACCACGTCGACCTGAATCCCCTCGCGGTGGAGACCTACGCCGAACGGCTCGAATCGTGGCGCACCACGGTCGCGCTCGAGGAGGTCTGTCGCTGGGAGGGAATCCACGTCGAGCCGACCCACTACGCCGAGTACGACATCGGTCCGGTCGGGACGCACCCGGCCATCGACGGCCCGACGGTGACGAACGTCCACATCGGGAAGGTACTGGGCGAGGCGTACGTCGCCCAGGTCGTCGAGGGACGCACCGGCACCCCCGAGTTCGCGGAGCTCCAGCGCCTGCTCACGGACTACACGAGAGCCGACATCGAACCGCTGTTCCAGCTCGCGCGGTCGTTCGACGACTGAGCAGCTGCTCGGCGGTGTCGGTCGACACGAGACGAGAATCGAAACGAAGTACCGGAGTGGTTAGTTCCCGAACATCTGGCGCATCATCGGGTGCATCTCCATGAGCTGCTCCTCGGCGATCTCCTCGTACAGCTTGTACGTGATGGAGACCGTGAGCAGCAGGCCCGTCCCGGTGACGCTCCCGACGGTGCCGAGCATGTTCGCCATGACGGCGAGCAGCCCGACGAGCGCGCCGCCGATGACGGTCACCTGCGGGATGTACCGCTCCATGACCTTCTCGATGACGCCGACGTTCTGGCGGAAGCCGGGGATCTGCATCCCGGAGTTCTGGATCTGTTTCGCGGTCGACTTCGGCCCCATGTCGGTCGTCTCCACCCAGAAGATGGCGAAGATGGCACCACCGGCGATCATGAACGTGAGGTCCACCCCGACGCGGGCGATGACGTGGAAGACGCCATCACTGGTGGCGACGGAGCTCGCGGTGCCCGTCCCCCACCACATCCAGTCGCCGGGACGCTGGATGGGTGCGAGGTAGTAGAACAGGCCGCCGATGGCCTGACCGCTGCCGTTGTACTCGACGAGCCAGGCGGGCGCGCTCCCGAGGCTGCTGAGACCGCGGCCGAGGAACTGGATGTTCGCCTGCAGCGCGCGGACGAGGATCATCGGCAGGACGCTCGCGTAGATGAGCTTCACCGGGAAGCGACCACGTGCGCCCTTGACCCGTGCGTGACTCAGGGGGATCTCGACGCGCACGCTCTCCGCGTAGACGACGATGGCGAAGATGAGGAGCGTCGTCACCAGCGCGACGATGTGACCCTGGTTGAGCAGCAGGTCGGCGAGGCCAGATTGCGTGAAGACGTTGACGCTCGTGCTGCCGGTCACGATGCTGAACCAGTCGCGGAACACCGCGATGAACCCGGTGACCAGCCGCTGGCTCACGCCCGCGATGATGAACAGCCCGATACCGGAGCCGACGCCCCACTTGCTCACGATCTCGTCCATGAACAGGATGAGGACGCCGCCGGTGAAGATCTGGGCGAAGATGAGCCATCGGGTAGCCATCGAGGCGTTACCGACGCCGACGAAGCCAGCCATGGTCTCCTGTGCACCCGGTGCGATCGGGAGGATGCCAGCGGAGAGGAACACCATCGGGATGGCGGTCATCGCGGTCATCACCAGCACCAGCACCTTCTGGAGGCCCTGGTAGAGGATCTGGTCACGGGGGTCGTCCGTGTCGAGCCCGAGGAGGTTCGCGCCGCCGAGCAGCTGCAGGACAATGCTCGCGGTGACGATCGGCCCGATGCCGAGGTGCAGTATCGAACGATTGGCACCGGCCAGGATCGACCGGAACTGCCCGAACGCGTCGCCTCCGCCGGCTGCTCCGACCTCAGCTGTTCCGTAGACAGTAATCGTCGTGAGGAAGAAGTACAGTACCAGTATGCCGCCGGTCCAGCCCAGCTTCCGCTTGAACGGGACGTGACCGTCCGGTCGCTGGACCGAGGGCATCCTGGTAAGGACCGGTTCGGCGGCTTCTTTCCAACCCATATACGGGGACAAACCGGACGGATGCTTGTATGTACTTCGCTTTGCCCGCGCCGGACGCGCGAGCGCGTACGCGGCGAAATCGACGGACAGAACGAGGAGCTGCGGAGGATGCTGTTCGTGACGAAGCACGACTTCCGGGGGGTGCCGGTGCCGTGTCGTTCCGGGTGAGCAGCGACCCGCGGCCGTCCCACCGGACGGCCTGCCGGCTGCTCGCCCCAGATGTCGAGAGAACCGCAGAAAGACGTCAGACGGCGTCGACGGATTACTCCTCGGCCGCGTCTTCGTCGGCGTCGTCCTCTTCGGCGCGCTCCGCGCGCTCCGAGAGGACGGCCTCGCCACCGGCCTCCTCGATGAGGCCGCGGGCGCTCGCACTGAAGGCGTCGGCGGTGACGGCCAGCTCGTTGCGGACCTGCCCGCCGCCCAGCACCTTCACGACGTCGGCGTCGTGGCCACCGTCGACCACGTCGCGGGCGTCGATGACGTACGTGTCACCGTCCTGCTCGGCGAGGTCCTCGGCCGCGTAGAGGACCGCGTCCTCGTCGAGCTTCTGGACGTTGATCTCGACGACGTCGTCCTGGATGTCCTGCGGGCGCTTGAACCCGTGCTTGCCGAGCGGTTCGTAGTTGTGGAACTCGTGCTTGTCGCGGCCAGCACGGCCACGGCCGCCACGGTTGCCGGCCCCACGACGGTTCTTGTGGGTGCCGCCACCGTGCGTGCGCGACCCGCGCTGGCGTCGTTTCTTGCTCGTCATTGTTATCGCATTGCCTCGAGGAGCTTGTCGATCTCCTCGGTCGTGTGCTTGCCGAGCTCGCCACCCTCCTTGGTCGGGTGCTTGATGCCGTCGTGGCCCTTCCGCGGGGGGTGCAGACGCAGGACCGGCGAGAGACCCTCGTCCGCGAGGGTCGTCTCCTCGGCCAGCAGCGCCTCGGCGAGCTCGTCGATGCTGCCGTAGTCTGTCTCCTCGGCGACCCACTCGTCGGTGAGTGCCTCGCCGGTAGCCTCGACCTCGCCACGCTTTGCGAGCACGGTCGCCAGCACGTCCTGGCTGGGCTCGCCCATCGCGACGTAGTCGTTGACCTTCGTGAGCATGCCGCGGTAGCTGTCGGTCTCCGGCACCAGCGTCGCGTGGTTCACGCGCTCGATGTTGAGCATCGAGAGCGTGTCGTCGACGGCGCCGGAGCGGTCGACCTCGCCGCGGAGCTGGACGACTGCCTGCATCACTCGGCCACCTCCTCGGGCGACTGGAGCCGCGCACGGCGGGACTGCGAGGCGTTCTCCAGTGCGTTGAACGTCGCCTTCGCGAAGTTGACCGTCGTGCGCGTGTTGCCGTAGCTCTTGGTCCAGGCGTCCTCGACACCCGCGAGCTCCAGCACCTTGCGGACGGTGTCGGATGCCGCGAGCCCCAGCCCGAGCGGGGCGGGGATGAGTTCGACCTCGACGGAGCCCGCCTTCCCGGTCGTCCGGTGGGTCAGCGAGTGCGGCTTCGTGCTCCGGTCCTCCCAGGAGCCCGAGCCGCGGGGCACGTCGATGATGTTCAGCTTGGCGATGCCGATCGCCTTCTGGATGGCGGCCCCGACCTGGTCGTCACGCCCCTCGGCGTAGCCGACGTAGCCGTCGCGGTTGCCGATGGCGACGACACAGCGGAACTTCACCCGCCGACCGGAGTCGGTCATCCGCTGGACCATGTTGATGTCCAGCACCTCGTCCTCCAGCCCCGGCAGGAGCTGGTCAGTTACCTCCGGCTCCTTCAGCGGGAGACCGGAGTTGAGGGCGGCTTCCATCGTGTCGATCTCGCCCTCCTGTACCTTCTTACCGAGCCGTGTGACGGGTTCCCAGCCGTCGTTGTAGTTGTTGCCGCTCATGTTATCGCTCCATCAGGGTCTCGCGCACTTCGTCGAAGTGCTCGGGAAGGTCTGTTGCGTCGAAGTCACCGCTGTAGAGCGGCTCGTCGAGTTGCTCAGCGTACTCGGCGATGTGCTCGCCGCGGTTCCGTGGCCACTCGGCCAGTACGTCGTCGTTGTGCGGGATGTCGAGACCGGCGTCGATCGCGCCCTCCTGCACCGCGAACACCTTCGAACCGGGTGTCGCCGTGTTGAGGCCGATGTCGAGTACCGCTTCCTCGACGCCTGCATCGAGTGCGCGCTTGCCTGCGAGGAGTCCGGTCAGGTACGCCGCGGGCAGGTTGCCCGTGGGTGCCTCCCAGCCGAAGTCGGCCAGGTCCTCGGAGGTCGCACTCGCGAGTGTCTCGTCGCCCTGGGTACCGGGGACTATCAGCTGCGCCGTGGCGTGCTTGTTGCTCTTTCGAGCGACGAGCCGTGGCTTGCCGGATTTCAGCAGGCGCAACCTCTGATGGTAGTCCGTCCGGACCTCGCGGCGACGACGCATCGGAACCTTGTATCGTGGTCCTGTCGCCATTATTGGTCACCGTAGTTGTTGTCGATGTAGTTCAGCAGGTACTGGACGCTCCGGAACTCGCCACCGCGGGCCTTGTTGTAGAGCTCGCGGTACTGGGTGCGATCGATCTCGCCCTCGGCACGGAGTTCGTGGAGCTTCTTTCGCTGCGCTCTGATGCGGTTCTGCCACTCCTTCTTCGGGTCGGAGCGCCCGCCCTTCTTGCCGCGGCGCTTGCCGGGCCCCTTCTGGTGCCCGTAGGCGCGCTTGGCCTTCCGCTCGCGGGAGCGACCCTTGGAGTTGCCGCGCTTCTCTTCGGCTCGAATCGTCCCACCGTCGACCAGCTCGCGGATGTCCTCTCGGGTGATCGCCTCCGAGATGTCGGACTGTGCGTCCGGGTCGAACCAGACGCGGTTCTTCCCGACGTCGAGGACGTCGGCGGCCAGTCGCCGCTGGGCGGACAGATCAGTCATCCGAATCCACCTCGACTTCGACGTAGGTCGGGTTCAGCACGCGAATCCCGTTCTCCTCCGCACGCTCCTCGATGCGCTCGCGCTTGCGAGCGCCGACCTTGGAGGCGATGCGGACCGCTTCCGTGTCGCCGTCGACGCCCTCGAGGTCGTCCACGTTGTGCACGTAGACCTCCTCGAAGCCCGAGGGGTGCTTGCCGCGCACCGCCGTCGGGGTCCGGAAGCCGGCCTCGACCTTCGGGCCCTTGCCCTTGATACCGCGTCGCTGCTTCGAGAGGCCCCCGGTGGGGCGCCGCCACGCCTCGGGCGTGCGCTTTTTCTTGTGATAGTCCTGCCGTCTGAACGCGGGCTTGCCGACCGTCCGACGCTGGTCGAGCAGCCGCTGGTGCTCCTCGGAGAGCTCGGGCGTCTTGTCTGCGAGGCCCCGAGGCTGGAGTTCGGTCTCCACGTCCTCCTCGGGCTCGTCCTCGTCCTCGTCGCCCTCGATCTCGGCCTCGGTGTCCTCGCTGACTTCGAGGTCACCGACGTCGGCCTTGATACGGGCGGCGAGCGCGTTCCCGATGCCCTCGACGTCCGAGAGCTCGGACTGCGACGCGGCCTTCACGTCCTCGACGGTCTCGTAGCCGGCGGCGCGGAGCGCCTCGGCCTTGGACTCGCCGACACCGCTGATGTCTTCGAGTTCCTGTGGGTCGTCTGCCATGCGTTAGGCACCTCCCTTCGCGGGCTTTTTCGTGATGTAGACGCCGTCCTGGAACACGCGAGTGTCCTTCCCGCTGACGCGGGTCAACTGCTCGATGTCGGCGGCGGTCTGTCCGACGGCTTCCTTGTCAGGGCCGGAGAGGGTCAGCTCCTCGCCGTCGACCTGCACGTCGGTGTCGCCGTGGATGTTCGTTCGTCGCGGTGCCTTCTCGCCGAGGAAGTTCTCGATGACGACTTCGCCGCCGTCGACCTGCACCTTCATCGGGAAGTGAGAGTAGAAGACTTCCATCTCGTACTCCCATCCGTCGGTCACACCGTGGATCATGTTGGTGATGTGACTCTCGAAGGTGCCGACGGTTGCGTTCGTCTTCGCGTCGGATGCGTCGGACTCCACGATGACCTGGTCGCCCTCGACGCTCACGCTGATGTCGGGGAACCAGAGTCGGCGTGTGACCGACCCGTTCGGACCGTCGACCGTGAGGTCGAGGTGGTCCATCTCGGCTGTTACGTCGTCCGGAATGTCCAGTTCTACTCGCATTGTCTTAGTACACGTATGCGATAACCTGGCCACCGACTCCCTGCTCGCGCGCCTCGTAGTGGCTCATGACGCCCTGGCTGGTCGTCACGATGAGCGCACCGTAGTCGCGTGCCGGCAGGAACCGCTTCTCCCACGTCTCGAACTCGTCGGACGCGACGGAGTAGCGCGGTTTGACGGGGCCGCATTCGTTTATCGCACCTTTCAGTTCGACCTCGAAGTGACCGGACTTGCCGTCGTCGACGAACTCGAAGCCGTCGATGTACCCGCGGTCGTAGAAGACCTCGAGCACGCTCCCGATCTCGTTCGAGGCGGGCGATACCGTGTGGGTGAGATGCCCGACGCTCTCGGCGTTGTCGATGCCGGAGAGCGCGTTGCTGAATGGGTCGTTGCCTGTCATTGTTATCGATACTTCTTGAAGCCCATGTCGCGGGCAATCTCTCGGAAGCACTGCCGACAGAGCCAGATGTCGTACTTGCCAACGAGGCCCTGCTTGCGGCCACAGCGCTGGCACTCCTCCATCTGACCCGTCCGCTTTGCGGCGTGCTCGCCGGTGTCTAGTTCTTCGCTTTCGCTCATCGTGTCACCTCGACGTCGAAGTTGGCCTCGACGAAGGTGATCGCGTCCTCCGCGTCGAGGCGGTGGTTCGACGGGATCTGCTGGGACCGCTTGTCGCGCTTGGCGACGCGGTAGCCCGGCCGGACGAGGTTGACCGTGACGTCCAGCCCGAAGATCCCGACGTTCGGGTCGTACTCCTGGGACGGGAAGTCCGTGTGCTCCTCGATGCCGAAGCTGAAGTTTCCGGTCTCGTCGAACTGCGTCGCGGAAACGTCCGCGAGCGCGAGTGCGATCTCGAGGAACTCGTGGGCGTCCTCACCGCGAAGTGTGACCTTCGTGCCGATGGGGTCGCCCTGACGGATGCCGAAGTCCGGCATCGTCGACTTGGCCTGGGTCCGGACGGACTCCTGACCCGTGACCGCCTCGATGATGTCCTCCGCGTTCGCGAGTTCGCGGCCACCCTCGCCGACGCCCATGTGGACGACGACCTTCTCGATGGTGGGCTCGCGCATCTCGTGGAACTCGGCTTCCGACATCAGTCCTCACCTCCGACGAAGTTCTCGTCGATGACGACGACGTACTCCTCGATGGTCTCGAACTGGCCGTCGTCCTGCGTGACGGTGACCGTGTTCGAGCCCGAGCCGGGCGTGACGTCGATGTCCTCGATCTCGCCGACCTCGCCAGCGTGGCTGCCGGCGACGGCCGTGACGAGCGCGCCCTCCTCGTACGGGAAGTGCGCGACGACCTCGGTCCCCTCGTTGGAGACGACGAGCGAGTCGTTCCCGCCGTAGTCGGCGGCGTCCTCGAGCTGGAGCGTCTGGCCGTCGTGCAGCGTGAGCTGCGTGTCGCCGCCAGTGACCTGGCGCTTGCCGACGATCTTGCCCAGCTTCGAGTCCGCGTCGGCCTCGTCGATGGGGGTCAGCGAGAGCCGACCGCCCTCGTCGGGGAAGACGCGGTAGTACTCGTCACGCTCGGTGAACGCGACGATGTCGAACATGCCGATGGGGCGCTGTTCGTCGGCGACCGCGTCGCCGTTGACCAGGATGGTGCCCTGGTTGAGGGCGTAGCGGGCCTCCTTCTTCGAGTCGACGTAGCCGAGCACGTCCCGCAGGAGGATGACCAGCGGGACGCCGGCCTCGCCGTGCGGGCCGGAGTCGGCCTTCACCGTGAACGTGTTCGTCTTTCGCTCGACCGGCCAGGAGTTCGGAACGGAGAGTCGCTTCTGGTGCTTGGTCATTCGTCATCACCTTCCAGCCGCGCCTCCCGCACCTCGTCCTCGAGGTCCAGCTCCGTGATGCGGACGTTCGACGGCTCCAGACGCCGCGGCACTTCCTCGCCGTCGGCGGTCTCGAGCGTGACCTCCTCCACGGAGATCGTGCCGGCCTTCACGTCGACGTCGAGGACCTCGCCCTCGTCGCCCGCGAAGTCGCCGCGCATGACCTCGACCGTGTCGCCCGCGTTGATGCGGGCACGACGCTTTCCGTACTCCTCGCGGAGGTCCTCGGCCAGCGTCGCGTTGAGCTGCTTGCCCTTCTGGTGCAGGGGCGCGTGCTCGCTCTGGTTGCGCTGTTTGCGTGGTTGTCGTGTCATACTATCATCGTAGCCGTGGATGCGACGCTTCCGAAGCGCTCTGCGACCTCACGCGCGATGGGGCCCTTGATCTCCGAGCCCTGCGGTTCCTCGTTCTCGTTGATGAGGACGGCCGCGTTGTCTTCGAACTTCACGCGCGTGCCGTCGGGACGGCGGATCGGCTTGCGCTGGCGGATGATGACTGCCTCCTTGACCTGGCGACGCTCTTCGGGCGTCCCCTTGGTCACCGAGACGGTCACCTTGTCGCCGATGCCAGCCTTGGGGTGCCGGTTCTTGGTGCCGTGGTAGCCGGAGACCGAGATGATCTTCAGCTGTCGGGCACCACTGTTGTCGGAACAGTGAATCAGCGACCCCTTCTCGAGGCCCTGCGTGACGTCGGCCTTCAGTGCCTCCATCAGGCGTCACCTCCGTCGGAATCGGTTATCTCGACGACCACGTGCGATTTCGTCTTCGACAGTGGTCGGCACTCTGCTATTCGGACCGTATCGCCGACTTCGGGCTCCAGCACGCCCGGCACGTGTGCCGGGACGCGCGAGCGACGCTTCATGTACCGATCGTATTTCGGTACGTGAACGTCGTACTCCCGCTCGACGACCACGGTCTTTGCCATGTCCGTCGAGACGACCTCGCCTTCGAGGGTCTGCCCTCGAACGGAGAGGTCGCCGTAGAACGGACACTTCTCGTAGTCGTATGTCTCCGGGTCTTCGGGTTCCGGAGGTTCTGTTACGTCAAGTCCTATCGCCATTTCGAATCACCTGTTGTTTCGGTGCGCAGTGCGGGTCGTGAGAGCAGTCTGGCTCCATCCACCGTAACGTGGGCCGCGTCCTCGCCGGTAGGGTGGTCCGGTTCGGAAGCGGTCCCCGATCCCTTCGCGGGGTCGGCGGTTTCATCTGTGAGCCGAAACTCGAACGTCGTGCCGCGTTTGGGCACCTGGCGCACCCGAGTGTCTCCCTCGGCCGAACCGGCGCGACCGGCTGCCGGGTCGACGTGGAGCGTGTTCGTCGTCTCGACGACGACACGCCCGGCTATCCCGACGAGGTCGGGGTTCGCCGCGTCGACCACGGTCACCCAGTGGCCGTTGAGTTCGTGCCGGGGCAGTGTCTCGGGTGTCAGCGCCATTATTCGTCGTCCTCGGAGTCGCCTTCTTCCTGCTGGATCGTCTTGATGCGCGCGATGGTCTTGCGCAGCTCACCGATGCGTCCCGGGTTCTCCGGGGCCCCACCGGCGGCCTGCACGGCCTTCGCGTTCAGCAGTTCCGTCTCGAGTTCGTCGAGCTCCTCCTCGCGCTCGCGCGCGGTGAGGTCTCGAATCTCGCTGGTTCGAAGAATCGCCATGGATTACTCCTCCTCCTCGTCGTCCGCGGCGTCCATCTCCTCGACCATCGCGGCGGCCTCTTCCTCGACAGCCTCGTCGAGCTCGTCGAGCTCCTCGGCGACGTCGTCGTCGCTGGGAACCTCGACCTCTTCGTCGTCGAACTCCTCGGCCGTCTCCTCGACGACCTCCTCGACGACTTCCGCCTCGACCTCGCTGTCCTCGTCCTCGGAGTCGGCCTCGGCGGCCTCCTCCTGGAGCTGCTCGAGCTCGCCCTCCTCGGGCTCCTCGAGCAGCTCCTCGACGGACTCGTTGGCCTCGACGGCCTCCGGTGTGAGCTCCTCGACGTCCGCGTCGTCGTAGATCTCGAAGTCGTCCGGCAGCTCGGCCTCCGGCGGAATGATCTTCACCGTCACGCCGATGGTGCCGAGCTTCATCACGGCGACGCCCTGACCCTCGTCGACGATGGTCTCGGCGGGCTCGCCGTTGTGCTTGATGTAGCCGTCGTTGAACTTCTCGACGCGCGAGCGGGCGCCCGTGACCTTGCCCGAGAGGACGATCTCGGCGCCGAGGGCACCGGAGTCCATGATGCGCTCGAGCGTGGTGTGACCAGCCTTGCGGAAGTACCAGCCGCGTTCGAGAGCGTTCGCGAGGCGATCCGCGACGATGCGTGCGTTGAGGTCGGGTTCGTCGACCTCCTGTACGTCTATCTGCGGGTCGTCCAGGTCGAAGCGCTCTTCGAGCGCCGTCGTTACCTTCCGGATGTTCTCGCCGCCCTTGCCGATGACCATGCCGGGCTTCTCGGCCTTGAGCACGATCTGCGTGCCCATCGGGGTCTTCGCGACCTCCATGCCGCCGTAGCCCGCACGGCCGAGCTCGTCGGCGAAGAACTCGTCGATCTGGGACTTCTGCAGTCCGTCTTCGATGAACTGGTGTTCGTCTGCCATTAGTTATCGACCTCCTCTACGATGAGTTCGACGTCGACCTGCGGCGTGTTCCACGCCGAGGCGCGCCCCATCGCTCGGGGCTTGCGGCCGGGTGACTCGCCGACCTTGTGGGCGGCGACGTGGACGATCTCCATCGTCTCTCCGTCGAAGCCCTGCTGGTCCGCGTTGTTCACGACGTTACCGAGCAGCTCGATGAAGGCCTTGGAGACCTTCTCGGGGTAGCGACCCGCGTCCCAGCCGTCGATGTCGCTGCGGTGGCCGACGCCGCTGTTGTGCTGTTTGAACGGGACCGAACGCTCGCCCTCGACGACCGCCTCGAGATACTCCCGGGCGTCGCCGACGGTCTCGCCCTTGATGGCGCGAGCGACGGCCTTGCTGTGCTTGTGGCTCATGTGACGCTCCCGGAGCATGGCCTTGGCCGTCGTGTCCGGGTCCGCGTCGACGCTGTAGTTGATTCCCATTCCGTTCACCTCACTTCAGTGGCACGAACTTCGAGGAGCGTGTCGCGCCGATGCCGGCCTGTCCGTGCTCGACGGACGTGCGGGTGAGCTGGAACTCGCCGAGATAGTGCCCGATCATCTCGGGCTCTACCTTGACGCGCTTGAACTCCTGGCCGGTGTAGACGGCGAACGTCAGGCCGACGAACTCCGGGAGCACCGGCACGTCGCGCAGGTGCGTCCGGATCGGGTTGTTGGCCGTCTCCTCCTCGGTCTTTTCGCTGGCCTTCTCGAGGAGCTTCTCCTTCTCCACGGAGAGACCGCGCTCGATGCTTCGCCGCTGGCGAGCGGGGAGCAGTTCTGCGACGTCCTCGATGCTCATCTCCTGCAACTCGTCGACCGTGTGACCGCGGTAGGTGAACTCCTCACCCTCACGGCCGGTTCGGTACTCGGAACTCATTCTTTGCCACCTCCGCCTCGACCGGTCTTCCGGGAGGCGATGTCACCGACCTTGCGTCCCGGCGGAGCGTCCCGCGAGACGGACTTCGGTCGGCCGGGGTGCTGGCGGCCACCGCCACCGAACGGGTGGTCGACGGCGTTCATCGCCACGCCACGAACGTTCGGCCACTTGGTGCCGCGCGCTTTCATCTTGTGGTACTTCTTGCCTGCCTTCACGAACGGCTTCTCCGTGCGCCCACCGCCAGCGACCACGCCGACGGTGGCGCGGCACTGCGGGTCGAGGCGCTTCATCTCGCCGCTGGGCAGCTGGACGACCGTCGCTTTGCGGTCGTGGGTGATGAGGTCGGCGCTGGTGCCCGACGCGCGGGCGAACTTGCCGCCGTCACCGGGCTGGCGCTCGATGTTGCACACCGGGACCCCCTCAGGGATCTCGGCGAGCGGGAGCGTGTTGCCGGGTGCGATTTCGGCGGAGACACCGACCTGCAGTTCGTCGCCGACGGCGACGCCCTCGGGCGCGAGCACGAGGCGTCGGTCGCCGTCATCGAACTCGACCGCCACGACCGGTGCGGACCGGGCGGGGTCGTGCTCGATGTCGACGACGGTGCCGCTGACGACGTCCGAATCTTCCGTCTGCTTGTGCTGGAGGTCAGCCTTGTACCGGTGGCTGGGGGCACGGAACGTCGGCCCACCGCGGCCACGACGCTGACCCTGGATTCTGCGTCCCATGTGTCAGAACACCCCGATCCGCGAGGCGACTTCCTGGGCGTCGTCGTCCTCGGAGAGGCGGACGACGGCCTTCTTGTTGCCGTTCATCGTGTTCTGCGTGTTGACCTTCTCCACGCCGACGTCGAAGCGCTCCTCGACGGCGTCGCGGATCTCGGGCTTGGTCGCGTCCATGTAGACGACGAACTGGAGCTTGTTCTCGAAGTCCATGTCGTTCATCGCCTTCTCCGTCACGAGGGGGAACTTGATGATCGAGCTCATCGGTCGGCCACCTCCGCGACGGCGGACTCGGTGAACACGGTCAGTCGGCCCGGGTGTGCGCCGGGCGCGAGGTCCTCCACGTTGACGTTCGACGCGGTCGCCACGTCGACACCGGCGAGGTTGCGTGCGGCCTTCGACGGGCCGGCCTCGCTGGAGGTGACGAACAGCAGCGACTTCGGCTGCTTGTACTTGCGGCCACGGGTGGTCCCACGGCCAGCACGGATGGAGCGCCCCTCGTCGGCGCGCTCGACGTCGTCGTGGGCGCCGATACCCTCGAGGAAGCTGACGACCTCCTGGGTCTTCAGCAGGTCCTCGAAGTCGTCGGCGACGACGACGGGCAGCGCGAGGTCGTCGTCGAACGCGTGTCCGCGCTCGGCGACGCGCTCTGCGTCGACGGTCGCGGCCAGCGCACTCCGGAACGCCTGCTTGCGCTCCTTGGTGTTGACGTCCTCGCCCTGCTTCTTCTCGGCCTTCGGCGGGTGTGCCTTGCGACCCCCGACCGCCTGGGGGACGCGGGCACCCCGACCGTTCGACCGCGGCACGTGTGCCATGCCGCGGCCGGAGCCGAACGATTCAGCGGAGGTACGCATGCCGGCGTACTCGTCGGCACCGTACTCCTGTTTCCGGTTGGCCTGTGCGGCGCGGACGGCACGTCGGATGAGGTCCGGTCGGTACCGGCTCTCGAAGACCTCCGGCAGGTCGAGCGTGCCTGTCTCCTCGCCGTCCAGGTCGTAGATGGTTGCCTGCATGGATTATCCCTGGTTCGATGCTGTGGAGACGAACCGGACCTCTGGGTCGAGGCGCGGCTGGTCGTTCGGTCGGATGGCCGGGCGGAAGCGCAGGACGCGCTGGTCCGGACCCGGGAGCGAGCCCTTCACGAGCGTGAACGGACCGCTGACCTCGCCGTAGTTGACGAAGCCGCCGTCGACGTTCACGTCGTCGACATCCTCCGCGTCGCCGATGTCGATGAGGCGCTTGTTCAGCTCCGTACGCTGGTGGTACCCGGTCTGACCCTGCTGGGGAACCGTCGAGCGAACGCGGCTCGGGTTCCACGGGCCGAGGTTACCGATGCGTCGGCGCCATCCCTGGCGGGCGTGTTTGCCCTTGCGTTTCTGGACGCCCCAGCGCTTGACGGGGCCCTGGGTGCCCTTGCCCTTCGTGACGCCGGAGACGTCGGTGTACTCACCGGCGCGGAAGGTGTCGTTCATCTCGTGGACGCCGCCGTCCTCGACGAGTTCGAGGCCGAAGTCGACCCGTTCCTGGATGGAGCCCCCGCCGATGCGGGTCTCCATCACGTCGGGCTTCTTCTTCGGCACACCGGAGACGTCGGAGGGGACCGTGTGCGTGATGGCCCGAACCTCGTCGACGTCACCGGCTTCGAGCGCCTCGTGGAGCTCGTCGGTGTTGTCGTCTGCGTCCTCCGGCAGGTCCAGGACGCGGTCGAGTTCGTCGTGGAACTCGTCGGTCCAGACCTCCGTGAGCGGACGCTTTCCGTACGGCGTGTCCTCGTACGCTCGCAGGGCAACCGCCCGCATGGGCGGTGTCTCCACGATGGTGACTGGGACGGTCTCCTCCATCCCTTCGCGGGGGGAGTTGGACTCGTCGTTGATCATCACCACGTGGGTCATGCCGGCCTTGTAGCCGGCGAATCCCTGCAGCGTCGGCTGTCCGTCGTCGTCCGGCCAGCTCGAGAAGCGCGGAACCTCCGAAGAGGCGCGCTTGCGCGGGCCGAACCCGAGCGAACCTTTGCGTGGTCTGCTTGGTTGTGGCATCGTATCACTCTGTGAGCGTGAGCAGTCCGAGCGTCGCGAACACCGCTTCTTCGGTGCGAACGACCTCGCTGCCCTGGTTCGGAATCGAGTTGAGCCAAAGGTCGAACCCGCCGATGGGTTCGGTGGCGTCCTCGTCCCCGCCGGCCGGTACATCGGCCTCGGGGAATCCGAGTATCGCAGGCAGCCCTCTCTCGGGCGAACCGAAGGCGATGGTCGCACCATCGCCCTCGACCCGTCCGGCCAGGCCCGCGAGTCGCCCCACGGTGAGCGGTTCACCGTGGCGCGAGGTCGCGATACGGAGCCCGGCATCCTCACGGGCGAGCGCCGCCTGCAGGTCCATGCGTTCGACCGAGAACCCCGGGAGGGGTTCGTCGACCAGCCGTGCACGGACCGGACGTCGCGAAGAGACCCTGACGGTCACGCGCTCCCCCTCCGTGAGTTCGCCCATTTCTGGGGGCGTCACGAGGGAGATCGGGTGTTGCAAGCCGCAATTGACCCGTACGCGCCTGTCAGGTCCGACCTCGGTCACGATTCCCTGTCTTAACGACCCCGAACCGTTCGATTCGGAGCCGGTCTGTGACGTGGCGCGGAGCGGCGGCAGGATGCCCGCGTACTCCAGTTCGCCTCGCTGCCCCCACGCCTCCTTTCGGAGGTAGGGGGGCGTCGCCGCGTAGGCGAGTACCGTGCTTACGAACCCGCCGCCCCATCGCCGTTCGCCGTCTTCGTCGTCGAAGACGACGAGTCGATCGGCCCGGAACACCGTCGCCGCGCGGGCGACGTAACCGAGTTTGCGAGTGGCCTCGCGTTTGTCCTCGGCTTCCCGGACGAGGGACGACGGCACGAGTACGCTGACTGTCATGCCGTGACGCTTCGACGCCTCGTCACTAGACTGTGCCGATGTTATTCCACAAACGGTTAAAAGGGTGCCGGATTGTTTTCCCGGTTGTGACGGCCCCACACGCCCGGATATGGATGTTTCGCGTTGACACGACGCTCGACTACGTACAGCCCCGCTACCCCACGCGTGCAGGCGGTAAAGTAATATAGAATATCCCCCCTCCGTCGTGTGGTTCTCTGTGCCGAAGGCCGACCGATTCGGAAGCCTTTTATTTATTCCTGCAGTTGTTCAGAATGCGAACGGGCGCTGGTAGTGTAGTGGTATCACGTGACCTTGCCATGGTCACAACCTGGGTTCAAATCCCAGCCAGCGCACTTCTGCCGACCGCAACACGACGAGCGCAGCGAGGAGTCTGCGGTCGGCGAAGTCGCAATGGGGTTTGAATCAGGGAGGACACGCGCAGCGAAGCGAGCATGTCCGACCGTGGTTCAAATCCCAGCCAGCGCATTTTTGGAATTTCACGACGACGAGCGTAGCGAGGAGTCTATCGTCGACGCAGCCACGGTCCGATCCGAATCCCGACTGCCGCGAACATTACAAACGACTAAGGAATCGACGGAGAGCGGCGTTACCGGCCGATTCCACATTCACTCCGTGGTCCAAGTTTTTACCCCTCGGACCGCCGAATCAAAGCAATGGGTTTCATCGAGCGACTCTCGGGACTGTTCGACCGCGGCGGGACGGAGACACCGGACGGGGCGGCGACAGGTGACACGGGACCGAGCGCGAGCGCGGGCGCGACTGCCGTGGGACCACAGGAGACAGCGTCGCAGTCGCCGGGGGGCGAGACATCGGCGGAGACTGCGAGTGACGCCGACGACGGGCGGGTCGGGGACGACGAGCCGGCACCCGACCCGACCGCGGCGTTCGCCGAGCAGGCGTCGACGCTGGCGGCCGAGCACCCAGATCTCGACCGGTCGCTCGACTCGCTCGCGGCGGCCGACGCCGTGGCCGAGACGAGCGACGCAGACGAGACGGCGGTGCTCGCGCTGGGGAGCTACTTCGGCGAGACGCTGCTGGCCGCTCACGACGGCGAGTGGACGAAGCCGGAGGGCGGCACCTGGGCGGTCGTGCTCGTCGGCGACGAGACGGACGTGACGCTGAACGCGTTCCAGCTGGCCGGCGAGGTCATCCGTGGACCGACGACGTTCGCGGCGACGTACCGCGCGGTCGAGCGACGGCTCTGAGGGCTGGGGTTGTCCACGCCGGGAAGCATATTTTTAATTATACGATACTGGCTGTCGTCGACGTGGAGCTTCGCCTCGGACCCGGTGTCCCTGTGCTGGCTCGTGTTTCCGCTGCTCGTACTGGCGACGCTGGCGTCCCTGATCGGACCGGTCATCCCCCCGCGGACGTAGTCGCGGCGGTCGTCGTGGACTACGTCTACGTCGAGGTCGCCGTGGACTCCGTCTACGTTGCTGGCGGGGTCATGGTCGCCGGCTGGGCGCGGAGTGGCTCCTCCGTCGGTAGCTCGAATCGGACGGCGAGCGTGCGTACCACTGACGTGGGTGTGGTCGACTGACACCGACAACCATTTTTAAACTGCCTCGTGAACGGGTCAGATATGGAACGAATACTCGTTGTCATCCGGAACAAGTCAGAGACGACCCGAGAGCTGGTACACGAAGCAGGTGTGGTCGCGGCCGGCACAGGAGCGGAGCTACGCCTGCTGCACGTGATGCCCGACGAGGAGTACGACGAGCGGATGTCCTCGCGACTGGAGAGCAAGACGGGCGGCTACTCGCTCGACGAGGCCGAGGGGGAGGCGAAACGGCTCGCCGCGGAGGTCGGTCGCCGTGCCCTCTCCGACGTCGACGTGGACTACGACGTCATCGCCGCGGTCGGCCACGAGGAGGAGACCATCCTCGATGTCGCGGCCGATCAGGAGTGCGACCACCTGTTCGTCGCCGGCCGTCGGCGCTCGCCCAGCGGGAAGGCGCTGTTCGGCGACCTCACCCAGCGCCTCCTGCTGAACTTCGACGGCATGGTCACCGTCCACCTCACCGACGAGAGATGACGACCGTCGCCTTCCTCTCGGTCGCGCCCGTCGTCGAGGGGAGCATGGCCGCGGAGGTGGCGAAGGCCGTCGCCGCGCTCGACGGGTTCGACGTCTCCTACGAGACGACCCCGATGGGGACGACCATCGAGGCCGACGACGCCGCGACCGTCTTCGCCGCCGCGCAGGCCGCCCACGAGGCCGTCGACGGCGACCGCGTCTCGACGTTCCTCAAGATCGACGACAAGCGAAGCGTCGAGACGACCGCCGACGCGAAGGTCGACGCCGTCGAGGTGCACCTCGGGCGGGAGGCGCGCTCCGGCGAGAACTGAAACCCTTTACGCGGAGCCGCACAACCCCCGCACATGGACAGTCTCAACCGGATGGCCATCGAGCTCGTGGACGAGGCCATCGACTTCGCGGAGGTACTCGACGTCGGCGCGTACGAACTGGAGAACGAGGCGACGGTGCTCGACTTCGGCGTCGACTTCGACGGCGGCATCGAGGCCGGGACGCTGCTCACCGAGATACAGACGGCCGGTATGGCGACCGTCCAGACACGCATGGACGAGGTCGCCGGCGCGCCGCTCCGGTACGTCGACCTCCTCACCGACCACCCGGACCTCGCGCTGCTGTGCTCGCAGAAGGCCGGCTGGGAGGTCGGCGTCGAGGACTTCGAGGGCCTGGGCAGCGGCCCCGCCCGCGCCCTCGTCGGCACCGAGGACGTGTTCCGGAAGATCGGCTACCACGACGCCTTCGACCTGACCGTCCTCACCGTCGAGTCCGACGCGCTCCCCGGCGAGGCCGTCGCCGAGCACGTCGCCGAGATGACCGAGACCAACCCCTCCTCGGTGTACCTCGTCGGCTTCCGGACCGCCAGCCTCGCCGGCAGCGTCAGCATCGCCGCCCGCGCGGCGGAGCTCGCCGTCTTCCGGCTGTCGGAGCTCGGCTACGACCCACGCGACGTGATCTCGGCATCGGGGACCGCCCCCGTGGCACCGGTCGCCGGCTCGGAGGAGGCCGCCATGGCCCGGACGAACGACGCGCTGGCCTACGGCGGACGGGTCCACCTCACCGTGCGCGAGGAGTTCGACCGGTTCGACGAGGTTCCGTCCTCGGCGCGCGAGGAGTACGGCGAGCCCTTCGAGCAGGTGTTCGACGACGCCGGCTGGGACTTCTACGACATCGACGAGAGCGTGTTCGCGCCGGCGCAGGTCACCGTCGACGTGGTCGGCGGCCCGACCGCGGTGTACGGCGAGACGGACGAGGAGATACTGGCGGCGTCGTTCGGACTGTGAAGGTCAAACACGTCCCGGCCGCGCCCGACGACCTCGCGTTCGTCGAGGACGCACAGCGCGCGGTCCCGCTGGTCCCGGACAGCCAGGACGACTGCTGTGCCCGCATCCTCGACCGCACCGACCTCGTCGCCCGCGACGAGGCCGCCACCTGGCTCACGTTCCTCCGCGGACTGGGCCTCGTCGAGCGCGGGCAGTCCGGCTACAGCCGCGTCCGGCGCGAGCCCGACCCGGAGTTCCTCCGCGAGGCGTTCCTGACCGGTGTCTTCGGTACCGAGGACGTGCTGGGCGTCCTCCGCGACGCCGACGAACCGCTCACCGCCGCGGCCACCTTCGAGCGCGTCCGCGACGCCATCCCGGAGTGGGAGCGCCACAAGAACCCGAACACCTGGACGGACATCTGGACCGAGACAGTCGAGAACGAGCTCGACTGGCTCGTCCTGCTCGGGCTCGCAGCGGAACGCGACGGCGGCTACGTCGCCGCCGACTGAACCGCAGACGACCACGTTCTCGCGTCACGAACACCGCCGCTCACGTCACGAACAGCTCGTCCTTCGCCCGTTCGCACGCATCACGGAGCGCGTCGGTCAGCGCGCAGTCCTCGACCCAGGCGACGTGTTCGGCGTCGCCGGGGCCGCCGAGGTGACCGAGCGCGAACGTCGCCTCGCGGACGACCCGGTGGGGCCGCCGCGTCGGGTCGGCGAACGTCCGCACCAGCGCGGTGAGGTCGGCCAGCTCGGAGCCCACGTCCTGCCCCGCATCGGCGAGGAACCCGAGGCCGATGACCCCGGCGGCGGCGACGTGGCTCTCCTCGTCGGCGAGCCGGGCGAAGTCGGGGAGCCAGTCCGCACCGCGTTCGGGGTCCGCGAGCGCGAGATTGGCGAGGGTGACACCGGCGAGGAACCGGATGCGCGGGTGCTCGTCCTCGGTGGCGGCACGGACGGAGTCGGCGTAGGGGTCGACCTGTGCGGGGTCGGTGCGCGCGAACTCCCGCAGCGCCGACAGCGCCTGCGTGCGACAGCGCACCGAATCGGTCCCGAGCATCGACCCGAGCCGCCTGATGACGGGCGGGCGGCGCTCGGCGACCGACCCGCCGAGGCTCTCCTCGTCCACGTCCAGCAGCGCCTCCGGGCGCTCCCACGCGAGGGCGGCGATGGCGGCCGCGCTCGCACCCCGGATGCTCTCGTCGTCGTCGCCCAGCCCCGCGACGAGGTGCTGGCGCACCGTCGAGTCGATGGTCCCGAGGTGGGTCAGCGCCGTCGTCACAGCCCGCAAGAAGTCCACGCTGACGATGTGTGCGCCGCGCTGGGCCTCGAACGCGTCGACGAGCACGCCCGAGACGGGCCGGAGTCGGTGCGGGTCGTGCGCGCCGATCTCGGCCAGCCGGCTCGCCGCGTCGGTCGGCAACGCCTCCTCACGCAGCCGGTCCGCGAGGTCGAACGCCTCCTCGTGCTCGGGCGGGGCCGGGTCACGACGGGTCGCGTCGACGTACTCCCGGTACACCTCGCGGTGGTGCTCCTCGCAGAGCCGGTAGCACGTCGCCGTCCCGGTCGTGACCGTCAGCTCCCGCGCCTCGCACGCCTCGCACTCGTCGACGAGGGCCACGGCGCGCTCGCGGGACCCCTCGTGTCGCCAGTAGCCGGGCCGCCGGGTCGGCCGCATCGCGCCGCCGGCGCGAGCGTACGCCTGCACGACCCGCGTGAGGTCGGCCAGCTCGTCGGCGTCCGCGGGCCGCTCGAACCGCGCGTAGGAGGGCCGCCAGGTGACGCCGCCGAGCCGGTTCGCCAGGCCCGTCAGCGCGCTCTCGTCGAGCTCGCGGTCGACGTTCGTCCCGAGGACGCCGCGCAGGAACGGCCCGTACGCCGCGCGGAACGCGTCGGCGCTGGCGACGCCGGCCGCCTCGACCGGCGGGTCGAACGCCACGGCCACGGTCGCAGGGAGGTCCCAGCCGGTGTCGAAAGCCATGCGCCCCGTTTCGCCCGCCAGCGCTTAATATCTGCGTCAGACGGTCGCGCGTGACGTTGTTGTGAGTCCGGTTCTGAGTCGTTCGTACGTCGCATCAGTTCTGGGGATCGCTAGAACCACGACCAGCCAGGAAGCCCCACCGACTGTTGAAGTCGCTGAGACTACAGACAATCAGAAAGCACCGCCCGTCTCGACTCGGGGGCTTCGCTGTCGTTCGAAAGACGCCGGAGGCGTCTTTCGTGATGACGAGAGAGCTTCGCTCTCTCGAACCACGCTCCTCACTTCGTTCCGGTGCTTGCGTCAGCCGCCGTCGTCGAGACGACTGCCCCTTTCAGTCCCGTCCCCAGCGACCACACCGCTACCTCACCCTCCCCAGCCGATTGCGATGCTCGCTAGCGCTGCGCTTCTCATCCCTCGCACGAGTGTCTGCTCGCGGTCTGGCGAGACTCCTTCGTCGTCTCGCTGCCCTCCACTCACTGCGTTCGTGGAGATCTCGCTTCGCTCGACACGCTCGCGAGCCGCGCGCCGATGGTGAATGACGAGCTGAAAGTTTACAGTATATGTAAACTTTCGCGTGCTCACAGGTACGCCGACAGCGCGGCGTCCCGGCGCTCGCGGAGGTACCGGTCGACGCGCTCGCGGTCCCAGCCCAGCGGTGAGACGACGCTCACGGCCGCCCGGGTCGCGAGGTCGGCGTAGAAGTCGGCATCGTAGCCGTCGGGGTCCTCGAACGCGAGGCGGACGCGCTCGGCGGTCCGGCTCGCGTCGTCGTCGACCACGACGAACCGGACGGGCTGGCCGGGATGGCGGTCGACGCCGTGGTGTTCGTACCGCCGGAGCGCCCCGACAGTGCGGGTCTCCTGGGTGTACGCGCCGGGGCGCTTGCCCACCCGCTTGGTGACGACGAGGTCGGCGGGGTCGACCCGGCCCGCGTGCAGGTCGAGGAGGTGCGTCCGGAGGCGGTCGACGACCGGCTCCGGGGCGCGCTCGGCGTCGAGGGTGTCGAGCAGGTCGCGCTGGCAGTCCGCGACCCACTCGGGGGTCGACCGCTGCCGGGCCTCGATGCCCCTGAGCTTGAACGAGCCGTCGTCGGCCCGGCCGACGTAGCGGGTGAGCGCGCCCGCCTCGGTGCCCCGGCGAGGGACGAACGCCACCCAGTCGTAGTCGGCCTCGTGTTCGAGCCGGATGCCCGCGTCGTCGGTGACGCGAGCCGCGACGGCGTCCAGCGGTTCCTGCTCGACACCCTCCCGCGGCGTCACCCACAGCGAGTCGACGATGGCGTGGACGACGTGCCAGCCCGCCCGCTCCAGGGCCTCCTTGGCGTCGAGCAGCACCTCACGGGCGAACGCGTTGATGGTCTCGTGGCACTCGATGCGGCCGAACTTCGCGTTCCGGTAGCCCTGGTAGCCGAAGCAGGAGACGAGCACCCACTTGATGGCGGCCGATCTGGCGGCGAGGCCCTCGTCGTCCACGTCGCCGGCGTCGTCGCCGTCGGGCAGGTCGGCGAGCCGGGCCTTGAACTCGGCGCGGTCGTCGAGCAGCGGCGCGAGCACGTCCGGGAGGAACCCCGGCTCGTCGCAGACGGCGTAGCCGAGCCCCGGCACGTCCGCGCGGTCGGCGTGGCAGTCACAGCCGACCGTCTCGGGGGTGACGTTGTGCTCGCGGATGACGTTCGGGTACAGCGACGCGAAGTCGAGCTCGTGGACGTCCTCGTGGAGCCCGACCTCGGGCGAGAGGGTGACGCCGCCGCGGTCGGCCGCGTGGAGGGTCCGCGCGGGCTTGAACGACTCCGGCTCCCACTTGTTCCACGGGACGAGCACGCCCCGCGAGAGGGCCTCGCGGCTCTGCATCGCAGTGAGGACGGTGCCGATGCTCGCCCACGCGGTCTCCTGCAGCGGCCGCCACGAGCGCTCGACCATGTAGTGCAGGCCCGCGAGGCTGGACTCGTTCCAGAGGAAGCTGGAGCCGGTGACGACGATGGCCCGGCCCGGGACGGCGTAGCGCGCCGGCGAGTGGCCCACCCGGCCGTAGCTCTCGTAGGTGTTCTCGCCGGCCAGCTGGGTCCACCCCGGCCGCCGGCCGAGGTCGAGGTCGACGCCGTGCTCGTCGGCGGCGTCGGCCAGCGTCGGCACGAGGTCGGCGTGCGAGAGCAACAGCACGTCGGGGTCCACGCGGTCGAGTCGGCGGGCGAGGGTCCTGAGGGCTGCACCCGGCGTCCCGCCGGCGGGCTCGCCCCCGACCCGGAGTTCCCCGACGCGGTCGTGGGCCAGCGCCGCCTCGTCGATGTCGATGCTGAGCGTGCGGAGCGGCTCGGTCGGCACCGGCGAGCTGTCCGTCTCGACGCAGTAGCGGAAGCCGGGGGCGAAGTCCACGTCGAACAGCCGGAACGTCCCCGGCGCGTGGCTGCCGCGTTCGTGGTGGTGGCGGACCTCGTTCGCGAGCGTGCGGACCTCGGAGACGCGCTCGCAGTCCACCCGGAGCACCGGCTCGGGCGCGTCGGCGTGGAGGTCGAGCCGCCACTCCTCGGTCGCGGTCGCGACGACCTTCGGGTCGGCTTCGAGGGCGGCCGCCAGCTCCGCCCGGGCGTCGTCGGGGGCGGCGACGTACAGCGTCGGGTGGTAGTCGGTGTTCTCGACGGCGACCGCCTCGTCGCCGTCGCGGTGCCACTCGACGACGCGGTCGTCGTGGAAGTCGAGCGCGAACATCAGTCGGTGGTCTCGACGTCGGGGGCTTCGGACCCGTCGCCGTCGTCCGAGCGGTCGACGTCCGCAACCCCGTCGTGGCCCTCCGCGGCCGCCAGCCGCTCGTGCAGCTCGCGAATCTCGGCCTCGTGGGCGAGCAGCATCGACAGCAGCGTGGCGACCGCGGGGTCGGTCGCGTTCCGGTAGCTGGCGGCGTGGGCGGTGGCGTCGGCGCGCTCGAACAGCCGGTCGAAGTCGAGCTGGTGCTCGTAGCGGAGCGCGCGCCGGAACGGCTGATAGCGCTCCTCGAACTCGCGGAGCCGGTCGCGGTAGGTGGGGTTCGTCCGGCCCATCTCAGACACCTCCGAAGGCGGCGAGGGCCGCGTCGGTGGCGTCCGGTGCGACGGCGTCGGTGAGTTGGTCGGCGACCGCGCCGCAGCGGTCGACCCAGTACGGCACCGTAGTCTGCCAGCCGCCGTCGACGGGGTACACCGTCGTCTCGAACGACTCACCCTCGTAGCGCAGGCCGAAGCTCGTGCGTGTGCAGTCGAGCTCGCGGTCCGCCACGGCGGCGACCGCCTCGCGGGCCTCGCCGCGAGCGGTCACGAGCACCGGCACGTCGCAGGCGTCGGCGAGGTCCGCCAGCACGGCGACGGTCGACGCCCGCAGGTCGGCGGCCTCCCGCTCGGGCACGTCGCCGTCGCGGTAGAGCGAGCCGAGGTTCGGGCAGACGACGAGGCCGGTCCGGGCGTCGACGCGCCGGACCAGCTCGCGGACGAGCGCGTGGTGCTGGTAGGCGGTGAACGCGCGGGCGACGTGCACCCGGTCGAGCAGCCGGTCCGTCCTGGCGACCTCGGCGAGCGCGTACGTCGTCGCCGTGTTCCGGGCGTCGACCCAGTACGCGGGCCGGCCGTCGGTCAGCGTCCGGGCGACGAGCCGGTGCAGCGCGGTCGAGCGGTCGTCGGGCGTTGCGAGCAGCGTCAGTCCGGGGTCGAGTGTCGGTTCGTGCTCCATACGGGAGAGGACGGACACGTGTTACTAAAGCGACAGAGTGGTCGTGCCGAACGTTCCGAAGTTCGGCTCCGTCGCCGGTATCTGGTTTCAGAGGAGTGCTACCGTCGGAACGGGGGTATGCCGAAGCCATGCCGAAGTTCCGGCTGCCCCGGGCTCAGGACGTCGGTGTCGGCTCGACGACCCGGTAGACACGCGAGCTCGTCTCGCCCTCCTTCGTCAGCAGGTCGTACTCGCAGAGCTTGTTCAGGTGCTTCCGGCGCGTGCGCCTGACGTTCGGGTCGTCGACGCGACCCTCGTACCGCTCGTGGAGCGTCGCCGCGTCGACCTCGCCGGCGTCGCGGACGACCTCGTACAGCACGCGCTGGTGGGCGGTGAGTTTCGAGAGCGTCTTCCGGCGCACGTCGTGTTCGGCCTCGGGGATGGCCGCGGTGACGTGCTCGGGGTCGAGGCGTGCCGCACCGGCGTCCTCGGCGTTCCGGGCGGCCGCCCGGAGGACGTTGATGGCCAGTCGCGCGTCGCCGGCGGCGGCGTCGGCGATGCGCTCGAGCTGGGCGTCGTCGACGGTGCCGGGCTCGAACCCCATGCGCACCCGGTCGGCGAGGATGGCGGCCAGCTGGTCGGTCGTGTACGGCTGCATCCGGATGGAGGCACAGGTCCGCAGCCGGCTCTGGAGGCGCGGGTCGAGGTCCGCGAGGAACGCCTCCTCCCGGTTGGCGACGAGGACGACCGCGACGTGGGGGATCTGGTAGAGGTCGTAGAGCACGGCCGTGTCCCGCAGCACGTCGACCTCGTCGAGGATGGCGATGTAGGGCTCGCCGTGGTCGCGCAGCCGGCGGACCAGCTCGTCGACGGGCGTCGACGACCGGTGGACGTCCGTCGCAGCGCCGACGTTCGCGAGCAGCCGTTCGAGCACGGCGAAGCGCGTCGAGTCGGTCCAGCAGTTGACGTACTCGTGGGCCACGTCGCGCACCTCGCGGCAGAACTGCGAGACGATGTACTGCGCACAGCAGGTCTTGCCCGTGCCCGGGGGGCCGTGCAGGAAGACGTTGCCCGGTCGGTCGTCGTCGGCGACGGGGGCGAGCGCGGTCGAGAGCTGGTTGCACTCGGCGTTCCGGTGGCGAACCTCCGAGGGGACCCACTCGTCCCGAAGCACCCGCGGGTCCGTGATCATCGCCGGAGGGTTCGTGCGGGGGGACCGTAAGTCGACGGAGACCGGAGTGGAAGTGGTCCCGTGCCGCCCAAACCGGGGTGACCGACAAGGATAAGTCACTGAGCCGTCGTCTTTCGGTAGCTTCGACGGGTAGTCATGACGCAGGCGCACCGCTTCGAGGAGGTCCTCACCGACACCGTGCTCTCGCACCACCGGGACCTGCTGGTCGCGGGCCCGAGCCGCGAGACGGTCCGACCGGTCCCGACCCGCATCCTCGCGTGGGCAGCCCAGCCGGGCGACGGCGCGGCGCTGGTGACGACCCGGGACGCCGCCCGCACGCTCCTCGACCGCGTCACGATGGAGGTTCCCACCCTCGACCGAGACCGCATCGGCGTCGTCGACTGCACGCCGACACACGACGTCGTCCGGGCGAATCCGCGGGAACGCCACTGGAGCGTCCCGTCGCCGACGGACCTGACCGGCGCGAGCATGGCCATCAACGAGTGTCTGGAGACGCTGCGAGAGGCCGGCGTCGACCGTCGCCACCTCCTGTTCGACTCGCTGTCGACGCTGCTGCTCTCGACCGACGCCGAGACCGTGTTCCGCTACGCCCACCAGGTGCTCCTCTCGGGTGGTGCGACCGGGCTGTCGCTCTTCCCGGTGTACACGAACGTCACCGACGGCACGGACTTCGAGCGCCTGAAGCACCTGTTCGACGGGATGGTCCGGGTGCGTCGGCAGGACGGCGGCCGCGAGGTCCGGTTCGTCGGGATTCGAGGCACGCCGGCGGGCTGGGTCCGGCTCGAAACGGACGTGTCACCGACCGACGCCGGGAGTCGGTGAGCCCGCACCCTCGACGAATCGCCGGGCGACCAGGCCGGGTAACGCGTCGGTACTATTGTGCGTCCGGCTCGACGGGATGGCCGGATGTCCATCAACCCGGTCCAGTGTCCGCTCTGTGACGAGATGCTGGACGGATCGGAGGACCTCGACACGCACCTCGTCGAGGCGCACTCGAAGACGGAACTCGCGGAGTTCGTCGTCGAAGCGTGGGAAGAGGGACAGGGTCCCGGCCCGACGTAGGCTCCCGACTACTCCTGCTTCGCGCCGGGGTTCGACACCGCGCCGTTGGCCGCCGAGCCGAAGTCACGGCCGTACTTGGCGAGGACGCCCGAGGTGTACGCCGGCTCCGGTTCCTCGCGCGATTCGAGCCGGGACTCGATCTCCTCGTCGCCCAGGTCCACCGACAGCTCGCGGTTCGGGATGTCCACCGTCACCACGTCGCCGTCCTCCAGCGCGCCGATGGGGCCGCCGACGTAGGACTCGGGGGCGACGTGGCCGACCATCGGTCCCCGCGTCGCACCGGAGAAGCGGCCGTCGGTGAGGAGCGCGACGTCGTCCTCGTGGCCCGCGCCGACGACAGCCGCGGTGACGCCGAGCATCTCGCGCATCCCCGGGCCGCCGCGTGGCCCCTCGTTCCGGATGGCGAGCACGTCGCCGCTCTCGATGCGGTCCTCCTGCACGTACTTCATCGCGGCCTCCTCGCTCTCGAAGACGCGGACCGGGCCCTCGTGGTGGAAGTTGTCCTCGCCGGTGACCTTGAGAACCGCGCCGTCGGGCGCGAGGTTGCCGGTGAGGATCTTGATGGCACCCTCCTCGTGGAGCGGCTCGTCGGTCGTGTAGAGGAAGTCCGCCTCGATGTCGTCGTCGGAGGGCAGCTCGCCCTCCGCCTCGAGGTGTGCCAGCTCCTCGGCCATCGTCCGGCCCGTGATGGTCGCGGCGTCGCCGTGGAGGTAGCCGCCCTCGAGCAGCCGCCGGAGGACGACGGGCACGCCGCCGAGCTCGTGCAGGTCGTTCATGACGCGGGTGCCGCCGGGCTGGAGGTCGGCGATCTTCGGGGTCCGGTGGCTGATCTCGTCGAACTCCTCGATGTCGAGGTCGATGCCGGCCTCGGCGGCCAGCGCGAGCAGGTGCAGCACCGCGTTCGTGGAGCCGCCGATGGCGACCTGGAGCGCGATGGCGTTCTCGAAGCTCTCCTTCGTGAGGATGTCCGACGGTCTACGGTCCTCCTCGACGGCCTCCAGCGCCAGCTCGCCGGCGCGGTGGGCGACCTCGTAGCGCGACTCCTCCTCGGCGGGCGGGCTGGCGCTGCCCAGCGGTGCCATCCCCAGCGCCTCGGAGATGGATGCCATCGTGTTCGCGGTGAACATCCCGCCGCAGGAGCCCGCGCCGGGACAGGCGTGCCGTTCGAGGTCGTCGAGTTCGTCCTCGGTCATGTCGCCCGAGGCGACCGCACCGACGCCCTCGAACACGTTCTGGACGGTGACCTCGCGGCCCCCGTGCTCGCCGGGCATGATGGAGCCGCCGTAGAGGAAGACGCTCGGGAGGTCGGTGCGGATGGACGCCATCAGCATCCCGGGGAGGTTCTTGTCGCAGCCGGCGACGGTGACGAGCGCGTCGACGCGCTCGCCGAACGCGACGAGTTCCACCGAGTCCGCGATGACCTCGCGCGAGATGAGCGACGCGCGCATCCCCTCGGTCCCCATCGAGATGGCGTCGGAGATGGTGATGGTGCCGAACTCGATGGGCATCCCCTCGGCGGCTTCGACGCCCTCGATGGCCGACGCGGCCACGTCGTCGAGGTGGACGTTGCAGGGCGTCACGTCCGCGGCGGGGTTCGCGACCCCGACCATCGGCGAGGAGAGGTCGGTGTCGTCGTAGCCCATCGCGCGGAACATCGCCCGGTGTGGAGCCCGCTCCGGGCCCTCGGTGACCTCGCGACTGCGGAGCCCCTCGGGCTTCTCGGGTCGGTCGTGCATGGTCGGTGGTAGCGACGCGACGGCTTAAGTCCCGTCGCTGGGACAGATGTTGCTGCCGAACCCGAACGTGTGGTGCTGTCTGGGTCTCGGCCGTGTCGATCGCGAGTCGGTCGCTGTCAGAGTCGTCGGCCCTGCCAGCGCCAATACCAGCCAGAAAGCCACGTCATCGATGAGAATAGCGGGCACCGTGAACAGCCAGAAAGCCCCGAGCGTCTCGACTCCCGCGACTCGCTGCGCTCCTCACTCCGTTGCGGTGCTTACTTCGTCGGGGTTCGTCGAGACGCTCGCCCCTTTCAGTCCCACCTGCCGCAACAGCACCGCACCTCCCTCCTCCCCAGCCTCTTGCGTCCCCGGAAATCTTCGATTTCCGGTGGGCTCACGAGACGCTCGCGTCTCGTGACCGCTCCTCGGTCGCAGGCTCCCTGCGGTGGTCATCCCTCGCGCGGATGGCTCGCGGGCTTCGCCACGCTCGCCAGCCGCGCGCCAACCGGTCGGTTGGCGATGTCTGTGTACACCTAAAACGGGGGCCGCGAAGCCGGCTCAACCCGCTGCTCTCGGTGGCTTCCGGGCGACGTAGTACGGCCGCGGGTCGAGCAGCGTGGGTCGGCCGTCGTCGGTGCTCGGGACGAGCCCGGCCACGTCGAAGCCGACGTCGTGCAGCTGGCGACGCTGTGCCGGCGGGACGATGGCGTACGTCAGGTCGATGCCGTTCGAGTACTCGACGAGCGCGTAGCGGGACCGGAGCGTCCCCGCTCGACGGTTCCGCCGCACGAACCGCCAGGCCTCGGCCACGGCCGAGCGGTCGGTCGGGTCGACGACGAACCGGGAGAGCTGGTTGTTCGCGTCGAAGGCGAACACCCCGCCGGGCTTCAGGACGCGCCACGCCTCGAGTATCGCCCGCATCCGACTGGCCGCCGGGCGGACGTCGTCGATGCCACGGCCCGCGAACAGCACGTAGTCGAACGAGGCGTCCGGGAACGAGAGATCGGTGGCGTCGTCCACGCGGAACTCGACGCCGGGGTGGAGCTCCCGTGCGACCTCGACCATCGTCTCGCTCACGTCGATGCCGACCACGTCGAACCCGCGCTCGGCGAGCGGTGCCGTCACCCGACCGGAGCCACAGCCCAGGTCGAGGACGCGGCCGCCGTCGCCGTCGACGTACTCGTCGAGCAGGCGACGTTCGTTGGGTCGCAGTCCCTCGCGACCGACCTCGGCGTACTTCTCGACGGCCGCGTCGTCCTCGTAGTACGCCAGCTGGTCCATAGCACGGAGAGCAGGCGCGGAGAGTTTGTATTGTGGCAGTTACCCGTCCGCACCGCGAGAACGGTCAACTCGGGCGTCCTCGTGGAGGTAATCGCAGCTTGGGACAGTACGGCCACCGTACTTCGTCACGAGCGCCCTGTGAGCCTTTCAAAAGCTTCTTGCGCGGACGGGGCAGACGAGACGACATGGACCCCGAGGTCGCCGTCGCCCACTATCCGGAAGGTGCCGGTCACGCCACGCGGATGCTCGCCGTGGCGAAGGCGCTCGAAGACCGCGGCGCGACCATCCGCCTCGCCGGCGGCGGCCCGGGGAAGCGGTTCGTCGAACTCAACGGCTACCAGGAGTACGTCCCCGCGGTCGTGGACTACATCGGCGACTACCAGGACGGCGGGAACCTCCTCCGCGTCATCACCCACAGCGTCCCGATGAGCGGCAAGCGCGTCTACGACTACGCGCAGTGGCTCCGCCGGACCGAGCCCGACGCGCTCGTCACCGACGACATGTTCGCCGCGATGGCCGCCACGCTGACCGGGACGCCGCTGCACGTACTCACGCACAACTCGCCGCACTTCTACGACGCGGCCGTCGAGGAGTGGTTCACCTGGCTGCTGACGAAGCACCAGCTCTACGAGTGCGAGCAGTTCCTCTACCCGGCGGTGTGGCCGCCCTGCGACGACGACCCCGACGGCGTCACGCACGTCCCGCCCGTCGCGCTGGAGTGCGACGACGACCGCACGGTCGAGCCGTTCGACGTGCTCGTCGTCCCGAGCCACTACTCGGATTCGCTCGACGAACTCGTCGCGGGCCTCCGCGAGGACGGCCACAGCGTCACCCGCGTCGGCGGCGAGGACTGGGAGACGGTGCCGGCGATGCTCCCGCACCTCGTAGCCGCCGACGTCGTCGTCTGCTCGGGCTACTCGACGGTGATGGAGGCCGCCGTCGCCGGCACCCCCTGCATCATCTGGCCGTTCACCGACGAGCAACGCGGCGTCGGCCGGGTCATCCAGGAGGCCGGTGTCACCGGCTTCCAGATCGAGCACTCCGTGCCGCACATCCGCCGCGCCGTCGCGAACCCGCCGGACCCACCGAGCTTCGAGAACGGGGCCGAGGTCGCAGCCGACGCCATCGTCGACGGGCTGTAGCTCGGTTGACCAGGTAGCCGGTGACGACGTCTCCCCGAACCAACCACCCGGCGCGCGGCTGGCGAGCGTGCCGGGGGCGTCCGAAGTGGTGACAGGGGTTTTCTGACGGCCGAACCGGAACAGCCCGTTCTCTCGAACGACACCGGACACGGTTGCCACCGCCGTAACCGGTTCCCACCCACGTCACGACAGACGAACAATGGCAACGGTCGGCGTCGGCGCGCGCCTGCACTTCGGCTTCGGGAACCTCTCGCTGGCGCACACCCGGCTCTACGGCGGACTGGGGGTGGCGCTCGCGGAGCCGCGGGTGCGGGTCACGGCGACGCGGGCCGACCGTGTTGACTGTGCGGACGAGACGGTCCGGGGCTTCGCCGAGCGCGCGACCGGGCTCCTGGGCGTCCCGGGAGTGGCCGTCTCGGTCGAGGAGTCGCTCCCGCGGCACGTCGGACTCGGGAGCGGCACGCAGCTCGCGCTGGCGACGCTGGCCGCGGTCGCACACACCTACGACCGAGAGCCGCGAGTCCGCGAACGGGCACCCGACCTCGGCCGCGGCGGGCGTTCGGGGGTCGGCGTCGCGGCGTTCGAGGACGGCGGGTTCGTCGTCGACGGCGGGCACCCGACCGCGCGGTTCACGACCGACCCGCCCGCGGAGGGCGAGTGGACCGTCCCGCCGGTGGTCGCCCGGCACGAGCTGCCCGCGGACTGGCGGTTCGTGCTCGCGATCCCCGACGCGTCCCGGGGACGCAACGGCGACCGCGAGGAGGAGAGCATGCGCGCCGTCGTCGAACGCGCGGAGCCCGGCATCGCCGACGAGGTCGCGGGCGTCGTGAACCGCCGGCTCCTGCCCGCCGCCGCGGAGGGCCGGCTCGACGACTTCGGGGACGCCGTCGCCGCCGTCGGCCGCCTCAACGGCGCGTGGTACGCCGACGAGCAGGGCGGGGTGTTCCGGCCGCCGGTGGGGACCGTCGTCGACGAGCTCGCCAGCGACCCGGCGGTCACCGGCGTCGGGCAGTCCTCGTGGGGGCCGACGGTGTACGGGGTGACCGATACGGCCCGCGAGGACGCCGCCGCGGCCGCCGCGCGCGAGGCGCTCCGGGCGGCCGACGTGGACGGCGAGGTGCGCGTCGTCGCGCCCGCGAGCCGCGGCGCACGGGTGGAGTGAGCCGGTCGAGGGCCCGGGGACGACACAGCTTCGACAGGTCCAAGACCACCCCCCGCACACACCGATTCAATGCGCTTCTTCGACCGACTCGCGGCCCGCATCGACGACCGGAACACGGTCGTCTCGGTGGGGCTGGACCCCGACACGGACCGCATCCCCGAGTTCCTCGCGGACCACGACCTGCCGCGGTGGGCGTTCAACCGCCGCATCATCGACGCAACCCACGAGCACGCCGCCTGCTTCAAGCCCAACGCGGCGTTCTACGAGGATGCCGACGGCTGGCGCGCCCTGCGCGAGACCGTCGCCTACGCCCACGGGAAGGACGTGCCCGTGCTGCTCGACGCCAAGCGCGCCGACATCGGCAACACGACGCGCCAGTACGCGAAGCTGCTCGACGTCGTCGACGGCATCACCGTGAACCCCTACATGGGCCGTGACTCGCTCGCGCCGTTCCTCTCGCGCGAGGACGCCGGCGTGTTCGTGCTCGCCCGCACGTCGAACCCGGGCGGGACGGACTTCCAGGACCTCGAACTCGCCACCGGCGAGCCGCTGTACGAGCGCGTCGCGACCCGCGCCTCGGAGTGGAACGAGCACGGCAACGTCGGGCTCGTCGTCGGCGCGACCACGTCGGACGAACTGGAAGACGTCCGCGAGCGCGTCCCCCACCTCCCGTTCCTCGTCCCCGGCGTCGGCGCACAGGGCGGCGACGCAGAGGCCGCCGTCGAACACGGCCTCACCGAACTCCCCGAGGGCACCGAGTCCGCGGCCCGCGGCGTCGATGTCGGGCTCGTGAACTCCTCGCGCGGCATCATCTTCGCCGGCGAGAACGCACGCGGCGAGGGCGAGTTCTTCGCCGCCGCCGGCGACGCAGCCCGACGGCTCAAGCGCCGGCTGAACCAGTATCGCTGACTCAGAACTGGTACGTGTCGCCGTCGGTGTCGGTCGGACCAGCGCGTGACGAACAGTCGAGGCACATCCCGTCCTCGCGCTCGTAGTGCCGGTCGCAGACCATCGCGCCACAGTGGTTGCACTGCTGGGTCGCACGGGCGTCCTCGCAGATCTGGCAGAGGGTCTCGACGCTCATGCGAGAACGTAGCACGCCACGGGCCTTGAGTGTGTGCCGGCTTCGAACCCCACCGAGAGATATTAGGTCGGCTAGTCCCTACCCCCGATTCGTGCGAGACTCACCGCTGTTGTTCGGTCTGGCGGCGGTGTTCGCGGGCCTGACGACGGTGCTGTTGGTCGTCGCCATCGTCACCCGCGAGCTGTTCGTCCTCGGGATCGCGGCCCCGTTAGCCGTGACCACGTACCTGTTCTGGTTCCAGGCGAGCGGGAAGCTGCGCGAGCGCGTCGACGCGGGCACGTACCGCGACGCGTTCGGGCAGCGGCGACGGGCGGCCGAGCGGAAGGCGGCGGAGGGCCCACGCGGGCCGCGGAGCCGGTTCGGCCGGGAGGCCCGTCGGGCGGCCGAGGAGCGTCGCCGCCGGGCCCGTGCGACGGCAGCGGGCGCGACGGCGGGCGGTCGCAGGCAGCGAAGCCAGGGCGAGCGCCGGCGGCGCGCACCGCGGTCGACCGAGGGACCGACCCGGGGCGAGGCGCTGGACCGGCTGGACCTCGACGCCGACGCGGACCAGGCCGACGTGCGGGAGGCGTACCGGTCGAAGGTCAAGGAGGTCCACCCGGACACGACCGGTGGCGACGAGGAGGCGTTCAAGCGGGTGACGGCGGCGTACGACCGGCTGTCCGAGGAGTGATCGACCGGCACGTCGGCGGCCCGAACCGACGGACGCGTGTCGCCGCGGTCGACCGCCCGAATCGTGACGCCGGGGTGTGGTCTTTTCATGCCGGGAGTCGATGGAGGACGTATGGTCCCCGAGACGGTCGATCGGCGGCGGAGTCGGACCGCCGTGGTGCTTGCCATCGTGCTCACCGGTATCGTCTACGTCGAGTTCTGGGACGGGACCGTGCCGCCGCTGCCGGGGGCGGGGACGCTCGTGCTCGCGATCGGCGTCGGTATCGCCGCGGCGGTGCTCCAGCTGGCGCTCGAGGACGTCCTGGAGCCACCGACGGTGCTTGACAACACGCTGGCGTTCCTGCTGCTGCTCGGTGCCGCCCTCGTCGTCGCCTTCCTGCTGTTCCCGCGGGGGCTGCCGGTCGCCGCGGAGCTGGGGATGCTCGCCTGGTTCTGGACGACGGCCGTCGGCCGGCTCGTGCTGTACTACGGGAAGCGGGACTGAGCCGGTCTCCCGTGCGCTCCCGTGAGAACGACACCCAAAACACGGGAAGGCTTTTCCGTACTGTATGCTAACGCGAACCTATGAGCCCCGACAGGGCCGTGCTGGAACGGGCCCTCGAACGCGGCGAGCAGGAAGGCGGCAACGTCGAATTCAAGGAACGGCTCAACAAGGACGTCCACCTGGCGGACGGCCGGCGCGAGAGCCTGGCGGCGCAGCTCCGTCATCGCGTGCTCTCCGGCGACGGGGAGGCGCTGTACGTCGTCGGCGTCACGGACGACGGCGGCCTCGCGGGTATCGAGCCCGGCACCTTCTCCGAGTCCATGGACGTGTTGAGCCTGCTGGCCGAGGAGGCCGGCGCACACCTCGATGACGTCCAGACGTGGGGCGTCGGCGAGGACGACGAGCGCGGCATCGTCGGCGTCGCGGTGGTCCGCGAGGGAGCCGTCCTCGAGACGGACGATACACACATCGTGGTCGGTACGGCGGGGCACGTCGACCACGGCAAGTCGACGCTGGTCGGCTCGCTGGTCACCGGGCAGTCCGACGACGGCGACGGCTCCACGCGGGGCTACCTCGACGTGAAGCCGCACGAGGTCGAGCGCGGGCTCTCCGCGGACCTCTCCTACGCCGTCTACGGCTTCGACGACGACGACGGGCCGGTCCACATGGACAACCCGCACCGGAAACAGGACCGCGCCCGCGTCGTCGAGGAGGCCGACCGCCTCGTCTCCTTCGTCGACACGGTCGGCCACGAGCCGTGGCTCCGCACCACGATTCGCGGCCTCGTGGGGCAGAAGCTCGACTACGGTCTGCTGACGGTCGCGGCCGACGACGGCCCGACGAAGACGACACGCGAACACCTCGGCGTGCTGCTCGCGACCGAACTGCCGACGATGGTCGCCATCACGAAGGCCGACCTCGTCGACGACGAGCGCCTGCGCGAGGTCGAACGCGAGGTCGAACGCCTGCTCCGCGAGGTCGACAAGACGCCCCTGCGTGTCGAGCGCCACGGCGTCGACGCGGCCGTCGAGGAGATCAGCGAGACGGTCGTCCCCATCGTCACGACCAGCGCGGTGACGATGGACGGCCTCGACACGCTGGACGAGCTGTTCGAGCGCCTGCCCAAGACCGCCGGCGACGACGGCGAGTTCCGGATGTACGTCGACCGGACCTACTCCGTCACCGGCGTCGGCGCGGTCGCCTCCGGCACCATCATGGCCGGCGAGGTCGAGGCCGGCGACGAACTCCTGCTCGGGCCGATGCCGGGCGGCGACTGGCGCGAGGTCGAGGTGCGCTCCATCGAGATGCACTACCACCGCGTCGACGAGGCACGGGCGGGCCGCATCGTCGGCATCGCACTCAAGGGCGTCAGCGAGTCCGAGATATCGCGTGGGATGGCACTCGTCCCCGGCGATACCGGCCCCGCCACCGTGCGGGAGTTCGAGGCCGACGTCATGGTGCTGAACCACCCGACGCGCATCGACGACGGCTACGAACCGGTCGTCCACCTCGAGACCATCAGCGAGGCCGCCATCTTCCACCCGGCGGACGGCCAGCTGCTCCCCGGCGACACCGGCCACGCGACGGTCCGCTTCAAGTTCCAGCCCTACCTCGTCGAGGAGGGCCAGCGGTTCGTCTTCCGCGAGGGCCAGTCCAAGGGGGTCGGCACCGTCACCGGAGTCCACCGGCACTGATCCGGGCTGCCGCCGAGTACCCGTTCTCCCGACCGCCCTGACCACGCAGGCACCAGTCCCCGATAACGGTTTCAGACAACCCACCGTACCCCTACCCCGATGGATTCAGACGCCCTGGCCACTCGTCTCCTCACCGTCGCCACCGGGCTCGTCCTCCTCGTCCTGTACCTGCTGCTCGGTGGCCTCTTCGCCGGCGTGTTCGCCGTCCTCTGGGCCGGCAGCCCCGACCCCGTCTGGCTCGCCGTCGCGTTGCTCGCCTCGGCCCTGTTGTTCGGCTACGCGAGCTACCGCGGCGGCACCGCCCGCATCCTCTCGTCGCTGGAGGCGACCGAGCTCCCCCGGGACCGCGCCCCGGAGCTCCACGCCCGCGTCGACCGTCTCGCAGAACGGATGGACATCGGCGAGCCCACCCTGCTCGTCGGCCGGATGCCCACCCCCAACGCGCTCGCGATCGGTGGCCGCGCCAGGAGTAGCGCGGTCGTCCTCGACGCCGGGCTGTTCCGCCTGCTCACGCTGGACGAAATCGAGACCATCGTCGCCCACGAGCTCGCCCACATCGAGAGCCGCGACAGTCTCGTCCAGACGCTCGGCTACAGCGTCGTCGAGACGTTCAGCGGGCTGCTGTTCCTCCTGCTCCTGCCCGTCGGGCTGCTCGTCGTCGGGGTGCGACGCGCGGTCCGGCTGGTGCTCGGCCGTCCGATCGAACCGCTCGACCAGCACGTCGGACGCGCGTACGCCGTCGTCGCCGGTGTCGTCGTCGCCTCCACCGTCGTCGCGACGCTGCTGCTCCGGGCGCACTCCCGGCGGCGCGAGCTCGTCGCCGACGACCGCGCGGCGGACGTGACCGGACGGCCAGCCGACCTCGCCCGCGCGCTGGCCCGCATCGAGCGCGCCTCGACCCCCGACCGGGGGTTGCTCTCCTCGCTGTACATCCACGGCGAGGACGAGGGCGGGATCACGCGCCTGCTCGCGACGCACCCGCCGATGCGCGAGCGCGTCGAGCGCCTGCTCGACCGCGCGGACGAGGCCTGGGCGCCCATCGAGATCCAGTAGCCGGTGCGTCGAGGGCCCGTCGAGCGGCCGACGCTACCGCCATGGCGGCACGAGCAGTTCGTCCAGCCGGTCGACCGCGTACGTGGGCGTCGGCTCCGGCGTCGAGCCGTCGCCGAGCCACACCGAGCGCAGCCCGGCCGCGTGGGCACCCTGCACGTCGGAGCTGAGCGAGTTCCCGACGTGGACCGCGCGGTCGGCGTCGGCGTCGAGCAGGTCCAGCACGTGGTGGAACGGCTCCGGGGCCGGCTTCGCCGCGGTGTCGTAGCCCGCGTGGACGACGTGCTCGAACCGGTCGGCGAACGGGAGCGCGCTCAGCTTCGCCCGCTGCATTCCCGGCGCACCGTTCGTGACGATGGCGAGTCGGTGGTCATCTGCGAGTGCGTCGACCGCGTCGACCGCCCCCGGCAGCGGCTCGACCGCCGTCTGGTCGCGCGTCGCGGTGTAGGCGTCGGCGACCGCGTGGCCGGCCGCGGGGTCGAGGCCGCGGTCGCTGGCGAGGTCGGCGAAGCAGAGCCGGCGCAGCTCGTCGATGTCCGCGGCCTGCTCGGCGTAGTCGTCGTAGTTTGCGACGTAGTCGCGTTCGTCGAACATCGGCTCGACGCCCGCCTCCTCGAACGCGATGGAGAGCACCTCGCCGACGCTCCGCCGGTACCGACAGAGCGTGTCGTCGAGGTCGAACAGCACCGTGTCGACAGGTTCGGTCATCTATCCGGGTGTGGGTCGTGCTGGATTATAAATTGAGGGACCGGCGTGACGGCCTCGTGGACCGGACTTATGGCGACGCGCACGGACCCGGACGTATGGACGACCCACTCGTCTTCGCCCTCCCGGACAGCGTCTTCGTCGCGTTCGACGAGGAGCCCGCCGTCGCGGACAGACGCGGTGCGCGCCACGCCATCGACGCCGCCGACTTCGCGGCGTTCTTCCGGCGGTACGGCGTCGACATCCGCGAGGCGGACGCCTCGGACGTGCGCTCGCTCGGCGACCTGCTCTCGACGCTCTCGTGGGCGGACGCGGAGGCGACGACGGTGCCACATCCGGCCGACGCCGACGAGCTCGCGGACCTGACGCGGCTGTTCCTGGCCTACGGCGCGGCCGGAGCGAGCCTCGAACCCGCCGACGGCACGACCACGTACCTCGACGACGACGGACTGCGGGCGACCGCGCGGCGGACCGCAGCGGGCTGTGACAGCTGCACGTCAGCGGCCGTCGACCAGGTCGGCGCGACGTACTACGAGATCTGCAACCCGCACCGCAGAGCACTGTACCGGCGGGCCGTCGAGGCCGCGGACGACGGGGAGCCGGACCTCGACGCCGTCGACGTGGCCGACTGCGTGGACCGGCTGGAGACCGACGACGACCCGACGGCGGCAGCGGCCGCACTCGCCCGGGTCGCCCGCGAGGACCCCGAGCGTGTGGGACCGGCCCGCGGCGCGCTGTTCGACGTGCTCGACCGGCTGCGGGCGGACCCGTTCGCCGACGAGGGTCCCGCGACGGCCGCCGTCACCGCGCTGGCCGGGCTGGCGACGGTCGACACCGAGACGCGGACGCGACTCGTCGAGCTGCTCGACGACGACCACGCCGGCGTCCGGCGCTGTGCCGCGACCGCGGTCGGCGTGGCGGCCGAGGACCCACCGACTGCGGCCGCCCTCGTGGCGAGCGCGGACGACGACGACGACGGCGGACTGCTCGACCGGGTCGTCGGCGGGAGTGGACCGCCGCCGGCCATCGAGCGGCTGACGGCGATCCTCGACGAGGAGTCGCCCGAGAACCGGGCGCGGGCGCTGTTCGCGCTGACCGAGCTCGCCCGGGACGAGCCCGACGCCGTCGCACCGGTCGCCGGACGCATCCGCGAGCATCTCGGCGACGACGACCCCGACGCGCGGTTCCGGGCCATCGTCGCCACCGGCGTGCTTGCCCGGCACGACCCCGACCTGGTCGGCGATGCACTCGGCAGACTCCGCCAGTTCGCCGGCGGCGACGGACCGGACGCCGACGCGGCGACGGTCGCGCTCGCGTACTGTCTGGCGGCCGGCCTGGACGTCGGGAAAGACCGTGGTGAGCTTCGGCGGGCGGTGCGCGACCTCGCTGACCCCTCGCGCGAACCCGACCGCACGGTCCGGGAGGCCGCGCTGGCCCTCGGCGCGGTCGGCATCGACGCCGACCGCGACTACCTCTCGTGGGTCCGCGACTGCGCAGGCTCGCCCCGCGTCGCGAACGCGGCGGAGCGGGCGGCGAGAGACCTCCGAGAGCGGGTCTGAGGGCGGCCGGCAAGGCGTGCGACAGGTTCGCAACCCTGGCGAACCGTTTTTAGCCGGCTGGACGATGCAGGCCCATGGACCTGTTCCCCGCCACGTTCGAGACCGAACGACTGCGGTACGAACGGCTCGACGAGTCCGTGGACGCGTTCGAGCTGTACGAGTACACGAGCAGCGACGAGTTCGCCGAGGTCGGCCGGTTCATCTCGAAGGGGCAGCACCACACGCCGAAGGAGACGGCGGACTACCTGGCCGACTCCGCCCAGCGCTGGAACGACGGCAGCCGTGCGAACTGGGCGATGTACCCGACGGCGGGAGAGGATGGCACCGGCGAGTTCGCCGGCGTCGCGAGCCTCATTCCGCTGTGGGACCGCCGGACCGCCCGGCTGGGCGTCTGGCTCCGCAAGCCGTTCTGGGGTCGGGGGTACTCCGGTGAGCGCGCGGACGCCCTTATCTCGCTGGCGTTCGACCGACTCGACCTCGAACTCGTCGGCGCGGGCTGTGTCGCCGGGAACGAGAACTCGAAGCGCGCCATCGAGAAGTACGTCGAGCGCTGGGGCGGCACGTACGAGGGCCTGCTGCGGAACTGGATCACCCTCGACGACGAGCCACGGGACCTCCACCGCTTCAGCATCAGCCGCGCGGAGTACGAGGCGAGCGACGTCGCGCCGGGGCTGACCGTCGATGAGTGAGCTGTTCCCCGACCGCATCGAGACCGAGCGGCTCGTCCTCGAACACGAGTCGGCCGCCGACGCGGACCTCTTCGAGCGCTACCGTCATCTCTCGACGGACGCGGTCGACCCGGCGGCGTTCGAATACATCCCGGTCTCGCCCCACGAGCATCCCCAGGACACCGCGGAGATGCTGAGCCATCGACATGAGCGCTGGGCGGACGGCGTCGGCGCGACCTACGTCGTCCGACCGAAGGCGGGCGAGGACGGTGCGGGGCTGCCCGCGGGAGAGGCCGAGCTGCTCGCCGACTGGGAGGCCCGGAGCGCGTACTTCGCGTTCGGCCTCCGGAAGCGGTTCTGGGGGCGGGGCTACTCCGGCGAGCGCGCTGACGCGCTCGTCTCGCTGGCGTTCGACCGGCTCGACCTCGCGGCCGTCACCGTCACCCACCTCGTCGAGAACGAGAACTCGCGGCACGCCGTCGAGAAGTACGTCGAGCGTTTCGGCGGCCGCCGCGAGGGGACCATCCGGAACCAGATCACGCTCGACGACGAGCCCGTCGACACCGTCCGCTACAGCATCAGCCGCGGGGAGTACGAGGCGAGCGACCCCGACCGCGAGCACACGTTCCACGACGGTGACGACTGACCACCACACGAGATAGCGAACCATGTCCATCGCATTCACCGACTGGGCGGGACTGCTCCCGAGACGCATCGACACCGACCGCCTGACCATGCTGCCCTCGACCCCCGAGGTGATGGACCCGCTGGACTACTACCGGGTCTGCTCGGCCGGGGCCGACATCGACGAGGTGACCGAGCACCTCACCTGGGAACCACACGCGACTCCGAAGGAGACGCTGGAGTTCCTCGAGACGACCCGCGACGGCCTCGACGCCGGCGAGGACGCCAGCTATCAGCTGTACGTCGACCCGGCCGACGCGCCCGAAGACATCGACGGCCCGTCGCCACGCGGCCCGTACGCCGACAGCGACCTCGTGCTCGCCGGCGGCGCGGGCATGGGTATCGACTGGGACCGGCGGACCGGCACGCTCGGGACGTGGCTGCGCAAGCCGTTCTGGGGGCGGGGCTACTCCGGCGAGCGGGCCGCCGCGTTCGTCGCGCTCGCGTTCGAGTGCCTCGACCTCGAGGTCGTCGCCGTCGAGCACGTCGCGGGCAACGAGAACTCCCACCGGGCCATCGAGCGGTACGTCGAGCGCTTCGGCGGCCAGAAGGAGGGCGTACTCCGGAACTGGGCGCTGAAAGCGGGTGCACCGGTCACCCAGCACCGCTACAGCATCACCCGCGAGGAGTACGAAGAGAGCGATGCCGACCTCGATGTGACCGGGATGCCATGACCGTGAGCCTGACGGGACCGACCTGCGGGTCTCGGGCGGGGACCGTGTGACGGGCCGGCACCACCCTCGTTCGCGACGAGTGCCCGGATCAGTTCACCGAGCGGCCACTTGAAAGCGACCCCTACACTATTTGATTGAAATGTGATACGGTTAACGCAACCAGAGCAACGAATGGGCAGTTTGCCGAAGATATATACCGAACGCGACGGAACCGGTTCTTGTCATGCCACCCAACACGATGCGCGGCAGCTCGCGGTCGAGTGGAACCGGCGTCGACGCACGTGCAGCCGCCGTCAGTGCAGGGGCCGGCGCGGTCGCCTTCGTGGTGAGCTACCTCGTGACGTTCCTGCTGTGGACCCAGACCACGCTCCCGGACCCCGAGACGTTCGACCAGGCCATCGACCAGGCGTTCGTCCAGTCGGTCCGCGACACCGTGCCGTCGTGGAAGGCCGCCGGGATGACGCTGTACAACGCGCACTTCGTCGACCTCACCTACAGCACACCGTCGGGCTCCAGTTCGGTGAACCTCATCGACGCCGCGGGCGGCGGTCTCGTGGCCTTCGCCATGTTCGTGCCGCCGCTGGTCCTGCTGGTCGCCGGGTTCGTGTCGGTGTACACTACCGACGCGACGGTCGACCTGCCGAACGCGGTGGCCGCGGGTGCGCTCGTCCTCGTCGGCTACCTCCTGTTCGCCCTCGTCGGTGCCTTCCTGTTCGGCCACACCGAGTCCGTCGAGTTCTTCGGCTTCTCCGGACAGTACACCCTGAGTGTCCCCCTGCTCTGGACGGTCGTCTTCCTCGGCGTCGTCTACCCCGTCGTGTTCGGCGGCCTCGGCGGCGCCGGTGCGTACCTGCTGAAGGATTAGAGCTCGCGGGCGACCATCTCGCCCCAGTGCGCGAAACCGTGTCGCTCGTAGAACGCCTTCGCCCGCTCGTTCTCCCGGTCCACGTCCAACACCAGCCGGTCGAGCGGCAGGTCCATCGACCGCGCGAACGCGACGGCCCCGTCCATGAGGTCGTCCGCAACGTCCGTGCCGCGGTGAGCGGGGGCGACGTAGAGCTCGTTCAGCACCGCTGCATCCCAGACGTGGGCGAGTCGCTGGGGCAGGACGAACACGTAGCCGGCGAGTCCGTCCCCGGGGCCCTCACCGTCGTCGGGTTCGACGAGCACGCAGCGCTCGTCGTCGGTGACACAGCGGTCGACCCACGTGAACCAGGATTCACGGTAGTCGTCGGTGAGTTTGCCCTCGTACTTCGCCCGCTTGTCGTCACCACCCGTGCCCGAGCCGAGGCCGAGCTCGAACGCCCGCTTCGCCTCCCAGAGCGCCTCGGCGTCGGTGTTGGAGTCGTACGGTCTGACCATGCCCGGGCTTCGTCGTGCGGTGGCTTCAGTCGTGCGGGTCCGGTCCGGCATGGCGAGCTCAGGCCGTGTACTCGTCGTACAGCCGGCTCGTCATCACGAACGCGCCGGTGCCGACGAGCAGGAGCTGTTCGCCGCTGTCGGCCAGCGGGAACACGCGCTCTTGCACCTCGGCCTCGCCGGAGCGGTCCGGGTTCGTGTCGACGCCGGTGTGGTACTGGGTCTCCTGCGTGGAGCCACGAGAGACCGACTGCGCGGGCTCCTCGCTCTCGAGTTCGACGAACGTCTGGACGAACCCCTTCCGGTCGGAGAGGTACATCTCGCCGTTGAGCGCGTAGAACTGGTCGTGGACCGGCCAGAACAGGTTCGCGCCGTTGGTCATCAGGTCCGGGCCGATAGCGCCGAAGACGGCGGCGACGACGGCCACGGACCCGACGCGGTGGGCGGTGGGACCGAACCTGCCGCGGAGGACCGAGCCGTCGCCGCGCGAGCGGTCGTAGAGTAGCACGACGCCGATGGCGGCGAGGAACAGCAGCGAGTGGAACGCCGCGCGGTGCGCGCCGACGAGGACGAACCCGAGGAACACGTCGAGGTCGACCAGCACCGTCAGCCCGAGTACGGCGACGAGCGCGCGCCAGGAGAACGCGCGACCGAGGAGGGCACACCCGACGATGCCGGCGAGTGCCACGTGAACGACTGTCGAGGGCATACACGAGGCATCGTCGCTCGGAGCAAAACCCTTCGGGTTCGTCACCTGTCGAAGGTAGGTTTCGATACGCTTTTGCGCCGCGTCGTCCACCAACGGACGATGAGCGACAGCCCACGCCGACAGCTGGCGACGAAGATCGCCGGCGAGGTGACCCTCTCCGCGGACCCCGGCTCGACCCTGCGGAAGTGGCGCACCGACTTCGACATCTCCCAGACGAACCTCGCGGCCGAACTCGACGTCTCGTCGTCGGTCATCTCGGACTACGAGAGCGGCCGACGGGAGAACCCCGGCATCGGCGTCGTGAGCCGCGTCGTCGAGTCGCTGCTGACCATCGACGAGTCCCGCGGCGGCGACCACATCAGGCAGTACGCCCGCGTGCTCTCGGCGGGCTTCGAGAGCGACATCGTCCGCGACCTGCGCGAGTACCCGACGACCGTCTCGCTCTCCCGGCTGTACGACGCCATCGACGCGACCGAGGTGCAGTCCGGCCACGCGACCAGCGTCTCCGGCCACACGGTCATCGACTCCATCGCGGCCATCACGCGGCTCTCCTCCGAGGAGTTCTACCGACTGTACGGGCAGTCCACCTCCCGGGCGCTCGTGTTCACCGAGATAACGAGGGGCGAGTCGCCGCTGGTCGCGATGCGCGTCGTCACGCCGACGCCGAACGCCGTCGTCCTCCACGGCATCGACGAGGACGACCTCTGGGAGCACGCACCCAAGCTCGCCCGCGCCGACGGCTTCTCGCTGGCCGTGACGACCGCCTCGACCGAGGAGATGCTGGAGTCGCTCGCGTCGCTGCCGTAACTGCTCGACACAGTCCACTCCGGCGGCACTGTTTCCGAGTCAGAAAACTGCCGACCCGGTTTTTATGGGTCCCGGTCGCAGGATAGGGTGGCGACGGCCGCCCCGCCATCCACCGTCGCCGACCCTACCCACCCACTGACCGGAACCGCCTCCGACCCACGGTTCCCGGCCTGCCCACCACCGTTCCCACCTGGGTTCGTCGGACCACCGTCCACTTGAGTTCGCCCCGCTGACGCGACCGGTCGCCCCGGTTCCGTCGACGTGACTCCCCCGCCTTCTCGTCACTCGACGTACGTGTACTTCCGCTCGCCCATCCGGCCCCAGCCGTCGAAGACGAACTCCGCATCGGGCGTCGTGAACTCCTCCAGTTCGGAGTCCATCTCATGGTTGTGCCGGTCGTGGACCAGTTCGTACTCCGACCACGAGAGGTCGTAGCGCTCGGCGATCTGCTCGTCGACGTTGAGCGCGGCGATCTCGTCGGCCCAGCCGTCCTGGATGATTTCGCCGTGGATCTCCGCCTGCGCGCCCGAGCCGTAGGACGCGACGAGCATCGACTCACCGGCCACGTCACGACCCGCCTCCAGCGCCGTCTTCAGCGCGGAGACCCGAGCGAGGTGGACCGAGCCCGTGTACCAGTTGCCCACGTCGCGCGAGATCGTCAGCGTCGGGTCGACCGTCGCCGCGTACCAGTCCTGGTACTGCTCGGTCTCCTTCAGCGCGTCCATGTACTCGCGGACGGCCTCCTCGTACTCGCCGTCGTCGTCGAAGCTCTCCCGTCGCGGCTGCCGACCGATGCTCTCGGCGAGCTCGTCCTCGACGGCCGTATCGCGGGTGACGTGCCGGTACGCCAGCGCCGCCGCCTTCCGGACCATGCCCGGGTACGGGGTGTGGAACGGTGCGTAGATGAAGTCATCGAGGCGGACGTCACCGGCGACGCTCTCGTAGTCCTCCAGTGCCTCGCGCATCCGGGCGAGGTACACCTGCACCGACCGCTTGCCGTCGACGCTCGGGAACTGCTGGTTCGGCTTCAGGAAGTCCGTCTCGTCCGCGCTGCCGTAGCCCTGGTCCGTCGACAGATCGACCAGGCTCGGGTCCTCGTCGATGAGCATCGCCACCGCGCCCGCGCCCTGTGTCGCCTCGCCGGAGTCGTCCCGGGCGTACAGCGCCGTGTCCGTGGCGACGACGAGCGCCGCACGACCGCGGTTCCGGCCCGCGCGAATCCAGTTGTAGGCGTCGTCGATGCTCTGGGTGCCCGCGATGCAGGCGAACTTGCGCTCGCCCTTGTTCGCGTGGTGGAAGTCGCCGTCGTACACCTGCTCCAGGCAGCCAGCGATGTACGTCGAGATCGGCTTGGAGTTGTCGAAGCTCGACTCCGTGCCCACGTCGATGCGGCCGATGTCGTCGGGTTCGAGCCCCTTCCGGTCCATCAGCTTCTTCGCCGCGTTCGCGCCCATCGTCACGATGTCCTCGTACGAATCCGGCAGCGACGACGCCCGCAGCCCCAGGCCCTTCGTGAAGTACGCCGGGTCCTTGCCCTTCTCCTCCGCGAACGTCTCGGCGAGGTCGAGTTTCAGGTTGCCAGTCCAGACTTCGACCGCGTCGATACCGACTGCTGTCATGTGGGGGAGTGGGTGGACTGGCTATTTGTGCGTGTCGATGGAAGTTTCGACGGGTGTCGAAAATATCGCCTCAAGCAGTGAACGTGTAGCTCTCGCTTGACCCATCGGAGAAGTAGACGGTGACGGTCAGCGTTCGGCCGGAAATATCAACTGACTGTCCGCCATTGTTGCGGAACTGGTAGAAACTCATCGTGGCGGTGTCGCCGGCGGCGATGATTGCATTGGTGGTAAGTGCTTGCCTGGTGTCGAGTGAGAGGCCATTACCGCCGCCCGAACTGTCTTCGTAGTAGCCCACAGTAGCAGCGTCAATGTAGACTTCGCTCGAAGTACGGCCAGACCCACCGTTCTGCTCACGAATTTGTGAGGCGCTACCACCGCTCACCGAGATCTCGACGTCAGTGATGGTGACGTCCTTCGACCCGGTGTTCTCGAGCACGAACTCTGCCCCCGTACCACCGTCGAACGTAGAGCCGCTCCCGCTCTGACGCTGGACGATGTCTGCCGAGGGAGATCCACCGCCGCTACCACCTCCACTCCCGTCAGCTTCGTCGGTGACGTTGCTGCTGTTCGTCTGGCCGACTTGGTCGGTTGCGGTCAGACGGATGGTGTAGGTACACTGGTAACAGTTGAAGGTGTTGTCATTCAGTGTGACAGTGGAGTTCGCAGCGCCCGTTTCAGTATCGACGACTTGACCGTTGTAATTCACGAGTTCAATGGTAACATCGCTGAGCGTCATATCAGAGACGATATTGGTGACGCTGAATTCGGGGTTGTACCAGTCGGTGGTCTCGTCGCTCACCGTGAACGTCTGGATGAGTGGTTCCTTGGTGTCCTTCAGCGCGTCTCTGGCCTGCCTGTAGCCGCCCTGGTTGATGTTCCCCACGTCGTCGACGATTCTGGACTCGGCGGTCACGGTGCCGTCGCTGAGGCTGGAGATGTCGATGCCGGTCACCGTCGTCGTGGTACTACCCGTGTCGGCCGGGGCGGTTCCGACGACCGTGTTCCCGTCGGGGCCAGTGATTCTGACGTAGACCGTGCCGCTTTCGGGTTGGTTGCCGAACTCAACATCTACAGCGACATTGCTCGCGTTCGATGCACTGATCGGTGCGGTCTGGAAGTCGGTGCTCGACGGTTGCTGCGGTCTCGCGGTGTCGACCTGGAAGGTGTTCGACGTGTCCGGTGCCATCGTGTTCCCGGACTGGTCCTCCGCATCGGCAACCCTAATCGTTGCGGTGGTTTCCTCGCTGTCCTGCTGGAAATTCGCCGTCCCCGTCCACGTCGTGGGGTTCGCGTAGCTTCCACTCACGGTATAGGATCGGGCCATCCCCTGTATCTCGACGGTCGGCGCGACGCTCGTGTCCATGCTCTCGTTGAACGTCACCGTCACGGTCTGTGCCGTGTTCGCGTCGGAGTAGTTGATCGGGGCGTTCGTGATGCTCGCACTCGTCACGATCGGCGGACCGTTTCCACCGCCACCGCCGCCGCCGCTAACGTTGCTGACGGTGACGTTGATGACGTCGCTGTCGCCGTTCGACGCGACATACACGGCAACCGTGCCGTTCGCGTTCGCGGTCAACGTCGTACCTGTCTCGCCGTTCGGTCCCGTCGAATCGGTCCTCTCAGAGGGCGGGATCGAGGCGACGGTACTGTTGTTCAGCACGTACTCAACTTCCAGCCCATCGATATCGTTCGGACTGGTCACCGCGGTGAGGTCCAGCGAACCGTCGCCATCTACCCCAACGTCCCACGTGCAGTCCGTCTCCGAGCAAGTGGACGTACTCACTCCTGGCGACGGGTTAGAAGAAATCGGGTCCTGCCAGTCGATGCTGTACGCTCCACCGCCGCCTCCGACACCGGTCCCTGTCCCGCTGCCGTCGGTGTTCCGCACCGTCACCGTCGTGCTGACGTTCTCGGGGGCGTTCGCGTCGAAGCCACCGGACGGATCGCCGCTGAAGCTCACCTGAACAGTGTCGGACTTCGAGGAGGTACCGCTGATCTCCCGTGACGTGTTGTAGGTGAAAGTCGCCCGACCGTCTTCGTTCGTCGTCCGCGGGGTATCGACAATGCTCCCGCCGGCCGACCCAACGACGGTCGCATTCACCTCGACACCGGACTTCGGATTGTTGTACTGGTCCCGAACCTCGACCGTCACCGTGGCGTTCACGTCCTCCTCTGTCGTCACGGTCTCAGCCATCGCAACGGCGTACGAGGCGTTCGTCGACTGCTCGGTCGCCGAGAGCTCGCCGACGCCGACGCGGGAGAGCTGGAGTCGGTACGTCTGCCCGCGCTCCAGCTCGAACTCCACCCGGTACAGCTGCTCACCGTTTGGCATTGTTGTCGTCCCATTGTCCACGACAGCCGTGACGTGCCCGCTCTGGTTCGAATACTCGCCCGTCTCGTCGATGAGCTCGCGCCAGGTGTCTGGCGAGAGCCGGGAGACAAGCGAGATTGTCACGTTATCACTGCCAGTCGCGCTGACGGGCACCGTCGTCGTCGAGGCACTCACGGGACGGACGTTCACCGATGCCGTCCCACCCTCCCTGCGGAGGGACCCCCGAAGTGCGACGAGCGAGATGCTGTCGCCGTCGAAGATCGACTGCTGGTTCGCGACGAGCGTGGTGCTGGAGTACTCGTTGTACACGAGCGAGTTCGCGACGACGGTCGTCGGGGGCGCCTGGTAGACGTTGTAGTTCGGTCGGTACGCGATAGCGCCCGTGGAGTAGTTGCGCGTCGTTCCGTCCCAGAAGTCGTCCACGTCTGGGTTCGCCGCGGTCGCGTTCCGCACCTCGAACGAGACCCGTGGCTGTGTGGTGCCAACCGTCTCCAACCGGCCTGTCGGTCGCGGTGGGTTGACGAACAGCGTCCGAGCGGGGTACGTCGTCGCGAGGTCGACAGTCACCGTCCGGCCGTCGCCCGTCGCCGACATCGAACCAATGGTCCCCTCGAGCTCCTGCAGCTGGCTCTGCAGCCGTTGATTGTGGTTGTACTCGACCTCCTCGTTCTGGCTGGGGACCACCTGCACCTGGTACGCGGAGATCGCGATGACGACGAACGCGAGCAGTATCACTGCGCCCACCTGGACGCTCACCCCCCGCTCGTCGTCGAGAAACCCCATGTTACGCGCTGATTAGCTTGGCGCGAGTAAAACCCTTATGACCAAATTACCGGGGTGTAAGCTCCGACTACTCGGCGTCCTCGTCCTCCTCGACGACCTCGGGGTCCTCCATCGCGGACTGGAGGCTGGCGAGGCCGTTGAGCCACTGCGCGACCGGACCGTACTCGAGCTCCTCGCCCAGTTCGGGAGAGAGCTCCTCCCCGTCGATGATGAGCGTGCCCGCCTTCACGAGGTAGCCACGGGCGCTCTCGATGTCCTCCTCGGCCTCGGCCTCGGCGGCTGCCGAGACGTACTCCGGGATGGACGCTTCGTCGGCGGCACCGGCGTGGATGTACTCCATCGCGGCGTGGAGGACGATGCTCAGGCTCTCCTGGACGCTGCCGACGAGGAACAGCTTGTCCTCGTCGTCGAACTCGGGCTCGGTGAAGACGATGTCGCCGATCTCGTTGATCTTCTCGGAGGCCGCCTCCTCGTCGAGCTCGTCGTCGTCGGTCGCGGAGACGATCTTCGCGACGGCGATGGCCGCGTCGTCCTGCATGAGGTCGAACACGCGCATCGAGTCCTCGTCCTCGGCGTCGACGTCCTCCGCTTCGACTCGGTCGATCCAGTTCTGCCAGCGTTCCGCCGAGTAGTATTCGGTCGGGGGAGTGCTCATACCACAACCTACCCCGGCGTAGTGAAATGCCTTTCTCTACGGTGAGCCGTTCCAGGTCGAGACTCCCGTCCGTGGACACGACACGGCGTGGTGGCTCGGAACACACGGGCCACGCCGTGGCAGGTGGCCCTGCGGTTACAGCGCCGCGGTGGTGTCGATGTCGTAGACGAGTTCGGGCGTCTCGACGTGCGCCCGCCTGACGGCCTCGTCGTGACCCTCCTCCAGCAGCCAGCGGACGCGCCGGGGGACGGTCTTCGGGCCGAGCACCGCGCCGGGTCGGTCGGGGTCGTCGACGAAGTCCGTCTCCATGAGGAACGGGGCGTCCGAAGCGGCGGCGACCCGGAGGCGGTCCGTCTCGCTCATGACGCTCGGGATCGGCCCCGCGAGCTCGCCGCCGGCGTAGTGCTTGACGACGTGCGTGCGGTCCAGCCCCTCGTCCTCTGCCCACTCGGCCACCTCGGTGAGGTCGTCGCTCGCCTCGGTGTGGAGCTGGACCGCGCAGTCGACCTCGGCCCCGAGCGAGAACGCGTGGCGCATCACCGCGTTGGAGGCGTCCCAGACGGCGTCGTCGACCTCGTAGTGCGGGCGACCGGACTTGAGCGCGAGCGCGCGGCCGTCGGCGACGTACTCCGCCGCGAGGTCGAGCCCGGTCTGCATCAGGTCGCGCGCCTCCTCGGGCGTGTATCCGTCGTCGACGAGGTGGGAGACGAGTCCGGGGTGGACGCCGAGCACCGGCCAGGCGCGCCCGTCGAGGCGCTCGGTCGCGGCCGCGACGACGTCGACGGTCGTCTCGAACACGTGCCGGAACGACTCGCGGTCGGTTGGCAGGTCGCCGAGGTGCCAGGACGGCTTGTTGACGACGAGCAGGTGCGTGCCACCCAGCCGTGCGAAGTCGTCGACGGCCGCTAACCCGCGGCCGTGGTCCGGGTCGAGGTGCATGTGGTTGTCGAGGACGGGGGTGTCGAGCGCATCCATCTCCTTGTGTCGTGCGTGTGTGGACGCGACAGTAATCATTTGGGTTCGATTCTATCGGTCTACCGACCAGTAGTTCTACACGGAGGGCGCGGACCTGTCACTCGAAGCTGGCAACTGGTCGTGTTGAACGCTAGTTAATTCAGTTCCGCGTTGCCAAGATATAAATGCCCAGCGGTGATTTCTATTGGTGGGCATGGCAGATGATACCCAACGCGGTACGAACAGACGTACCTTCCTGAAGACGACCGGTGCCGCAGCGAGTGCCGCCGCCTTCGCGGGACTCACCCAGGCCACCCCGGGACGAGAGCCGGGAGCGAAGGAGAACGAGCTCCTCGTCGGCATCTCGTCCTCGACAAGCATGGCTTCCGTCCAGCGACAGGTAGCGCGAGACCTACCATCGGACGCGAACGTCGTACACGAGAACGACAACCTCGGCTACATCGCCGTCGAGGTCCGCGACGACGGACCCTCGACGATGGACGCCGTCTCCTCGCGTATCGAGCGCCAGTCGGGCGTTCGCTACGTCGAGCGGAACACGACGCACTACGCGTTCGCGCAGCCAGACGACCCCAAGTTCGACCAGCAGTACGCGCCACAGCAGGTCGGCGCACCCTCGGCCTGGGACACCACGTTCGGCAGCGAGGACGTGACCGTCGCCATCGTCGACACGGGTGTCGACTACACCCACCCCGACCTGCAGAGCCGCTTCGGGACGAACAAGGGCAGCGACTTCGCCGGCGGCGACGGTGATCCGATGGCACCCAGCGGCGAGAACCACGGCACGCACGTCGCGGGAATCGCCTCGGCGACCACCGACAACGGAACGGGCGTCGCCGGGATGTCCGACTCGACCCTGCTCGCCTGCCGCGCACTCGGCGGCGGCAGCGGCTCGACCGCGGACATCGCCGACGCCGTGGAGTACGCGACGGACCAGGGCGCGGACATCATCAACATGAGCCTCGGTGGCGGCGGCTACACGGAGACGATGAAGAACGCGGTCTCCTACGCCGTCAACAACGGGTCGCTCCCCATCTGTGCGGCCGGGAACGACGGCACCGGCTCGGTGTCGTACCCCGCCGCGTACGACGAGTGCGTGGCGGTCTCCGCGGTCGACGAGAACGAGGACCTCGCGGACTTCTCGCAGTACGGCCCGAACCTCGACGTCGCCGCACCCGGCGTCGACGTGCTCTCGACCTGGAACGACTCGCCGTACAACAGCATCTCCGGCACGTCGATGGCGTGTCCGGCGGCCTCCGGCGTCGCGGCGCTCGGTAAGGCGGTCGAGCCCGGCCTCAGCGCGACCGAGCTCCGGAGCAAGCTGAAGAACACGGCCGTCGACATCGGCCTCTCCGCGGAGGAGCAGGGTGCCGGCCGCGTCTCGGCCGTCGACATCGTCGGCGGTGACGGTGGCGGCGGTGGCGGCGGTGGCGGCGGCGACTGCGGCAGCACGTCCACCGGCGGTTCCGCCGACAGCTCGCTGTCGGGCTACTGGGACTCCGAGTCGTACACGTACACGACCTCGCTCGACAGCACGTGTCAGGTCACCGTCTCGCTCGACGGACCGAGCGGAGCCGACTTCGACCTGTACGTCACGCTCGACGGGCGCACGCCGACGACGAGCGACTACGACAAGCGCTCCATCACGCAGGACAGCCAGGAGCAGGTCATCGCGGACGCGGTGAGCTCCGGCCAGGACATCGGCATCCTCGTCGACTCCTACTCGGGGTCGGGCAGCTACACGGTGAGCGTCGAGGAACTCGGGCAGTAACCGACCTCGACCCGGGGTTCACAACCCTGCGCTCGGGGCGGAACGGCGGCACTCATCACTTTGCTGACAAACACCGTCCCGGCTCCCTTCGAGTTTCCGAACGCCATAACCGGTGGTATTAAGAGCCTCAGACGTTCACGATAGTTCGGCGTAGAAACGAGGCGCGCGTTTGTTTTAGTTTCTAACCAGTTCGACACACAACTTTCTAGGAACTACCGGTCAAATTGTATAACACTCGCATAAATTTATGACGCGTTCATAAAAATATAAGTGCGGGTGGCGTGACTGCCGTTGTGTGTCATGACAGACGATAACACGAAATCGTGGGCACGACGTACCTTCCTGCAAGCGACGGGCGCGGCGGCTTCGGCCGCGGCACTCGCGGGCATCACCTCGGCGACCCCCGGACGGGACCCGCAGCCGCATGAGAACGAACTCATCGTGGGCGTCTCGGCCGCAACGAGCATGTCGACTGCGGAGTCGAGCGTGCAGAACGAGCTACCGAGTCAGGCCAACGTCTCGCACCGGAACGAGAACCTCGGCTACTTCACGGTCGAGCTCCCGGACGCGGCCGCAGCACAGGCCGAATCGGCGATGGCGGACCGACTCCGAGAGCAGTCGGGCGTCCGCTACGTCGAGGAGAACAAGACCGTACACGCGTTCGCGACGCCGAACGACTCGCTGTTCGACGAGCAGTACGCACCCCAGCAGGTGCGTGCTCCCTCGGCGTGGGACACGACGCAGGGCAGCTCCGACGTCACCGTCGCGGTGGTCGACCAGGGCGTGAAGTACGACCACCCCGACCTGCAGAGCCGGTTCGGGACCAACAAGGGCTACGACTTCGTCGACAGCGACGGCGACCCGTACCCGGACTCGATGGCGGACGAGTACCACGGCACCCACGTCGCCGGCATCGCGGCGGCGACCACCGACAACAGCACCGGGATCTCCGGTATCTCGGACTCGACGCTGCTGTCGGGTCGTGCACTCTCCGAGGAGGGCAGCGGCTCCACGACGGACATCGCCGACGCCGTCGAGTGGGCGGCCGACCAGGGCGCGGACATCATCAACATGAGCCTCGGAGGCGGCGGCTACACGGACACCATGAAGAACGCCGTGAGCTACGCCGTCAGCAACGGGTCGCTCCCCATCTGTGCGGCCGGGAACGACGGCTCGGGCTCGGTGTCGTACCCCGCCGCGTACGACGAGTGCGTGGCGGTCTCCGCCGTCGACAGCAACGAGGACCTCGCGAGCTTCTCGCAGTACGGCCCGAACCTCGACGTCGCCGCACCCGGCGTCGACATCCTGTCGACCTGGACGGAGAACGTCTCCCAGTTCGGCGGTCAGTACAACAAGATCTCCGGCACGTCGATGGCGTGTCCGGCGGCCTCCGGCGTCGCGGCGCTGGGCAAGGCGGCCGACTCCGCCCTCTCACCGACGGAGCTGCGCAGCCGACTGAAGAACACGGCCGTCGACATCGGCCTCTCCGAGGAGGAGCAGGGCGCGGGCCGGGTCGACGCGCTCAACATCGTCGACGCCGCCGGCGATGGTGGCGGCGGTGGTGGCGACAACAGCGCACCGACGGTGTCCATCGACGCCTCCTCGGCGACGGTCACGGTCGGCCAGGAGGTCACCTTCGACGGCTCCGGCTCCAGTGACTCCGACGGCTCCATCAGCTCCTACGAGTGGAGCTTCGGCGACGGTGGCTCGGCGACCGGTCAGACCGTCACGCACACCTACAGCGAGGCCGGCGACTACGCCGCCAGCCTCACCGTCACCGACGACGACGGCGCGTCGAGCACCGACTCCGTGAGCATCACCGTCGAGTCCGACGGCGGTGGCGGCGGCAGCTGTGGCGACACGTCCGCGGGTGGCTCGGCGGACGGCTACCTGTACGGCTACTACGACTCGACGTCGTACACCTACACGAACAGTCTGGACAACCCGTGTCAGGTCACTGTCTCCCTGACCGGGCCGAGCAGCGCCGACTTCGACCTGTACGTGACCCTCGACGGGCGCACGCCCAGCACGTACGACTACGACAAGCGCTCCATCTCGATGAACAGCGACGAGCAGGTCATCATCGACAGCCCGAGCGCGGGTCAGGACATCGGCATCCTCGTCGACTCCTACTCCGGCTCCGGCAGCTTCACCGTGGATGTCGAGGAGCTCGGCCAGTAAGGACAGACGGCACCTCGGACTCACCACTCCCGCCGCCCTTCTCCCCGTTCGCTACCCGGACAGCGACGCGTCGTCGTCGATGACCACGTCCTCGTTCGCGGCGTTCCGGAGCGCGTCCGAACGGCCGTGCTCGCCCGGCGCGATGGCCAGCGTGCGGATGCCGTAGCGTCCCGCCTTCTCGAGCACCGGCTTGAAGTCGGTGTCGCGCGAGGCGATGGCCAGCGTGTCGATGGCCTCGGTCACGACGGTCTCGGTCGCATCGACCGCGAGCTTCACGTCCACGTCGCCGCTGGTGACGACGACCTCGAAGCCGCGGGCTTCTGCCGCCTGGATGAGGCCGGGCGTCGCGTGCTCGTCGAGGTACAGCCGGGTCACCGTGAGGTCACCCACGGCGGTCGCGGCCGTCCGGACGTCGTCGAGGTCGACGTCGAACTCGTCGCGGAGCACGTTCGGACCGTCGACGAACAGTCCCACGCGCGCCCGCGGATGCGGCTCCGTACCGGGCAGGAGCCGCCTGAATCGCTCGTCCATACCCACTCCTCTCTCGGTGCCGCTCAAAGCCGTGGCGGTTCGCCCGAACCCCCAGTACACAACTGTTCACAACCAGAATACAATTTGTATATCGATTAAAATTAGCAATCAGTACTACAAAAATTTAAATAGGGGACAGGGTGTCGGTATGGGTGTCTCATGACAGACGATAGCAGTCACGATTGGGGACGACGTACCTTCCTGAAGACAACTGGTGCCGTGGGGGCGGCAGCGGCGTTCGCAGGACTGTCGTCCGCGACACCGTCGCGGGAACCGGGCGCACGACCGAACGAGATCCTCGTGGGTGTCACGAACACGTACTCGGTGACCGACGTCGCGTCGGCGACCGCGAACGACGAGCGGCTCCCGGACGGGATGTCGGTCACGCACGAGAACGACGACCTCAGCTACATCGCGCTGTCGAAGCCCGAGGTCACGACGATGTCGGACGACGACATCCTCGAGACGCTCGAGTCACTCGACCACGTACGCTACGCCGAGTTCAACGAGACGCTGCACGCGCTCGCGACGCCGAACGACCCGCGCTTCGGCGACCAGTACGCGCTGCAGCTCGTCAACGCGCCCGCGGCGTGGGACACCACGCTCGGCAGCGAGGACGTCACCATCGCGGTCATCGACCAGGGCGTGAAGTACGACCACCCGGACCTGGCGGGCCAGTTCGGCTCGAACGAGGGCTACGACTTCGTCGACGACGACGGCGACCCGTACCCGGACTCGATGTCGAACGAGTACCACGGCACCCACGTCGCCGGCATCGCGGCGGCGACGACGGACAACGGCGACGGCATCGCCGGGATGTCGAACTCCAGCATCCTCTCGGGCCGTGCGCTCTCCGAGCAGGGCAGCGGCTCGACCAGCGACATCGCCGACGCCGTACAGTGGGCGGCCGACCAGGGCGCGGACATCGTGAACATGAGCCTCGGTGGCGGCGGCTACACTAACACGATGAAGAACGCAGTCAGCTACGCGGCGGACAACGGCGTCACCATCGTCTGTGCGTCCGGCAACGACTCCTCCGGCTCGGTGTCGTACCCGGCGGCCTACGACGAGTGTATCGCGGTCGGTGCCATCGACGAGAACGAGAACCTCGCCAGCTTCTCGAACTACGGCGAGAAGCAGGAGGTCGTCGCCCCCGGCGTGAACATCCTCTCGACGTGGACGGACTCGCCGTACAACCGCATCTCCGGCACGTCCATGGCGTGTCCGGCAGCGGCGGGCGTCGCCGCACTCGGCCTCGCGGCGAACCCCGGCTGGTCGAACACAGAGCTGCGCAACCAGCTGAAGAACACGGCCGTCGACATCGGCCTTCCCGAGAACCAGCAGGGTGCCGGGCGCGTCGACGCCGCGAACCTCGTCGGCAGCGGCGACGACCCGGACCCGCCGGAGAACGAGGCCCCGACGGTGTCCATCGACGCCTCGTCGGCGACGGTCACGGTCGGCCAGGAGGTCACCTTCGACGGCTCCGGCTCCAGTGACACCGACGGCTCCATCAGCTCCTACGAGTGGAGCTTCGGCGACGGCGCGACCGCGACGGGCGCGACGGTCACCCACGCCTACAGCGAGGCCGGCGACTACAGCGCCAGCCTCACCGTCACCGACGACGACGGCGCGTCGAGCACCGACTCCGTGAGCATCACCGTCGAGTCCGACGACGGCGGGAGCTGCGGTGACGAGTCCTCGACGGGCTCCGCGAACGGCTACCTGTACGGCTACTACGACTCGGACGACTACACGTGGACGAACGACCTGCAGAACCCGTGCCAGGTCACCATCTCGCTGTCTGGCGGTAACTGGTCCGACTTCGACCTGTACGTCACGACGGACGGTCGGACGCCGAGCCAGTACGACTACGACCGACGCTCCATCACCCCGGACAGCCAGGAGCAGATCACGCTCGACGACGTGAGTGCCGGCCAGCAGATCGGCATCCTCGTCGACTCCTACTCCGGCTCCGGCAGCTACACGGTCAGCGTCGAGGAGCTCGGTCAGTAACGCGCGCCACAGCGTCGAGCCGGGGGGGGAACAATTTATCCCGTCATCGATTCGGTTGAATTTATGCCAGTTCGAGAGAGACGTTCGGACAACCGAGCACCGGGGCCGACACATATTTATGTCCAAAGCCGATTTCCATCGGAAATCATAGATGAATATGACCAATACCGCAAGCCTTTAGTGTCGTCTCTCTGACCGGCCACCCGGTCATGGCAGATGATGACAACCGACAGTTTGGACGGAGAGGCTATCTGAAAGCGACGGGCGCACTCGGCGCGGCCGCGGCGTTCGGCGGCATCACCAGCGCGACCCCGAGTCGCACCCCCGGCCCGAAGGAGGACGAGATCCTCGTCGGCGTCAGCGCGGACGTCACCGACCGACGGGCGGCGATCCAGTCGGCGGTGCCCGGCGACGCACGCATCGTCCACGAGAACGACGACCTCGGCTACGTGGCCGTGCAGTTCCCCGACGTGGCGTCGACGCGGGCCCGCGATAACTTCGTGTCCGCGGTGACGCGGCAGGACGGCGTGAAGTACGCCGAGCGCAACGAGACGCTGCACGCGCTCGCGACGCCGAACGACCCGCAGTTCGGCGACCAGTACGCACCCCAGCAGGTGAACGCGCCGGGCGCGTGGGACACCACGTACGGGAGCTCGAACGTCACCATCGCGGTCGTCGACACCGGCGCACAGTACGACCACCCCGATCTGGCGGCGAACTACGCCGCGGACCCGGGCAAGGACTTCGCCGACGGCGACGGCGACCCGTACCCGGACGCCCCGAGCAACGAGTACCACGCGACCCACGTCTCCGGCTGTGCCTCCGCAGTCATCGACAACGGGACCGGCGTCGCCGGGCAGAGCAACTCCACGCTCATCAACGGGCGGGCGCTCGACGAGTCCGGCAGCGGCTCCACCGCCGACATCGCCGACGCGGTCCAGTGGGCGGCCGACCAGGGCGCGGACGTGATCAACCTCAGTCTCGGCGGCGGCGGCTACACGGACACCATGAAGAACGCCGTGAGCTACGCGACGAACAACGGCGCGCTCGTCGTCGCCGCGGCCGGGAACAACGGCTCCGGCTCGGTGTCGTACCCCGCCGCCTACGACGAGTGTCTCGCCGTGAGCGCGGTCGACGACAACGAGACCCTCGCCAGCTTCTCGCAGTACGGTTCCAGCGTCGAGCTGTGCGCGCCGGGCGTGGACGTGCTCTCGACGACGACCGAGGCACGGGGGGCCTACGAGCAGCTCTCGGGCACCTCGATGGCGACGCCGGTCGTCTCCGGCGTGGCGGGCCTCGCGGCGGCGCAGTGGGACCTCACGAACGCCGAGCTGCGGAGCCACCTGAAGAACACCGCCACGGACATCGGTCTCTCCAGCGACGAGCAGGGCAGCGGTCAGGTGAACGCCGAAGCCGCGGTCACCACCGAACCCGGTGACGGTGGCGGTGGCGGCGGCGGTGGCGGTGGCGGTGGCGGCGGCGGTGGCGGTGGCGGCGGCTCGACCACCGGCAGCGTCTCCGACTCGCTGTCGGGCTACTGGGACTCCGCCTGCTACACGTGGGCGTGGGAGTACAGCTCCCCGAGCCAGGTCGAGTTGTCGCTCTCTGGGCCGTCGGACGCCGACTTCGATCTCTACGTCAACGACGGCGAGGCCAGCTGTCCGTCGTCCAGCAGCTACGACTACGGCTCCTACACGGTCGACAGCCAGGAGACGGTCGTCATCGACAGCCCCGACACGTCGACCGAGCTCTACGTCACCGTCGACTCCTACTCCGGCTCCGGCAGCTTCGAGCTGACCATCACCGAGTACGAGTAACGCGTCGACCGACCGGCTCCCCGGCGGAACGGTCACCCCACGTGCCAGCCGTTTTCTTTAACTCTTTACGTGCCGGGTCCGACCGCCCAGATATGAGCAGTCCGCACATCCTCATCCTCGGTGCACCGGGCGCAGGCAAGGGCACGCAGTCCGCGAACATCGTCGACGAGTTCGGCGTCGAGCACGTCACCACCGGCGACGCGCTCCGCTCGAACAAGGAGATGGACATCTCGGACATGGAGTTCGAGTACGACACACCCGGCGAGTACATGGACGCCGGCGATCTCGTCCCCGACGCCGTCGTCAACGCCATCGTCGAGGAGGCGCTCTCCACCGCCGACGGCTACGTCCTCGACGGCTACCCGCGCAACCTCGAACAGGCCGAGGAGCTCGCCGACATGACCGACCTCGACCTCGTCCTCTACCTCGACGTGGACCGCTCGGAGCTGCTCGACCGCCTCACCGGCCGCCGCGTCTGCGAGGACTGCGGCGCAAACTACCACGTCAAGTACAATCAGCCGGAGACCGAGGGCGTCTGTGACGAGTGCGGCGGCGAGCTCGTCCAGCGCGAGGACGACACCGAGGAGGCCGCGGAGAACCGCCTCGACGTGTTCGAGGAGAACACGCTCCCGGTCGTCGAGTACTACGAGGACACCGACGAGTTCGTCGCCGTCGACGGCGAGCAGACCCCCGACGAGGTCTGGACCGACGTGAGAGCAGCCATCGAGGCTGCCACAGAGTAAAAGACTCTTATCCCACGACTGCCAACGGGTTCCCATATGGCCTGGACGGCGGAACAGATACAGGACTTCCTCTCGGACAACCCCGGGACCTCGGAGGCGTTGCAGGTCGTCATGGACGCCTCCAACGACGGGGACGACGAGGTCGAGTGGAAGGACGTCAAGGACGAGGACGGTATGGACAGCGGCCGCTGGGGACGACTCATCCAGAGCGAGATACTCCGCGAGCAGGAGGACGGCTTCGTGGTCGTCGATCCCGACGCAGTCACCGACGTACTCGGCGACGACATCAGCGTCGCGAGCGACCCCGTGGAGGTCGACAGCGAGGGCTCGAGCTGGCACACCCGGGACAAGCTCGCCGCGCTCGTCTCGGTCGGGATGATGGCCGGCTACTACTACACCCCCATCCGCAACGCGGTCGGGAGCAGCATCAACGTCATCTTCGAGCCGCTGAACGACGTGCTCCCGTTCTACGCGGTCATCCTCTCGGTCGCGCTCATCACCGGCCTGTACTCGACGCTGCTGCAGGCGAACATGGTCGACCGGAGCAAGGTCAAGCAGATCCAGGAGAAGATGCAGAACATCACCGAGCGCGAGCAGGCCGCCAAGGAGGCCGGCGACGACGCCGCCCTCGAACGCATCCAGGACGAGAAGATGGACGCGCTCGGCGACCAGGGCGAGATGATGAAGGAGAACTTCCGCCCCATGGCGTGGATCATGCTCCTCACCATCCCCGCCTTCCTCTGGATGTACTGGACCATCCTCGACGGCGGCCACCTCGTGCCCGCCGAACAGAGCATGGTGCTGCCCATCTTCGGCGAGCGCGAGTGGATGCAGGGCGCCATCGGCCCGATGCCGGCGTGGATTGTCTGGTACTTCCTGTGCTCGATGGGGTTCACCCAGCTGCTCCGGAAGACGCTCGACCTCGACGCGACGCCGACGTAGGCTCCGGTCGTCGTCGGCACCACGCCACGACCGTCGCTCCGCCGTCCAATCACAACCCATTTTACCGACACCCCCGCAGATAGGCTATGTTGCTCACCGTCTCCGGCCCGCCGGGCAGTGGAAAGAGCACCACCGCCGCAGGGCTGGCCGATGCGTTCGATCTCGACCACGTCTCCGGCGGCGACATCTTCCGCGAACTCGCCGACGAGCGCGGCTACACACCGCTCGAGTTCAACAAACTCGCCGAGGAGGACGAGGGGATCGACCGTGACCTCGACCGACGGCTCCGCGAGATCGCCGTCGAGCGCGACGACCTCGTGCTCGAATCGCGGCTCGCCGGCTGGCTCGCAGCCGAACAGGCCGACTTCCGCTTCTGGCTCGACGCCCCCCTCGCGGTCCGTGGCGACCGCATCGCCGACCGCGAGAACAAGGAGCCGGCACTCGCCACCGAGGAGACCGCGGCCCGCGAGTCCAGCGAGGCCCAGCGCTACCACGAGTACTACGGCATCGACATCGGCGACCTCTCCATCTACGACCTGAGCGTCAACACCGCGCGCTGGAACGCCGAGCACGTCCAGCACGTCCTCGTCGAGGCCGTCGAGTCCTACGACCCCGAGACCGACGAGGGGAAGGCACCGGTCGAGCTCGACTACGAGTTCTGAACCATGTCCCTCCGCGCACCGCCCGACGAGCGCTCGCCCGCCGAACTGCTCGAGTTCGGCGTCGTCAACCTCGACAAGCCCGCCGGCCCGTCGGCACACCAGTTCACGGGCTGGTGCCGCGACGCCGTCGCCGACGCACTCGACCGCGCCGGCAGCGACGCGACCGTCGACGAAGCCGCCCACTCCGGTACCCTCGACCCGAAGGTCACCGGCTGTCTCCCCACGCTGTTCGGCGACGCCACCCGGCTCGCCCAGGTGTTCCTCGAGGGCACCAAGGAGTACGTCGCCGTCCTGGAACTCCACGGGCGCGCCCCCGGCGACGTCGAGGCCGTCGCCAGCGAGTTCGAGGCCCCGCTCTACCAGAAACCCCCGCGGAAGAGCGCGGTCACGCGCCGCCTCCGCGTCCGCGAGGTGTACGACCTCGACGTGCTGGAGGTCGAGGAGCGCCGCGCACTCGTCCGGATCCGCTGTGAGTCCGGCACCTACATCCGGAAGCTCTGCCACGACCTCGGGCTCGCCCTCGGCACCGGCGCGCACATGGGCCACCTCCGCAGGACCGCCACCGATCCCTTCGACGACTCCACACTCGTCAGCTACCACGACCTCGTCGACGCGCTCGCGTTCTGGGTCGAGGACGGCGACGAGACACCCCTGCGGGAGGTCGTCCAGCCCGCCGAGCGCGCGCTCACGCACCTCCCCAGCGTGACCATCGCACCGTCCGCCTCCGAACAGGTTGCCCAGGGTGCGCCCGTCTACGCCCCCGGCGTCATCAGCGTCGAGAGCGGCGAGCAGGGCGACCTCGTGGCCTGCTACCTGCCCGGCGGGACCGCCGTCTGTCTCGGGACGCTCGTCGGCGACCCCGACGCCGAATCCGGGACCGTCGTCGAACTCGAGCGCGTGCTCGTGTAGCGTGGTGCCGACGAAACGACACGCTTAAACGGCAAACGGGCATCGGTTGACGTACGGGACCGTGGGGTAGTGGTATCCTCTGCGGATGGGGTCCGTAGGACCCGAGTTCAATTCTCGGCGGTCCCACTCGAAATTATCTAACTCTCCATCAACGGAGAGTATACCCACCCGAAACGCCCGAAAATCCAATTCTCGGGGGAGTGTCGCGGTTCTGGTGTCGGGTGGTTGCAACGATGTCACGAGCTAACCCCGGTGCCACGACTGTCTTCTTGTGAGCTGAATTTCGCAAAATCACTAACTGTGGCGTGGCCGAACGCGATACCGATGACGAATCGGTCGGCAGAACCCTCGGCCTCGCGTGAGACGTTGCGGACCGCTCGGTCGCTGCTTCGGCGTGCACTGCTGTGGTTCGCGACCCTCGATTTCTGGGTGGTCTTCGGTGGATTCGTCCTCCTGGGGGTAGTGACGATGCGGACCGAACGGTTCGAGTCGTACGCCGTGGTGTGCTTCCTTCTGGCTGGAATCGTACCGGTGGTTCTGCAGACGGTTGACGGCGACGAAGATACGCACGGGTACGCCTACGAGATCGACCACGGCGAGCGCCTCCGCTACGTCGTCTCCACACTCGGATGGAGCGTGACCCCCTGGGGGATCGTCACCCAGGTCCTGCAGTTTGGTGGCCAGCTGGTCACCATGGTCCGGTACCAGCGGCGGTACCCGAACCGTGAGCGACACGTCCCGAGCACCACACCCTCGCTCCCGTACGACGGTCGGTGGACGGTCGTCAACGGTGGGGTGACCGAGGAGACCTCGCATTCCTGGATGCTCGTCGCGCAACGGTACGCCTACGACTTCGTCGTCACCGACGAGGACGGGGCGACCCACACCGGCGACGGAACCGAACTCGAGGAGTACTACGCGTTCGGCGAGCCGATCCGCGCACCGGCGTCCGGGGTCGTCGTGAAGGCGAGGGACCGACTACGGGACCATCCACGGCCGGGAAGCGGCTGGCTGGAGTGGCGAACGTGGGACGTTCGCGGCAACCACGTCGTGGTCAGGCATGCCGACGGCGAGTACAGCCTCCTCGGCCATCTCCGGAGGGGGAGTGTCGTCGTCTCACCTGGTGACCGTGTCGAGCGTGGTGAGAAGGTCGGTGACTGCGGTAACTCGGGACACTCCGGCGAACCCCATCTCCACTACCAACTCCAGGACCACCCGAACTTCTGGACTGCTGCCAGTCTCGTCCCGCAGTTTCGAGATGCGGCCGTGACGCGTGAGGACGACCGTCGGGACGACCACGAGTTCTATCGGTCCGTCGGCCGAGAGACTCCCGTGGCGTACCTCTGGGCCGGTGACCGTGTCACGAATACGGGGGACACAGGTTCGACAGGGCCCGGTGCTAGCTGACAGGGATCTCGTTCTCGTCGTCCGTCAGAAGCCAGTAGACCCCCAATCCGAGCACAGCTTCGAGCGGGCCCACGAAGATGGCTCCGAGCGGGAACAGGACGTACGCGATCAGTCCGTAGGCATCGGTTTCGTCTCGTCGTAGCATGACGAGTATCGATACTCCAACTGTGACTGTAATCGTTTTGCGAACTCAGTTTCACAGGCGACGGTGTGGGAGGGGAACGGGCCGGCGAGTCGGAACGACCATTGTGGAGTCGCCGTGAGGGTGCTGTATGGGAGACGACCCGGGGGAGCAACCATCGATGCGGGAGGCGTTCGCGTTGCTCGGTCACGACATCCGGCTGGACATCCTCGTGGTGCTTCTGGACGAGTGGGTGGCTGCGTACACGGAACCGACGACGTACGCGGAGTTGATGGATGCTGTCGGGGTGTCGGACAGTGGGAAGTTCAACTATCATCTCGGGCGGCTCCACGGTACGTACGTCGAGAAGGTAGACGGCGGCTACGTACCGACCGCTGCAGCGACCGCACTCTATCGGGCAGTCGTCGCGCACCGGCCCGACCGGGCGCGGGACAGGACACAGTTCGAGGTCGACTCGGAGTGTCCCCGTTGTGGCGCTCGGCTGGTCGGGACCCACGAACGGGGTTTCCTGTCGGTCGACTGTGAGTCCTGCGACGACTGGCTCGGGTTCTCCTACCCGTTTCCAGGGAACGGATTCCGCGGTCGGACTGACGACGAGGCCGTGCGTGCTGCACATGGGCGCTGCAAACAGCATCTCGGAGTGGCTCGTTCCGGCCAGTGTCCGTTCTGTGCGGCGACGACGACCATCGAGGTCGAGCGGGATGCCATCGTTGCGGGGAACGAGCCACCAATCGAGATCAGGTGTGACTCCTGTTCGTTTCACGTCGGCTCACACGTCCTGTTCCCCTTCCTGCTCGACCCCGACGTGACGGCCGTGCTCTCCGACGCGGGGATCGATGTGGAACGATACGAGTGGGAACTACCGGAACCAACGACACGGGTCACCTCGCAGGAGCCACTGCGGATACACGTCGAGGTCGACGGGCCGGACGGGACGGCGACGTTCGTCATCGACGACCGTCTCGACGTGTCCTCGGGGCGTCTCGAGTGAGGACGGACGACGGGAAGCGACACGTCACCGATGAACGTCCGCGGTCCGTCAGAGGGGGGTTCGGACGCGACAGGACAGGACGCCTCGGCAGTCGGGGGGGAAGCGGAACCCCGTGCCGGACGCGAGGCGGAACTAGCGAGTCCCGGGTTCTCAGACGAACTCACCGGGTCCATCGGCCATCCGGACCGCAGTTCCCGAACGGATGCGACGACGCGTCGCCGGGGCTACGGATACCACCGGCCGGTGTTTAGGCCGACCGAAAAATTGTAACGTTCGTGATAGGATTTATCTCCACCGAACGACTAGCCCCACATATGAGCTTCTGGGGCTCCCTCGTCGTCGTCTTCCTCGCCGGGCTGGCGACCGCACTGGCGACCGGACTCGGCGCGCTGCCCTTCTTCCTCGTCGACGACGTGAGCGACCGGTGGAACGTCGCGCTGTGGGGGGTCGCCTCGGGCATCATGATCTCGGCGTCCATCTTCGGGCTGATGAACGAGGGGCTGGCCGCCAGCGAGGGCTTCCCGACCGTCCTGCTGGCGGGCGTCGTGGTCGGCGTGCTGCTGGTCGTGGTCGCCGACGACGTCCTCGACCGGGTCGACGTGGGCAAGTACGCCGACGACGAGCCGGAGCGCGCCACCGACGGCGGGGCCGTCGAGGGCGTCCGGGAGCAGGACCACGCCGACGACGAGCACGGGCACAACCACGCCGACGGCGAACACGGGCACAACCACGCCGACGACGAGCACGGGCACAGCCACGACCACGCGGAGCTGGTCCACCCGGATATCGTCGCCGAGGGCGACGTGAAGAAGCTGGTGCTCGTGCTCGGCGTGCTGACCGTCCACTCGTTCCCGGAGGGAGTCGCCGTCGGAGTCTCGTTCGCGGATATGGGCCTGGCAGGCGGTATCGGGATGCTCGGGCTCACCGTGCCCGTGCTGGCGATCATGATGACCGTCGCCATCTCTATCCACAACGTCCCGGAGGGGCTGGCCATCTCCATCCCGCTGCGAGCGATGGGCGTCGGGCGCTGGCGGATGGTCGGCGCGGCCATCTTCTCCAGCCTGCCCCAGCCCATCGGCGCGGTGATCGCGTTCGCGTTCGTCCGGAGCGCCCGCGAGTTCCTCCCGTTCGGCTTCGGCTTCGCCGCCGGCGCGATGGTGTTCCTCGTGCTGAGCGAGTTCATTCCCGAGGCCCTTGAGACGGGCGAGGGACTGGACTCGAAGGGCTATCCCGAACTCACCGCCGGGCTGCTCGGCGGCTTCGGCGTGATGGTCCCGCTGCTGTTCGTGTAGGTGTGACACTGCCCCGTCGCGCTTTTATGTCGGTGCGTTGAACCTCGGTGTATGCAGCGCAGAACGGTCCTCTCGGCTGCGAGTATCGCCCTCCCCACCGCTCTCGCGGGCTGTAGCCTCCTCGACGACGGGACGGAGGTGACGGAGACCGTCGACCGGGAGGTCGTGGTCGACGACGGGACGCCGGTCAGCGTCGTCGGCCAGAACGGGGACGTCCACGTGGGGACGGCCGACGGGGACGCCGTGACCGTCGAGGCGACCAAACGGACCCGTGGCGGGCAGGACGCGCTGGACGAGGTCGAGGTCCGTCTCGACGAGTCGGCGGGCACCCTCGCGATTCGCGCGGTCTACCCGGAGAACCGCGACCTGCTGGCGGCACCGGTGGTCGTGGACTTCCAGATCGGCATCCCCGACGGCGTCCTCGTCGACACCGTCGAGACGGCCAACGGCGAGGTGTCCGCGACCGGCATCGCCGGCGACGCCAGCCTCGCGAGCGCCAACGGCCCGGTGCAGGCCGAGAACGTCGACGGCAACGTGAGCCTGCGGACGACCAACGGGGACGTCGACGCGATGGGTGTCGCCGGGCTGGACCGGGCGGTCACGACCAACGGCGACGTCGACGTCGAGCTCCGGGCCACCCGCACCGACGTGCCCGTCGAGACGACGAACGGCGACCTGACCCTCCGTGCTGCCGCGGATCTCGAGGCGACGTTCGACCTCTCGACGAGCGTCGGCGAGGTGACGGTCCGGGGGCTGTCGCTCGACCGCTCGACCGACCGCTCGAACCGTATCGTCGGCGACCTGAACGGCGGCGGCGACCGGGTCACCGCCGAGACGACGACCGGCGACGTGACCCTCCGGTCGCTCTGAGCGGACCCGCTACCGGTCGAACTCCCACTCCGTCTCGCGGTCGTCGTCAAGCAACGCCTCGCTCTCGGGGTCGTCGAGCAGCAGGTCGAGTCGGCGCTCGAACTCCACCTCGTCGATCTCGCCGGCGACGTAGCGCTCGCGGAGCCGGGAAGCCTCGGTGGCAGCGTCCGCCGGCTCCGTCTCGACGGTGGTTTCTGCCTCGAACCAGTCCGACGTGCGTCCGTCGTCGTCACCGCTCCCGCCGAGCAGCGAGAGCACTCCGGCGGCGACCGCGCCGAACAGCACGAGCAACCCGAGCACGACGACCAGTGTGAACACCGCACTGAGGATGCCGAGGAGCAGTCCGACGACGGTCCCGACGACGGAGAGCGCGACCAGCACCACGAACGCCCAGACGACGAGCTTGAGGACGGTCCCCCCGAACGAACGACTCATACCCGGCTGTCGGTCGCGAACGGACAAAAAACCTCGACCGGACCTGTCCAATCACGTACAAAAACAGGTTTCAGCGAGCGCTTTAGTTGCCACATCCGGTAGTCGCGTTCATGAGACGGAACGTACACGTGCTCGGACTCTGCGGGAGTCTGCGCGACGACAGCGGCACCCGAACGGCGATACGACGCGCCCTCACGGCGGCGGATGCAGCTGGGGCCACGACGGAACTGCTCGACCTCCGCGAGTACGAGCTTCCGCCACGGGACGGCGACGACGCCGACGCCGGTGACGCAGCCGCCCTCCGCGAACGGGTCGCGGCCGCCGACGCCGTCCTGCTGGGCTCGCCGGTGTACCACGGCTCGTACGCCTCGCCGCTGAAGACCGCGCTCGACTACTGCGGGTCCGACGAGTTCGAGGGAACCACCGTCGGTCTGCTGGCGGTCGCGGGCGGGAGCTACCCGACGCCGGCGCTCGAACACATGCGGTCGGTCGCTCGCGCGGTGGGCGCGTGGACGCTCCCCCTGCAGGTCGGCATCGGGGACGTCGGGGCGGCGGTCGCGGACGGCGACATCGTCGACGCGGACCTGGCCGAGCGCGTCGACAGGCTCGGCGCGGAGCTGGTCGCCTACGCGGGCGTCGAGTCGTACCCGACCGCCGTCACCGAGACGTTCGACCCGGTGACGGGCGACTGATGGACCCCGACCGCTACCTCGAACGGGTCGGCGTCGACCCCGCGAGCGTCACCGTCGGTGCCGTCGACCTGGACACCGTCGCACGGCTCCAGCACGCCCACGTCGGGGCAGTGCCGTTCGAGAACCTCGCCATCGTCGGCGACCCCTTCGACGACGCGGACGACGGTGCGGACGTCGTACTCGAGCTCCCGCACCTGTTCGAGAAGGTGGTCGAGCGCGAGCGGGGCGGCTACTGCTTCGAGCTGAACGGACTGTTCGGCTGGCTGCTCGACGAACTCGGCGTCGCCACCGACCGGGTCGCAGCGCGTGTCGTCGGCGACGACGGCACCGGCAGACCGCCCGCTAACCACCACACGAACGTCGTCGAGTTCGACCGGCGCTACCTCGTCGACGTGGGGATTGGCACCCCGACGATGCGCCGACCGCTCCCCGTCGACGGCGAGGTCGTGACCGGCCCCGTGGGCGTGGACTGGCGCGTCGTCGAGAGCGACCGGCCCGACGAGACCCACCTCACCCAGTACCGCACGCCGGGCGACGACGACTGGCAGGACCGCTACCTGTTCACCGACGAGCCCCGCGACCTCTCCTACTTCGAGGCGACCTGTGATTACCTCCAGAGCGCGCCGGAGTCGCCGTTCACCGGCGATCCCATCGTGACCATCGCCACCGCGACGGGCCACGCGAAGCTGAAACGCGACACCTTCGTCCGCGAGGAGGGTGGCGAAGAGTACGAGCAGGCGGTCGATCCGGACGCGTGGCACGACGTGCTCGCCCGGGAGTTCGGCCTGCGGTACCGGTCGGGCTGAACGGCCGCCGCGCTCTTCTCTCAGTCAGAGGCTGCTGCCCCTCCGCCCGGAACCGCGGCCGTGCCTGCGCCGCTCCGTACGGGCCGCGTGAGGAACCAGAGCAGGCAGGCGACGACGACGACGACCGCACCTGCTCTGGGGAGGAACGCGAGCGGCCCGAGCTGCTCCGCGATGCCGCCCGTCGCGAGCTTCATCAGCCCGCTCGACAGCGACAGCACCATCGAGACGCCCGAGAGCACCGTCGCCCGACCCACGTCCGCCAGCCGGTCGTTCAGGTACTGGTTCTGGACGGGCTGGACGACCGACCGGACGCTCCGGTACAGGAAGAACGTCGGGACGAGGAACACGGGAAAGAACGCCCCGATGACGAACGCCACGGCGAACACCGGGACGAGCAGGCCGAAGACACCGCGCGCGCCGAGTCGCTCCTCGAACCAGCCCGCCGTCGAGGCCGCCCCCGCGGAGACGAGCTTGAACGCCGCGAAGACGACACCGAGACCAGCGGCCGGGACGCCGAGCGCGTCCAGCGCCGGCTGCTCGACCATCCGGGCGAGCCCGAACAGGCCGTAGAACAGCCCGACGTAGGCGACGAGCCAGCGGACGCTTTCGCGACTCGCCTGCACGCGGAGCATCCGGACCGCCTCCCGAACGGTGAACACGTCGGCGTCGTCGTCCTCGACCCGGACCGACGGGAACGTGTACAGCACGGGGACGCCGGCGACGGCGAGCGTCGCGCTGAGCAGGAACGGCAGCTCGTGGGCGACGCCGTAGAGCAGCCCGCCGGCGATGGCCGTCACCGCCGACGTGAGGAGCAACACGGTGCTCCCGCGTCCCTTGATGCGGGCGAACCCGTCGTCGTCGCAGGTGCGGGCGAGCAGCTCGTAGAGCCAGGCGTCGCCCGTCCCCGAGCGGAACGCCCAGCCCGTCGCCCAGACGACCTGCATCGCCACGAAGCCCACGGGCGTCTCGACGAACGCGTAGCCCGCCATCCCCGCCGCCCGGAGCAGGTTGCCGACGGCCAGACTGGCCCGCCGGCCGATTCGGTCGCCGAGGTACCCCGAGGGGATCTCGGCGGCCAGCATCGCGAGGGAGAACGTCGCCTGCACCAGCGCGACGAACCCGAGGCCGAACCCCTGGTCCAGCAGGTAGAGGACGCTGATGGGGAGGTAGAAGCCGGCCGCGTTCGTCGCGCGGAACAGGTAGTACCGCCGCACGACAGATCTGTCCGTCGCCATTACAGCTAGACGTACGGGAGGGGAACTTGTAGGGTTTCCCGGAAATTCTCTTTTGTAAACAGCCTTGCTGGAATCCGTTTTGGTATGGATTCAGACAGTTTCCGTGCCGGTCGGTGCGGTCACGCTGCGTCGTTCGCGATGTCCCGCACCGCGTGCAGCGTCTCCACCTCGTAGGTCGGCTCCATCGACAGGGCGACGTCCCGGCTGTGCTCGCGCCGGACGAACACCGAGTCCATCCCGGCGCGCTCGGCGGCCACCACGTCGCTCTCGCTGTCGCCGACGTACAGCGCCGACCCCCCGCCGAGGTCCGAGAGCGCCCGGTCGAGGTAGTGCGTGTTCGGCTTCTTCAGCGACAGGCTCTCGATGGTCATCGGCCGCCCGTAGTACGTCTCGAACTGCTCGCCGAAGGCGAACCGGTCGAGCACGAACTCGACCGTCGTGTGGTGGTTGTTGCTCACCAGTCCGCAGGGCTGGTCGATGTCGGCCAGTGCAGTCACGTCGTCGTAGCTGTCCCGTCGGCCCGCCCGGAACGCCTCGAACTGCGAGCGCTCGTCGTGGCGCTCCCGGGCGTCCCACAGCGCCTCCCGGTCCACGCCGTAGGTACGTTCGAGGTCCGCGAGGAGGTCGGGCGTCACACCGGCCGTGAGCGCCGAGAGGTGCTCCTCGTCGGCCGACTCGATGCCCAGCTCGTCGAAGGCGTCGCGGATGGCCGCCACCTGGTCCGCGTGCGCCGGCGGGTCCACCAGCACCCCGTCGTTGTCGAAGAGTATCGCGTCGTATGTCACTTGGCGACGGTTTCGGGAGCCGGGAGTTGATTGTTTTGGTCGTGTGTCGCCTCCTCCCACGGTCCGTGATGGTCGCCGGTGTCAGTCGACGGCTGGCTCCGGAGACGACGTGGGCGCGGCCGACCCACGGGCCGGGTCGATGGCGAGCAGGAACCGCCCCGTCACCACCAGTCCGACCGCGGTGAGCACCCCGAAGATGACGATCTGCGGGAGCGGGACGGCCTGCCCGTCGGCGAGCATGACCCCGACCATCGCGAGGATGGCGAGCCCCAGCGTCGTCGCCTTCACGAGCAGCACCGCGCTGAACGCGTAGCCCCAGGGCCGCCCACGGTGGAGCCAGTACGCCGAGAGGGCGAACGCGGGCAGGAGCACCGCGAGGTCGAACGACTGGATGACCGACGTCACCAGCCCGGTGTCGGCCATCGCCGCGGGGGTCGTCCCGTCGAGCGACGCGGGCACCACGTCCGCCAGCCAGAGCGCCCCGACCAGTACCGCGACGGCGAGCTGGTAGGCGACCGTCGCCCGGACTGCGGTATCCCCGACCGCACGCCGCAGCGCGGGGGCGTCCAGCCGAGCCATCCCGGCGACGAACGTGAACAGCGTCAGCCCGAACAGCCCGACGTACACGAGGTACAGCGGGTTGAACGCCGTCATCACCGCGTAGGAGGCGTACGTGTAGAGCAGGTAGCCGGTCACGCCCAGCCAGGCGACGTAGCCACGGTGCGAGCCCCGGGACGCGAGGAACAGCGAGCCCGCGAGCGCGGGGACGCCGACGACCAGCGTGAGGAGGTCCTGTCCGTACAGCTGCGGGAGGAGGACCTCGCTATCCCGGTACAGCGACGGGACGAGCAGACCGGCACCGGCCGCGACCGTCGTCAGCACCAGCGTGGCGAGCGACGCGGCGACGAGCGGTCGCGAGATGGTCCGTCGCGTCGTCGTCATCGTGGTCACCCCTCGACCTCGGCGAGCCCGTCGACTTTCGGGTGGGCATCCTCGACGATGCGGGCGAACGCGACCGCGAACCGGTCGACGGCCTCCCAGTCGGTGTACTCGTAGTCCCGCGAGGTGTCGGTGTCACCGGTCGCCTCGGCGGCGATCTTCTTCATCATGAGCCGCTTCAGGAAGCCGTACTCCGAGAAGCGGAGCGCGCCGGCGAAGCTCGCGACGCGGTCCGGATGCCAGCCCGTCGCCTCGACGAACGCGTCGATGTAACCGGTGGCCGCCGCCTTCCGCTCCGCGTCGTCGCTCGCGCTGGAGAGGCACACCTGGAAGAACGCCGAGGGGCGCGCCGCGAGCTCGTCGCGGTGGTCGCTGGCGAACTCGACCACGCCGTCCTGGTGTTTCCCGACGTGGATGGACCCGCCGACGAGGACTGCGTCGAACGCCGACACGTCGAGGTCCTCTGGGGCGGCCCTGACGTCGTACGCCGTCACCTCGTGGCCGCGTTCGCGCAGGTCCGTCCGCATCGCGTCCGCGACCTTCGCGGTCTGTCCCTCACCGGTGCCGTAGATGACGAGGAAGTGAGCCATTGTGTCTTCACCGCCTGCTAGTACGTGGTCTCGGAGGGAAGCCGTAGCGACGATTCTCCCCGGCTGAGAACAACGTTCTGTCTCGCCGGCGAGCGACAGTGTGCGGAACCAGAATGGGTTCCTCCTCCGTTTCCGGGGCGAAACGACGTGGTCACCCACGCTACCGTCGAGGATGTCCGAATCGATACTCGACGACCGTGGTCGTCTGACGCTCTCCGAGGGGCCCCGGGACCGATGCGGCGACCACTACCCCAATCGTCCACCACCTCACGGGAACTCATAGGGAAATTTATATTATCGGCCATCTCACTCAATGCATGATGCGAGGCGTTTCGAGGTCTCCTCCATCCCCTGTCTTCATGTTCTTTTTTCTGGGGGTAGTGCTACTCTTGGTCGTCACGACCGCGCTTGGCATCGGTGCGATACGGTACGAGTTCAGGTATGCCGGGACAGTCGAAGACCCAACCGACGCACGCTGGCAGTTCGACTACGAAGACCTCACGGTCGAGGACAAGGAAGTCGTACAACGGGCAATGGAAGGAGAACGAATTGTCTTCCAGAGTGACGGGCTTTGGCCCGGCCCGGGACGAGGCGACCTCGCACTCAGGTATCAGAACGAGTGGCACCTGTTCAACCGGCGGATATACTTCGGGGCAACGACGCCGTTCGGAATTGCATCGATAGCGAGTGCTTTGGCTGGTTTCGCCTGTATCGGGGAATCGATCCGACGAAAACGACGAGAGTGAACGGATGGAGACACCCGTTAGGTAGGGGTGCGAAGTTAACAGGGGTCTATCTCATCTCCAGAGAGACGAGTCGTTCCGTTCTCTGTCACTCGGTATCGGGCACTGGAAGACGCATCCGCTTCCGAGTTAACTGTAGAGAACGAATACGGGTGTTGAACGGTCACTATGATTCTCTCAGGGCTCCGGTTCATCACTGTCGACTCTTTAGATGACGTGGTCGGATGGGTCCCCCATCTTTCGAGGCAACTTGCATTCCGTAGCCGCATCGAGAGGTAGACCGCCTCGGCCTGAAGTGCGATTTCGCCCGCTTCGCTATCGGATAGTTCCGAGAGATTGGAGACGGGTTGTGGTGTGCTGGGGACTGGAGCGGTTGTGGTTGGTTGGGCAGTCGTTGATTGATTTTCAGCAAGATTCAGACACCCCGTGAGGAGCAAGCTACCAACTATTACCGTGAGGACCAAGGCGTTCCTGAAGCGCATACTGAATTGTCATTGGTAAGACGGCAAGTGCTTTGTCTGTATCTACCGACCCTCTCGTCGAGCACGGTTGGTGTGTGAACCGTTCTAGAACGCCGTCGAGCGCAACCACTAAACGCGGGCCGCCCTTCCCTCCGGTAATGGCAGACTGGACGGAGAAGTACCGCCCGACGACGCTCTCGGAGGTGCGCGGGAACGACAAGGCCCGCGACGCGCTCCGGAAGTGGGCGGAGACGTGGGACGACCACCGCGAGGCGGCCATCGTCCACGGCTCGCCCGGTGTCGGGAAGACCTCGGCGGCCCACGCGCTGGCCAGCGACATGGGCTGGCCGGTGATGGAGCTGAACGCGAGCGACTCCCGGACCGCGGACGACATCAAGCGCTTCGCCGGGCGCGCCTCGCAGAACCAGACGCTCGGCGGGACCGGCGGTCGGCAGCTGCTCGTCGTCGACGAGGCGGACAACTTCCACGGGAACAGCGACTACGGTGGCTCACGGGAGGTGACTCGTATCGTCAAGGAGGCGAACCAGCCGATGGTGCTCATCGCGAACGAGTTCTACGACATGAGCAACAGCCTCCGGAACGCCTGTCGCGAGATCGAGTTCCGCGACGTCTCCCGGCGCTCCATCGTGCCCGTCCTGCGCGACATCTGTCGACAGGAGGGCATCGAGTACGAGGACGACGCGCTCGACAAGATCGCCCGGGAGACCAGCGGCGACCTCCGCTCGGCCGTGAACGACCTGCAGGCGCTGGCCGAGCGGAACGAGCGGCTCACCGTCGACGACGTGGTGATGGGCGAGCGCGACCGCACGGAGGGCATCTTCGACTTCCTCGACGACGTCATCAAGAACAAGTCCGCCGAGGAGGCGCTGTACGCATCGTACGACGTGGACGAGACGCCGGACGACCTCCTCAACTGGGTCGAGGACAACGTCCCGAAGGACTACCGCGGCGACGAGCTGGCCGACGCGTACGGCTTCCTCGCGAACGCCGACCGCTGGCTCGGGCGCGTGCGGGCCACGCAGGACTACTCGTTCTGGCGCTACGCGACGGACAACGTCGCCGCGGGTGTCGCGGCCTCGCGCCGGCACGACCACGGCGGCTGGACCCGGTACGGGCCGCCGTCGTACTGGTCGAAGCTCGGGCGTTCGAAGGCGACGCGGAACAGACGGGACGCCATCGCCCGGAAGATCGCCGAGAAGGGCGGCTTCAGCATGGGGACTGCCCGTCGAGAGGTGATGCCGTTCCTCGCGGAGATGACCCACCACTGCAAGCCCCGGGAGCTCACCGTCAGGATGACGATGGTGTACGACCTCGACGCCGCGGAGGTGTCGTTCGTCACGGGCAGCGGTGAGGACACGAACAAGGTGCAGGGCATCGTCGAGGAGGCTCAGGAGCGCCGCGACGACGCCGTCGTCGAGAACGCGGGCGGCGCGTTCGCGCAGTTCGAGTCCGACGAGGAGGGGAGCACGGCGGACGACGAGCCGGCGACGGAGGGCGAGGCAGCCGCGGACGACGACGGCGACGACGGCCAGACGACACTCGGTGGGGCGGCGGACGACCCCGGCGAGCCGTCGCCGGCCGATACTGACAGCGAGACTGACGAAACAGATGACGGACAGTCGGGACTCGACGACTGGCTCTAGGACTCGAACCCACCGCCCTCCCCGGAACTCGTGGAAACTTTCTCGCCGTTTCCGGTGAAACGAGACCGCAACGCCTAAGCGTACCAACTCCTGTGTTGGGAATAGTTCTCACATGAAGCGAGCGCTTCTCGCAGTCGCGTTGGCCCTCATGCTCGTGGTCGCGGGGTGCAACACCACCGACCAGGGAGGGGACTCGACGACAGTCGAGCCCACGGGGGAGCCGACCGACGAGATGACGACAGCACAGACGACGGCCGAACAGACCGAGACGGGGACCACCACGTCCGGCGGTGAGGACGAGGAGGACGACGAACGGGAGGAGCAGGAGGAACCCTGCGAGTACCGGAGCGAGGAGGGGGACCTCGTGCAGGTGCAGGGTGCCTGCCTCGGCTTCGACGCCAACCAGGTCTACCTGAACGTCATGGAGATGGCGGGCGTGGAGCTCGACACGGGCCCGTCCGTGCGCTCGCTCTCGCCCGAACAGACGAACCCGTACACGTTCGACCAGTTCGGGTTCAGCAACGAGTCGTTCCAGGCCGTCATGGGCATCGCGCCGAACGGCACGCCCGACGTGTACGTCGCCGGCTACGCCTCCCCGCAGACCGGCCCGGACGGCAGCGTCGAGGTCGACGTCGTGATGCGGTACATCGACGCCGACGGTGGCGAGGGCCGCCCGCAGGGCCCCGAGGAGGCCGAGATCACCCTCGCCCACGAGTACCTCCACGCCATCCAGTTCTACGAGGGGAGCCAGGACCGCCTGGCCGCCAACCTCACCAGCGAGGGCGTCAACCTGGGCGACGTCGAGACCTCGCTCGTCGAGGGCAGCGCGGTGTACTTCGAGAGCGAGTACCAGGAGCAGTACATGGACCGCGACGCCGCCTCCCGGAACGTCTCCGCGTGGGCGAACTCCTCGCCGTTCTCGATGTACCAGCTCGGCCCCTACGTGATGGGCGAACGCTACACGAAGTTCCGCGTCAACTCCACCAGCGAGTTCCAGACGTTGTACGACAACCCGCCCATCTCGATGGAGCAGATCATGCACAACCACATGCCGGACGAGGAACGGCCGCGCAACCTGACCGTCGAGCGCGGGCAGGACTCCGTCTGGAACCACTACGACACCTCGACGCGCGGTGAGCTGTTCCTGCGCTCCTCGCTCCGTGCCGGCGTGAGCGGCCCGCGCGCCGCCGCCGGTGCCGAGGGCTGGGGTGCCGACCGCGCGATGACGTTCCGGAACCAGAGCTACAGTTCCGCCGGCAACTACAAGTACGGCTACGCCTGGACGCTCCGGTTCGACAACGCCTCCGAGCAGGACGAGTTCCGCGGCATCTTCGGGGACTGGCTGGAGAGCCGCGGCCCGCTGACCGACGGCGTCTACCGGATGGACGAGGACCACACCTACCGGATGGTCGAGATCAGCGACGAGACGGTCGTCGTGCTCGCAGGCCACGAGCGCTTCACGACCCAGACCGTCGCCACGGGCAACGCGAGCCACGTGACGGTCACGATGACCGACGCCGACCAGACCAGCAGTGTGCAGTCCGACGATGACGACGACGAGGAGCGCCTCGTCACCGCACAGTCCGGCGCGGTCCGCGCCACGGTCTGAACCAGGGAAGACGACACCGACCTTCTTTCGCGCGTTCGACGGCGAGCGGCGACGCTGGCGGCGTCGGTGAACTGGTGGGGGGGCTGCAGCCTACGGCGTCGGCAGGAACGAGTCGGGCAAGTGTGCGTCCACGAAGGAGACCGCGTCGGTCGGCTCGTCGATGGCCGCCGGCGGCATCGTCTCGACGGGCAGCCCGGTCATGCGTTCGAGTTCGGCCGGGTTCGTCCGCTCGGCGACCGTCTCGCCGGCCCACTCGTTGAGGACGACCCCCTGGACCGGGACGCCGGCGGCGTCGAGCGCGTCGACCGAGAGCGCCGTGTGGTTCAGCGTGCCGAGTCCGGAGCGCGCGACGAGCAGCGCCTCGCAGCCGCAGTCGGCGACGAGGTCGAGCACGTCGTGGTCGCCGGTCAGCGGCACGCGCAGGCCGCCGATACCCTCCAAAACGCCGACCGTGGCGGCGTCGAGCGCGTCAGCCGTCCTGCTCCGGAGGTCGGCGTAGTCGAGCGCGGTGCCTTCGCGCTCGGCCGCGACGCGTGGCGCGAGTGGCGGCTCCAGCCGACCGAGGCAAGTCGCCGCCGCCTCGTCATCGCAGGCGGCCTGCACGAACGCCGCGTCGTCGTCCGGCGGGAAGCCGGTCTGGTACGGCTTGACCGCGCGGGCGTCGACGCCCGCGGCCCGAAGGACGCCGGTCACGCCCGCCGTGACGACGGTCTTGCCGACGCCGGTGTCGGTCCCGACGACCGCGAGACTCACAGCAGCCCGACCTCCTCGCCGGCCGCCCGGAACGCCTCGATGCAGTGCTCGACGTCGCTCCGGGAGTGCGTCGCCATCGGCGCGATCCGGATTCGGCTCGTTCCCTCGGGCACGGTCGGGGGCCGGATGGCGGGCGCGACGATGCCGCGCTCCCTGACCGCCCGTTCGAGTGCGAGCGCGTCCAGCCGGTCGCCGACGACGATGGGAAGGACCTGTGTATCGCCCCAGACCTCGTAGCCCACCGATTCGAGCCCGTTGCGCAGCTGGCCGACGTTCGACCAGAGGCGGTCGCGGCACTCCCCGTGGCGGGCGAGGTGGAGCGCCTCGCTGGCGGCGGCGGCGGCCGGCGGGGCCAGCCCGGTCGAGAAGACGAACGACCGCGCCTCGTTGACGAGGTGTTCTATCAGGGACTCGCTCCCGGCGACGTAGCCGCCCTGGCTGGCCAGCGCCTTCGAGAGCGTGCCCATCTGGACGTGGACGCGCTCCTCGAGCCCCTCGCGCTGGACGATGCCGCCGCCGTCGACGTGCAGGCCGGTCGCGTGGGCCTCGTCGACCATCAGCCACGCGCCGAACGACTCGACGGCGTCGCAGAGTGCTTCGAGCGGCGCGACGGTGCCGTCCATCGAGAACACCGAGTCGGTGACGACGAGCCACGACTCGTCCTCGCCCCCGTCGGTCGATGACGGCGGGCCACCCGACGCCGTGTGTTCACTCGACTCGGCACGAGCGGCCATGCGCCGACGGAGGTCCCCGGCGTCCCGGTGGTCGTAGACGACCACGTCCGCACCGGAGAGCCGGCAGCCGTCGACGATGCTCGCGTGGTTGAACTCGTCGGAGAACACGACGTCGGGGTCGAGCGCGGCGATGGTGCCCACGTTCGCCGCGTAGCCCGACGAGAACGCGAGCGCGCGGTCGGTACCCTTGACCTCCGCGAGCCGGAGTTCGAGGTCGCGGTGGACCAGCGTGTCCCCGGTGACGAGCCGGCTCGCGCCCGCACCCGTCCCGACCACGTCGGCGGCCTGCGCGGCCGCCTCCTGCACCCGGTCGTGCTGGGTCAGGCCGAGATAGTTGTTCGCGGCGAAGACGAGGTGTTCCTCGCCGTCGAGGACGGGGAGGTCGCGACCCGGGTCGGGCGCGAAGTAGCTGCGCTCTGCAACCCGGTCGACCGGTGCGATATCGCGGTAGAGGTCAGTGTCGTGTCGGGCGGCGACGCGGTCGGCGAGGTCGAACCCGCGCTCTGTCATCTGGTCGTAGGTGTCAGTTACCGGGTCTTGAACGGTTCGATACCGCGTCGGCTCTGACCTTTCAGGGTCATGCCCGTGGCTCGGGTCCTGGCCGGTCGGTTCCGTCCATCCAGCGCCACGGCATCGTCAGAATCCGGGCATCAGGTCCGCCGGGCCGAACACGCCGTAGTCGCCGACGCGGTTCATCCGCACCGCGCTCTGCAGGTAGCCGAGGGCGGGGCCGTTGACGTTCGCGGCCATGCTCGTCGCGTCGTCGAGTTCGAAGGTGTTCGTCCCGCGCTCGCCGTCGAACGTGCGGCCGGTCACGCGTACCGTCGTCGTCGTCGGCTTCTCGTCGTGGCGCACGTCGAGGATGCCGCCGACGGTGACGTCCGCGGCGTCGCAGATACCGGCGCGTTCGAGCAGCACATCGTCGGCGTGCTCCATATCGTCGAACTCGATGACGCCGTCGTGCTCGTCGACGATAGCCTCGATTTCTCCGTCGCTCAGCTCGCGGGCGCTCTCGATGTCGTACTCTTCGAGGTGGGCGATGTCCTCGCGGACGGTGCCGCGGTTGTCCTCGTAGCCCGACTTGAGGCCGACCCCCCACCAGATCTCCACGTCCTCGACCTCGACGAACGACTGGGCGGCGAGCGCGGCCGCGCCGGTGAGGAAGCCGGGCGTCGCGCCCGCGCCGCAGACGAAGGTGATGCCGGACTCCTCGAACAGCTCGGCGCGTTCGTAGAGCATGCCGATGACCCGCGAGCGCTTGAGCACGTCCACGAGGACGCCCTCGTAGCCCGCTTCGGCGAACCGCTCGGCGGTGCGCGGGATGAAGTCGTGCGTGAGGTTCGGGAGCGCGAGCAGCACCGCGTCGAGGGCCGCGGATTCGTCGATGACGTCCTGGATGGGCGTCTCCGTGGGGCGGGCCTGTTCGCTGGCGACGACGCCCGCGCCCTCCCCGTGCTGTTTGACCGCCGTGCCGCCGTCGGGTCGTGTGTCGCTGTCGTCGACGGCGCTGGTGTTGTCGACGGTTCGGGTGTCGTCGCCGTGGTCGTCCTCGGCGCGTTCGCTGGCGACGTTCCCCTCCGTCGCGGCGAGCAGTTCCGCGACGTCGAGCCCGTCGTGGTCGATGGCGAGGCCGTTCCTGTCGCAGGCCGCGACCGGCGTGAGTCCGTCCTTCTGCTGGCTCACTTCGAGCGTTCGTCGGCCGATACCGCCCGTTCCGAGTACCGCGAATTTCACGTCGTCCATGGCTGGATGAGATGTCGCCGTCAGTCGTCCGGTCGTCGGTCAGTCGTCCGGTCGTCGTCGGTCAGTCGTCTGGTCGTCGTCGGTCAGTCGTCCAGTTCCGCGTTGCTCGTCGCTGTGCCCGCCGCCGTCTCGACGGCCTCGTCGGGCTGGTCGTCGTCCCGGGCTTTCACCTCGGCCGGGTCGAACTCGTTCGCCGCGGTGTTGGGCTCCAGCCCGGCGCGCTCGATGACCTCGATGTCGTCGCCCGGGGTCTGCCCGCCGGTGGTGAGGTAGTCGCCGGTGAGGATGCCGTCCGCGCCGGCCTCGAACGGGAGGTGCTGTTCGTCGACGGCGAGGTTCACCTCCCGGCCGCCGGTCAGGCGAACCCGGGCGTCGGGGTGGAGCAGCCGGTAGACGGCGATGGTCCGGATGATCTCCCGGGTCGAGATATCCGCGGAGTCGCCGAGTTCGTCGCCCAGCGCGGTGCCCGCGACCGGGTTGAGGATGTTCACCGGCAGCGACGAGACGCCGACCTCCTGGAGCGCGATGGCCGCCTCCACGCGGTCCGTCGGGGTCTCGCCCATGCCGAGGATGACGCCGGCACAGAGGTCCATCCCCACGTCCTTGGCGAGTTCGAGCGTCTTCACCCGGTCCTCGAACTCGTGCGTCTCGACGATCTCCGGGAAGAACCTGGGCGAGGTCTCGATGTTGTGGTTGTAGTGGTTGATGCCCTCCGCGGCGAGTATCTCGGCCTCCTCGCGCGTGAGGATGCCGAGGCTGGCGTCGACCTCCACGTCCGTCTCGTCGCGCACGAGCCGGATGGCACGGACGACCTCGGCCCACTCCTCGGGACGATGCTCCTTCGAGACGCCCTTCTCGGCGACGACGATGCCGAACCGCTGGGCACCGTCGCGTTCCGCGCGCTTCGCGGCGTCGAGTATCTCCGCCGGGTCGAGGAAGCCGTACGTCTCGATGCCCGTGTCGAAGTGGACCGACTGCGCGCAGAACCCGCAGTCCTCCGCGCAGTTGCCCGCCTTCGCGTTCACGATGGAGCAGGCGTCGACGGTGCCGTCACCGAACTGCGACCGGACGTAGTCCGCCGCCGGCGCGAGGTCGTCCACCGGCTGTGCGATCAGTGCCAGGCCGTCCGTGCGGTCGAGGCGCTCGCCCGCGAGCACGCGCTCGACGGCGGCGTCGACCGTCGGGTTTTCCGTCTCGTAAACCACGCTAGCGACGGTGGTTGACGAGGTATTAGTTCTTGGGGTCTGGTCGTGAAACGTTTGCGACACGGTGGAGGAACAGCGTATTCCGTCTGCGCACCAGACGGCATCGCCAGCGACACCCAGAAAGCCCTGATTCTGTCGACTCGCCCCGTTCAGTCCCACCCGCCCACGACCGCACCTCACGCCTCCCCAGCCTCTTGCGCTCCTCGCTGCGCTGTCGTTCGAGAGAGCGAAGCTCTCTCGTGATGACGGGAGAGCTCCGCTCTCCCGAACCACGGTGCTCATCCCTCGCGCGGATGACTCGCGGCCTCGCTGGCGCTCGGCACGCTCGCCAGCCGCGCGCCGGTTGAAGAGGTTTACGAATATTGTAAACTCTTCTGTCGCCACGACCCCGCAGTCCGGCCTCAGTCACTCCGTCAGCTCGAACCCGTCGAGCGTGCGCTCACCCGAGTCGAACCGCTGGAGGTAGTACTCGATGCCGGGCTGGTGGGCCGCGCCGACGAGGAGGTGGACCGTGTCGCCGGGGCTGGCGTGGTACATCCCGTAGTCGGCCATGCGCTCGTTGCGGGCGTGGGTCATGAGTTCGAGTTCGGGGTCGTGCCGCCGGAGCCACTCACGTTCGAGGGGCTGTGGGAGGAACGTCGTCCGGTAGTAGTGCTGGAGATGGACGAGGTGGGCGGGGTCGGTGGCGGCGCGACGGGTGAGCTTGAACGACTCGTAGTCGTCGCCGGTGGCCAGGCTCTCGTGGCTGGTGAGGAAGCCGGAGGCGAGGTCGCCGAGGGTGCGCTCGAACGTCTCGCCGTAGACGTCGCTGCCGTCGTCGACGAACGAGAAGACGGCGTCCTTGAACTCGCCGGTGAAGGAGTCCACGTCCTCCAGCAGGCCCTCGAAGTTCCCGGGCAGGTCGTCGAGGTTCGAGTCGCCGTCGAGCTCCCGGCAGCGCTCCATCGCCCACCGGTAGTCGTCCATCTCGTAGGCGGCACCGAAGTCGGCGAAGTACATCCGCCAGATGCCCTGCTCGCAGTACACCGACGCGCCGGAATCGAGGAAGTCGGCGACGTGCTCGCGGAGGAACGAGCGCTCGGCGTCGGTGTCGGCGTGGGTGATGCCGTGGACGTGGAACTCGCGGTCGCCGACCGCGACGGTCGTGCCCGGGACGCCCGGCGTGGACGTCGGCGTGAGCCGGCGCTCCTGGAGCGTGCGCCACTCGCGCTTGGCGGCGAGGTAGGCCTCGTGGGGCCCGTCGGCGGCCGTCACCCCGACCAGCTCGGCGAGGCTCCGCGCGCTGCGCAGGCGCTCGAACCGCTCGCGCTGGCCGGGGGTGAGCCCGCCCGGTCGGGTCGGAGACACGTCGGTCATCGGGTGGGAACTCGGGGCCGAGCGTGGTAAAGTGTGACGGGGGTTGGTGCGCCGGGCGTCAGTCCGTCACGACCGCCCGCGTGCCTGCCCGAGGCCGGGCAGCGCGACCCGGTCCTCGATGTAGCCCATCAGCTTCGTCGCGGTGATGACGATACCGATGTACACCAGCGCGACGACGGTGAACATCGCGGTGTAGTCGAACGTGTCGCTCGCGACCGCGTCGGCCCGCCGGAACAGCTCGGCGACGGTGATGAACGTCGCGAGCGAGGAGTACTTGATGAGGTAGACCAGCTCGTTCGTCCAGCCCGGGATGGCGAACCGGAGCGTCTGCGGGAGCACGACGTACCGGATGCCATCGCGCTGGGTCAGCCCGACCGACCGGGCCGCGACGAGCTGCTGTGGGTCAACGCTCTCGATGGCCGACCGGATGTACTCCGCCTGGTACGCCGCGCTGTTGATGGTGAAGCCGATGAGGGCGACCCACAGCGCGGTCCGGAGCGTGAACGGGCCGAACTCGGTGAGGCCGCGGAAGAACTGCGAGAGGTTCAGCCCGTAGTACAGCAGGTAGAGCTGGGCGATGAGCGGCGTCCCCCGGATGAGCTCGGTGAACGTCAGCGAGACGTACTTGCTCCAGGTGCCGTACACGCGGGCCACCGACAGCGGGACCGCGATCACGAGCCCGAGCAGGATGGAGAGCACCGTGATGAGCACGGTGATGTACGCCCCTTCGGCGAGCTGTGGCAGCGACTGGAACGCGGTGGCGGTGCCGCCGGTCAGCCCGAGCGCCTCGGGCGAGACCAGCGGCTCGCCGGGCGTCCCGAACGGAACCCAGTTCCAGTTGATGAGCCAGCGCATGAGCAGGTAGCCCCAGAACAGGACACCGGCCACGACGAGGACCCACGACCCGGCGGACCGGCCCTCGGTCCGACGTATCCGCCTGAGGTCCTCGGCGTAACTCACGCGCTCTCACCGCCGTGGAGCTGCGTGATGCGCTGCAGGAACTCCGCGGTGCGTGCCTGCTCGGGGTGCTCGAACAGCTGCTCGGGCGGCCCGCGCTCGACGATGTGGCCCTGGTCGAGGAACATCATGCGCGAGGCTGCCTCGCGGGCGAAGCCCATCTCGTGGGTCACCACGAGCATCGTCATGCCCTCGTCTGCGAGTTCGCGCATGACGCCCGTGACCTCGCCGACCAGTTCGGGGTCGAGCGCGCTCGTCGGCTCGTCGAACAGCAGGAGCTTCGGGTCCATCGCGAGCGCCCGGGCGATGCCGACACGTTGCTTCTGGCCGCCCGAGAGCTCGGCGGGGTAGGATTTGGCCTGGTTGGCGAGGCCGACGCGTTCGAGGTGCTCCATCGCCCGCTCGCGGGCCTCGGCCTTGCCCAGCCCCTTCACCCGGCGCAGGCCGAGCGTGATGTTCTCGATCGCGGTGAGGTGCAGGAACAGGTTGAAGTCCTGGAACACCATCCCGACCTGCCGCCGGAGCTTGTTCACGTCGGTTCCGGGGCCGCTGACGCGCTCGCCGTCGAGGTAGATGGTCCCCGAATCGGGCTCGGTGAGCCGGTTCACACAGCGAAGCAGGGTGGACTTCCCCGAACCGCTCGGGCCCGACAGCACCTCGACGTCCCCCTTCTCCAGCTCGAAGCTGATGCCCTCGAGGACCTTCTCGTCGCCGTAGCTCTTGTGCAGGTCCTCGACGCGGAGAAGCGGGTCGCTCATGCGCCCTCACCCGTCGGGACGCCGAAGTAGTCGCCGGCGAACTCCAGCCCGCGGTTCGTCGACACCGTCAGCACGAAGTAGACGAGGCTGATGGCGAGGATGAGCTCGAGCGCGGTGCCGGTCCGGTTCTGCTGGAGGAACAGGTCCTCCGCCGTCCCGAGCAGCTCGGTGACGCCGAGGATGATGGCGATGCTCGTGTCCTTCAGCACGATGGTGAACTCGTTCTGGAAGCCGGGGATCGACCGCCGGAGCGCCTGCGGCACGATGACGTAGACGATGGCCTCCAGCTTGCTCATGCCGACGGAGCGGGCGGCCTCCATCTGGCCCTCGCCGACGCTCTGGATTGCCCCGCGGAAGATCTGGGACTGGTACGCTCCCGAGCGGAGCCCAAGCGCGAACGTCGCCGCGATGAACGGACTGCTCGACACCGAGAACACGTAGAACATGTAGATGAGGATGACCAGGATGGGAACCGCGCGGACGACGACCCCGACGGTCTCGACGGGGACGCGGAGCCACGCTGGCGCGTACACCTCCGCGATGCCAGCCGGGAGCCCGATGAGGAACCCGAGGACGATGGAGACGAACGTCAGCTGGACGGTGACGACTGTCGCCTCCAGCAGCATGTCCCGGTTGCCCCAGACGTACCCCCAGTCGGGGTTGTCGAGGAAGAACCGACTCACGGCGTCAGCGAGTCCGCCCTGCAGCGGGACGGCTGCCGGTGTGAGTTCCAGCACCATCGCGGATTACTCGCCGAACCACTCCGCCGTCAGGTCCTGGTAGGTGCCGTCCTCACGCACCGTCGCGAGCCCGTCGTTGAGCGCGGACTGCAGCTCGCTCTCGCCGCTCCGGATCCCGAAGCCGTACTGCTCGCCCGTCTCGTAGACGAACGCGACGCTGACGCTGCGCTCGGACGCGAACGACGCCGCGACCGGTTCGTCGAGGACCACCGCGTCGATGTTGCCGTTCTCGAGGTCGGTCACCGCGAGCACGTACGTGTCGTAGGCGTTGTAGTTCGACTCCTGGAAGTCGCCGTCCTCTATCATCCCCTGGAGGACGCCCTCGCCGGTCGTCCCGGACTGGGAGCCGACCTGACGGCCCTGCAGGTCGGACAGCTCCGAGGGCTGGAAGTCGCCGCCCTCGCGCACGAGGATGGACTGGTTCGCGCTGTAGTACGGGTCGCTGAAGTCGATGTTCTCGTCACGGTCCGGTGTGATGGTCATCGCGGCGGCGATGACGTCGATGTTACCGTTGCGGAGCGACGGGATGAGCGAGTCGAACGAGTTCAGGTCCTCCCAGGCCGCGAGCTCGTAGTCGGTCTCGTCGACGACCGCCTCGAGCAGGTCGATGTCGAAGCCGACGACCTCGTCGCCCTCCTTCATCTCGAACGGTGGGAAGCCCGACGCTGTCCCCGGGATTATCGTGTTCTCCCCGCCACTCCCGCCACCGCTGAGGGAGTCCACACAGCCCGCGAGAGAGATCGTCGTCACTGCTGCACCACTCGCCTTGAGATAGCTACGTCTATCCATACCGGTGGAGTATGATACCCCGATATAAAACGGTTAGCCGGTTCCGGGGAATCTTGCGAGTTCGAACTCGGCCCTGTCGGCCGGTTTGGCCGCCGACCCCACTCGTCGCCGCTCAGTCCTCGTCGGGGACCGGGTCGACGTGGTGGACCGCGTCCGGCGAGATGAGCCGACCGGTCGGGAGTTCGACCCAGCCGTTGGCGAGGACCCGGACCTCGCCCTCGTGGAGGACGTCCGTGGCGTCGCGGTCGCCGTAGACGACGGCGTTGCGGTACTCCTTGATGAAGTAGTCGTCACCCCAGTCGAAGATGGAGCTGGTTCCTGCGGGGAGCATGCTCGGCGGTTCGGCCACCGGTGTGAAAAGTCGTCGGGTGGTCAGTCCGCGTCGACGGCCCGCGTCGTCCCCTCGCGCTCCGCCGTCGCGGTCGTCCCGTCCTCCCCGCTGCGGTCGAACATCCACGCGGTCGCGCCGACGAGGCCGGCGAAGATGACCATCGCCGCGCCGTGGTGGAGCGTCTGGACGCCCGCGGTGTAGGTCACGACGGTCTGCCGACCGAGGAGCACCTGCACCGGCAGGACGGCGATGGAGATGGCGACCGCGGCGTGGATACGCCGGCTGTCGAACGCCTTCCACGCGCCGTAGGCCGTCCCGAGGATGAAGAACCCGGTGATGGAGGCGACGAACCGGTGGATCCACTCGGGGTACGACGCCACGTTCGGCGGCAGCAGGCCGAACAGGGGCCCGCCACAGAGCGGCCAGCGGCCCTGGCATGTGAGCCCCGTCCCCGTCGCAGCCGTGTACACGCCGAGCAGGATGAGCAGGAACGTCAGCCCCGTCGTCACAGCGCCGAGGATGGCGACGTTCCGGCGGTCGAGCCAGTTCATGGTCGTTGCTCGGGGGCACGACCATATCAAGCGCACGGTCCTTCCAGCGTCGTGAGAACGCTTCGGGCGGCCCTCGCGGCCCGCGGAGTTCGACGACTGTCGAACAGTTGGTTCGATTAGCTTTTAGTCGTACCATGTGGTGGCATTCGTATGGGACTCGACGAGGATTCACTGGACTACCACGAGGCGGAACCACCGGGGAAGCTGGAGATATCGACGACGAAACCGACGAACACACAGCGCGACCTCTCACTGGCGTACTCGCCCGGCGTGGCCGAACCGTGCCGACGCATCGCCGACAACCCCGACGACGCGTACAAGTACACCGCGAAGGGGAACCTCGTCGGCGTCATCTCCAACGGCTCGGCCGTCCTCGGCCTCGGCGACATCGGCGCGCAGGCCAGCAAGCCGGTCATGGAGGGCAAGGGCGTGCTGTTCAAGCGCTTCGCCGACATCGACGTGTTCGACATCGAGCTCGACCAGGACGACCCCGAGAAGATCATCGAGGCCGTCAGCTCGATGGAGCCGACCTTCGGGGGCATCAACCTGGAGGACATCTCCGCGCCCGAGTGCTTCACCATCGAGGAGACGCTCAGGGAGGAGATGGACATCCCCGTCTTCCACGACGACCAGCACGGCACCGCCATCATCTCCGGGGCAGCGCTGCTGAACGCCGCCGAGATCGCGGGCAAGGAGCTCGCGGACCTCGACATCGTCTTCTCCGGCGCGGGGGCGTCCGCGCTGGCGACGGCGCGGTTCTACGTCTCCCTCGGCGCGAAGCGGGAGAACATCACGATGTGTGACTCCTCGGGCATCATCACGGAGGCCCGCGCCGAGGCCGGCGACGTGAACAAGTACAAACAGGAGTTCGCCCGCGACATCGACGAGGGAGGGCTCGCCGACGCGATGGCGGGCTCGGACGTGTTCGTCGGGCTCTCCATCGGCGGGCTGGTCGACCAGGAGATGGTCCGCTCGATGGGCGACAACCCCATCGTCTTCGCGATGGCGAACCCGGACCCCGAGATCGGCTACGAGGCGGCGAAGGAGGCCCGCGTCGACACCGTCATCATGGCGACCGGGCGTTCGGACTACCCGAACCAGGTGAACAACGTGCTCGGCTTCCCCTTCATCTTCCGCGGCGCGCTCGACGTGCGTGCGACGGAGATCAACGAGGAGATGAAGGTCGCCGCCGCGCGCGCCCTCGCCGAGCTGTCGAAGCAGGACGTCCCCGACGCGGTCGTCAAGGCCTACGGCGACCAGCCGCTGCAGTTCGGCCCGGACTACATCATCCCGAAGCCGCTCGACCCGCGCGTGCTGTTCGAGGTCGCACCTGCCGTCGCGAAGGCCGCGATGGACTCGGGCTGCGCCCGACAGGAGCTCGACCTTGAGGCGTACGAGGAGCGCCTCGAGGCCCGCCTGGGCAAGTCCCGAGAGATGATGCGCGTCGTGCTGAACAAGGCGAAGTCCGACCCCAAGCGCATCGCGCTCGCGGAGGGTGCCGACGAGAAGATGATCCGCGCGGCGTACCAGCTCGAGGAGCAGGGCATCGCCGAACCGGTCCTCATCGGCAACGAGAATCGCATCACGAAGACGACCGAGCGCCTGGGGCTCGACTTCGAGCCGACCATCGCGAACCCCCGTGCCGACGACGACGACCGCCACGAGGACTACGCGGAGCGACTCTACCAGGTGCGAAAGCGCAAGGGGCTGACGAAGAGCGAGGCCGAGGACCTCATCCGTCGCGACTCGAACTACTACGGCAGCGTGATGGTCGAGTGCGGCGACGCCGACGCGCTCCTGACCGGGCTCACCCACCACTACCCCTCGGCCCTGCGCCCGCCGCTGCAGGTCATCGGCACCGCCGAGAACGCCGACTACGCCGCCGGCGTCTACATGCTGACGTTCAAGAACCGCGTCATCTTCTGCGCCGACACGACGGTCAATCAGGACCCCGACGCGAAGGTGCTCGCGGAGGTCGCCGACCACACCGCAGAGCTCGCCCGCAGCTTCAACGTCGACCCGCGCGTCGCCATGCTCTCGTACTCCAACTTCGGGAGCGTCGACAACCCCGGGACGCGCAAGCCCCGCCGTGCCGCCGAGATGCTCCGGAACGACGGCGACGTGGACTACCCGGTCGACGGCGAGATGCAGGCCGACACTGCCGTCGTCGAGGAGATCCTCGAGGGAACCTACGAGTTCTCGGACCTCGAGGAGCCCGCGAACGTGCTCGTCTTCCCGAACCTCGAGGCGGGCAACATCGGCTACAAGCTCCTCCAGCGCCTCGGCGGCGCGGAGGCCATCGGCCCGATGCTCGTGGGGATGGACAAGCCGGTCCACGTGCTCCAGCGGGGCGACGAGGTCAAGGACATCGTGAATCTGGCCGGCGTGGCGGTCGTCGACGCACAGCAGAACGAGTAGGGCTTCGCGGTCACGTTTCGACCGGCTCTTGCGAACGAGGTGCGAGCCTGCTACTCCACGTCTTCCTGGCCCGTCGCGCCGGTCGTGAACTCCCGCCAGTGGCGCAGCCCCCAGACGCCGACGCCCGTACAGACGAGCCCGGCGGCCGCGATGTACAGCAGGAGCTGGGGCACGAACACGTCGCCGGGGTGTTCGACGGCGTAGACGACGCCCTCGCCGGCGAGTGCGACCAGCCCGAACACGCCGAGGGAGATGCCGGCGACGGCGACGATGATCTGGACACCGTCGGCCGCGGGGTCGTCGAGGACGAACAGCGTGACGACGAACGCCAGCGCCGCCGCGAAGACGTACGCCGGGAGCCGGCCCCCGACGCCGGCGTTGCCCCCGTTCGAGAACGAGAGGATGCCGACCATGGCGAGGGTGAGGAGCACGGTCGACGCCGCGACGGAGACGGCGGCTCGATGCACGGGGTCGTCCAGCCAGTTCGGCGTCCGCATGGTCGAGCCGACACGGTCGGGGTCGAAAAGGGTTCCGGGGGGAAACCTATGGTGGTCCGGCCTGTACCAACCGGCGAATGAGCGACGAGGACGACGGGCTGGCGGTCGGAGACGACGAGAGCGTCCGATTCCCGACGGCGGACGTGCTCACCGGCCGGGGGTTCGTCACCGGGAAGTCCGGCGCGGGCAAGTCGAACACCGCGAGCGTCGTCGCCGAGGAGCTGCTGGAGCGCGGGCGCGGGCTGCTCGTCGTCGACACCGACGCCGAGTACTACGGGCTGGCCGAGCGCTACGAGATGCTGACCGTGGGCTCCGGGGAGCACTGCGACCTCGACCCGCGCGATGTCGAGCCCGACTCGCTCGCGCAGCTAGCGGTCGAGGAGAACGTCCCCATCCTGTTCGATGTCTCGGAGCTCGGCGCGGAGACCGACGAGCTCCTGAAGGCCGTGCTCGACGCGCTGTTCGCCGCGGAGAAGACGGCCAGGCACCCGTACCTCGTGCTCGTCGAGGAGGTCCACGAGTTCCTGCCCGAGCGCGGCGGGTCGGACGACCTCTCGGAGACGCTGATCCGCATCGCCAAGCGCGGACGCAAGCGCGGGCTTGGCATCTGTGGGCTCTCGCAACGCCCCGCCTCGGTGTCGAAGGACTTCATCACGCAGTGCGACTGGCTCGTCTGGCACCGGCTCACCTGGGACAACGACACGGCGGTCGTCGACCGCGTCGCGGGCTCGGAGGCTGCCGAGGACGTGCAGTCCCTCGCGGACGGTGAGGCGCTGGTGATGGCCGACTGGGAGCCGTCGCTCCGGCGGGTGCAGTTCCGGCGCAAGCACACCGCCGACGCCGGTGCGACGCCGGACCTCTCGGAGGGCCGGTCGACGCTGCCGGCCATCGGTGGCGACGTGGTCGCACGTGCCCGTCGGCAGGACGCATCCGGTGGGGGGCCGGCCGACGAAGACGACGCTGCGGACGCGGAGCGAAGCGACCTGCCGGTCGCCGACGAGAGCGCGAGCGCTGCCGGTGGGAATCAGTCGGGCCGGCGGGGCCGACGCTCCCGGCGGTCCGCCAGCGGCGGCGGCGACCTCGCCGAGACGTCGCCAGCCGGCGCGCTCGCGGAGCTGGGCGACCTGGTCGTCCACGTCTTCCGCTTCTTCGTGACGAGCGGCATCTGGGCGGTCGACGCCGTCGAGGAGTGGCTCGTGGACTGGTACGGGGTGCGACGCCACGGCCGGTTGCTCGCCCGGGCGCTGGTCGCCCTCGCCTTCGCCGTCCTGTTCCTGCTCCCGCTCGGACTGGCGACGGTGCTGTGAGCCGGCCCGGACGGGGTGTCCCTACTCCAGCCGACGCCGTCGCCGGAACACGTAGACCGGGCCGGCGACGACCGAGGAGAGCAGCACCGAGACGATGACGACGCCGCCGACGAACTCCGCCGGGCGTGCGATGGTCCCGTCGAGCAGGAGGACCCGGCCGACCAGCGCGGCGGTGACGATTACAGTGCCGGTCGCGGTGTAGTGCATCGGGTTCGGCGACCAGTCGCTCGTCTCGGCGACGTGCTTCGCGTCGTCGTAGAGGTGTCCCGTCGCCGTGGCCGCGACGCCCACGAGTGCGGCCATGAGCCCGAAGCCGAGCAGGTGGGGCTCGCCCCCGCGGGTCGAGTAGAGCAGTTCCTGCCCGAACACGAGCACCAGGGGCAGATACGTGAGGGCGATCGCCGCCGGTGCGAGCAGCAGCCACTCGCGGTACGTGAACGAGGTCGCCTCGCCGCCGACCTGTTCGAGCTGCTCCGCCAACTCCGTCATGTCCAGCGCGTCCACGTCGCTCCGGCTGGACCGCTGCTGGGACTCCTGCATACTGGAGTTAGGCATCGTCTCTCACCGGCTGGTGCCGAGTGCGGGTGCGAGGTCGTCCGAGCGCCGTTCCGTGTTTCCGTCTTCGGTCGGTCAGTTGCGGGTCGTGTTGTGACATGGTGTCGTGACTCCGCGGCGTGACGCTGGCTGCCGCGTGGCCACCTCCCGACGGGACAGCGATGTCTCTCTGTGGGCAAGGCTTATGCCGTCGGAGGGAGAAGACGGTAGTGTCCTAATCCTCCCGTCCCCTCGCGTGGTGTGTAGCCTGTGCCTTAGCACCGTTGCTCCGGAGGGACTTCAATGTTATCTGGCCCAATGAACATATCAATATCTGACATTTAGTGCCACCCTGGCGGAAGTGAATCACATTGTCGCCGCGGCGGTTTCGGGAGCAGAGCGAAAGTGACCGACACCGCCCCATCGAGTACGATACCTGACAGTTGCGGGCCGGTATCTCAAAGAGCGGTTTGTCTTTTCTTCGCACTTTTGGGTGTGTACCCGTACACTCCGGTATGGAGCGCCGTCAGTTCCTCGCCGTCGCCGGGTCGGTCGCCGCCGCCGGCTGTGCCGGCGTCACCCTCCGGAACTCGTCGAGTGGCGACGACGGCGACGCGGACACGGCGCTCACGGTCGACGACGCGCCAGCGACGGACGCGAGGACCGGTGACGCGGCGTCGACGCCGACGCCGGCGGCGGAACTGGAGATCTTCTCGACCGTCTCGGGGACCGTCGACGCGGGGTTCCAGCTGCAGCTGTACGACAGTCTGCGGACGGTCCACGAGCGGACACGAGAGCTGAAGTACGGCGAGCGGGCCTACCTCTCGGGGCGGCTCGCCGAGGACACGGACTACCTGTTCGACCTGAGCGTCGACGGGTCGCTGCTGGTCGAGCGACCGATCTACGCGGGCGAGCGGGTCGTCCTCGAGATCGCCGACCGGCACACGGTCAGGCTGGTCGAGCGACGCCTGCTCTAGTCCGAGGCGTTGCGGTCCGCGCGGGACGGCGGTGGGTACTGCGGCCCCGTCGTCCGCGACGGCTCCACGGGCTCTGGGAGCACGCAGCGGTCCGGCTCCCGGTTGACGTGCCCGTATCGTGACGGGTCGTTGGCCAGCGGGTGCGCCGGGTTCTGGTCCGAGTGGATGCGTGCGGCGCGAGCCTCGGCGAAGCCGGAGATGCGGGCACGGATACCCCGCCAGTGGTTCACGCTGGCGTCGGGGACGTCGAGGCGCATCGTCGGCTCCCAGTCGGGGTGCCGGGCCGCGAGCAGTGCGTTGTTGACGTTCGCGGCGAGGTCGTCGTGGTCGACGAGGATGCCGACGCGTGCCGTCGGTGGTGCGCGTGCGGCGAGTACGTCGAGTCCGAGGTGGAGTGCACGGTACTCGGCGACGTTGTTGTCCGGCGGCGAGTCGGACGACGCGACGCGGGCGACACGCGTGCCGTCGCGTGTCTCGATGACGGCACCCAGCCCGCCGGGACGGTCGTCTCTGTAGGAACCGTCTGTGGCCACGTAGAAGTCTCGATGGTGCGTTTCGGGCGGGTGGGCGATATGCGGCGTCGGCGACTCGTCGAACAGGTCCCGCAATGCGGGTCGGCCGTGGGCGGCCATGACTGACGTATAGACGAGGGTTCGTATAAATCAACCGGCTGTGTCAGACACCCACACGCATGGATTGGGGCCGAATTCCCCGGAGGGGAAAGCCCTGTTACCGTCCATGCACTCACACGTGACGTGTCCCGGTACCGCAACGTCGCGCTGTTCCTGCTGCTGGCGGCCGTCTGGGGGAGCGCGTTCATGGCCATCAAGGCAGGCGTCGAGTTCATCCCGCCGGTGCTGTTCGCCGCGCTCCGGTACGACATCGCGGGCGTGCTGATGCTCGGCTACGCCGTCGTCGCCGTCGACGACTGGTACCCGACGACGCGGGCGGGCTGGATGGAGGTCGCCATCGGCGGCGTGTTCATGATCGCGGCCTACCACGCGCTGCTGTTCGTCGGGGAGACGGGCCCCGTCAGCAGCGCCGCGGCGGCCGTGCTCGTCGCGCTCTCGCCCGTGCTGACGACCGCCTTCGCCCGCCTGCTCCTGCCGAACGAGCCCGTGACCGCCTCGACGTGGCTCGGGATGTTCCTCGCGCTCGTCGGCGTCGTCGTCCTGATGAACCCCGACCCCGGGCGACTGCTGACCGACGCCGTCGTCTCGAAGTCGCTCGTCTTCGGTGCGGCCGCCGCGTTCGCCCTCGGGAGCGTGCTCACCCGGCGGGTCGACGGCGGTCTGCCCATCGAGACGATGGAGGCCTGGTCGATGCTGCTCGGCGCGGCGCTGATGCACGTCCTGAGCGCCGCGATGCCCTCGGAGTCGTTCGCGATGGTCGAGTGGAACCTCACCGCCGTCCTCTCGCTGGCGTACCTCGCGGTCGCCGCGAGCGCGGTCGGCTTCCTGATCTACTTCGACCTGCTCGACCGGCTCGGTCCCGTCGAGATAAACATGGTCTCCTACGTCGCGCCGGTGTTCGCGGCGCTTTCGGGCTGGCTGGTGCTCCGTGAGCCCATCACGCTCGCCACCGTCGTCGGCTTCGTCGTCATCTTCGCCGGCTTCATCGTGGTGAAACGACGCGCCGTCGCGCGGGAGGTCGAACTGCTCGGCACGAGCTAGCGCGCTCAGGGGTCGTACCGCTTGCCGACGACCAGCGCGAGCGCGTTCCAGGCGAGCAGCACGAGGAACGCGGCGGTCTTGAGCGGGCTGTCGAGTCCCCACACGAGGAGTGCGAGGTTCACGACCGGGAGCGAGACGGCGCTCCAGAAGCCGACCATTCGTACGGACCGGGGGACCGACCGGGAGACGCTATCGATGGGACTCTCGGGGAGGCGGCCCAGGAGGGACTGGCCCGACATCGTCAAGTGAAGCTACCGGACGCAGAAACTTATAACCAGCAGAAACTGTTTTTTGTTCAGGTGGGAACGTAGCCGTTAATTACTGGTCTCTAGCATCCGCTTTCCCCACGCCTCCGGCGGCCGTGTCGCGGACTCGTTCCCGGTCACGGTGATGGCCGTTTCCGCCGCATCACGGCCCACCGCGACGGTCTGGACGTACTCGCCCGGCGGGAGGTCCGACAGCTCGACCGTGAACTCGACCCGGGTCGACCCGTTCGGGTCGAGGTCGACCGTGCGGGAGGCGAGCACCGCATCACCGATTCGATATGTCACCGTCTCGGGCTCGCGAGCGTTGCCCTCGTTCGTCACCGTCGCGGCGACAGTGACCGTTCCGTTGTGCGCGGCGGTCGCCGGCGCGTCGAACCCGGTCACCGCGTAGTCGGCTCCGACGACCGTGAGGTTCGTCCGGTCGGAGAGGAACCGCTCACGTGGCGTCTCGGGCGCGCGAGCGACGGCGGACACGTCGCCAGGCACCTGGAACCGGATGCGGAGCTGGCCGTCCTCGTCGGTCAGGTAGCGCGTCCCGAACAGCTCGACGGTGCCCGCGACCGGCTCGCCGGTCGTCGCGCGGGTGACCGTGAACGTCACGCGTTCGCCCGCCGGTACCGTCGTCCGGCTCACCGCGAGGTCGAGCCCGACCAGCCGGGGCCGCACGTGGAGGCTCGCCGTCCCGTCGGCGAACCGCACCGCGTCGGTCCGCGGCGCCGAGGCCGACACCGTGTACGTCCCGCTCTCGTCGAACTCGACCGGGACGGTCCCGTCCGGGCCGGTCCAGGCGCTCCGGTTGTCGACGGCCACCGAGGCGTTCACCGGCTCGCCCGTGTCGGCCCGCGTGACGACGACGGTCACGAGGTCGTCGACGCTGGTCCGGTCCGACGAGAGCGTCAGGTTCAGGTCGACCGTCCGCCGCTCGACCGAGACGGGGATGCGGACCGCGGTGAACCGCTCGGTGTCCGTGCGTTCCTTCTCCACCCGCAGCTCGTACCCGCCCGCCGTGTCGAACGAGAGCGTGGCGACGCCTGACTCGTTCGTCCGGACTGTCCGCCCGTCGACGACGACCCGGCCGGTCACCGGCTCGTCGGTGTCGACACGGGTGATCTGCACCCGAAGCGACTCCCCGGTGACGACGGTCCTCGCGGACGCCGACGTCGACAGGTCGACGGTGAATCGACGGACCCGGAGCGGGAGCCGTGCGACCGTGTCGTTGTCCGCCTCGGGCTCGACGACGCGCGCCGTGTACTCGCCCGGCGTCTCGAACCGGACCGTCGCGGTGCCGTTCCGGTTCGTCTCGACCGACTGTCCGGCGACCTGCACCGTCGCGTTGGCCACCGCCCTGTCGCCGGCCCGCACGGTGAACTCGATGGAGCCGCCGGGGTCGACGACCGTCCGGTCCGCGGACAGGGTGACCTCCTCCGGCTCCGGCTGCTCCTGGCCGTCGTAGTCGTAGAACGGGAACACCGGCCCGTCCGAGCTGTTGTCGTCGCCGAAGGGCGGGCCGGTGCCGAGCCCGCCGACCATCACGGCGAACGTCCCCAGCACGATGAGCACGAGGATGATGACCTGCGGGTCACGGAGGGGGCGATAGCGCTCGTCCGCCCGGACGGGTGCCGAGCCGGGAACCGGACAGGGTGCTTCCGACGGCATCTGCTCTGGTACCAGATGAACGGGGGAGGAACTTAAGCGCGTCTGCCGATTGCGGACGACGGCGGGAGGACACACTGCGACAGCGGCCGTAGCCGTCACTGTCGGCGCGGAAGACGGAGAGGATTGCTGGAAGCCGATGAGAGGGTTACTGGAAGCCGATGCGGCCGCCGCGACGGTCCGGGCCGACGTCCGCGGTACCGCCCTTGAACTCGTCCTCCATCTGCTCGTAGTAGTCGAGGATGTCCTCGGTGATGGTGGGCCGGACGTTCTCCATGGCCGAACGGAAGTGGCGCATGTCGACGGACTCGGCGTCCTCGTCCTCGCGCAGGGCCTCGATGGCGGCCTCGCGGGCGATGGACTCCAGGTCGGAGCCGACGTACCCGTCCGTGAGCTCGGCGAGCTCGCGCAGGCTCACGTCGGTCGCGAGCGGCGTGTCCTCGGTGTGGATCTTGAGGATCTGCTCGCGGCCCTCGACGTCGGGCTGGCCGACCATCACGAGGCGGTCGAACCGGCCCGAGCGGATGAGCGCCGGGTCGATCATGTCCGGACGGTTGGTCGCGCCGATGACCATCACGTCGCCCATCTCCTCCAGCCCGTCGAGCTCGGTCAGGAGCTGGTTGACGACGCGCTCGGAGACGTTCGACCCCATCTCGCCGCCCCTGCCGGGCGCGAGCGAGTCGAGCTCGTCGAAGAAGATGACCGTCGGGGCCACCTGCCGGGCCTTCCGGAACGTCTGCCGGATGGCCTTCTCGCTCTCCCCGACCCACTTCGAGAGCAGCTGCGGGCCACGCACGCTGATGAAGTTCGCGTTCGTCTCGTTGGCGACCGCCTTCGCCATCAGCGTCTTCCCAGTGCCGGGCGGACCGTAGAGCAGCACGCCCTTCGGCGGGTCGATGCCCATCCGCTGGAACTTCTCGGCCTGGTTCAGCGGCCACTCGATGGACTCCTCGATGTTGTCCTTGGCGTCCTGCAGGCCACCGACGTCGTCCCAGGTGATCTTCGGGAGCTCGACGAGCACCTCGCGCATCGCGCTCGGCTCGACCTCGTTGAGCGCGCCGCGGAAGTCCTGGCGCTTGACGATCATCCGGTCGATGAGGCTCGGCGGGATGTCCTCCTCGTCGAGGTCTATCTCGGGGAGGTACCGGCGCAGCGCCTTCATCGCGGCCTCCTTCGTCAGGCTCTCGATGTCCGCGCCCACGAAGCCGTGGGTCTCGTCGGCCAGGTGGGAGAGGTTCACGTCGTCCGACAGCGGCATGCCGCGCGTGTGGATCTGGAGGATCTCCTCGCGACCCACCTCGTCGGGCACGCCGATCTCGATCTCGCGGTCGAACCGGCCGGGACGACGGAGCGCGGGGTCGACGGAGTCGACGCGGTTCGTCGCCGCGATGACGATGACCTGGCCCCGGGCCTCCAGCCCGTCCATCATCGTCAGCAGCTGGGCGACGACGCGGCGTTCGACCTCGCCGGTCACGTCCTCGCGCTTGGGCGCGATGGAGTCGAGCTCGTCGATGAAGATGATGGAGGGCGACTCCTCGCTCGCGTCCTCGAATATCTCGCGGAGCTGTTGCTCGGACTCGCCATAGTACTTCGAGATGATCTCCGGGCCAGCGATGGAGAAGAAGCTGGCGGAGGTCTCGTTGGCGACCGCCTTCGCGAGCAGCGTCTTGCCCGTGCCGGGCGGGCCGTGGAGCAGCACCCCCTGGGGCGGCTCGATGCCGAGCTTCTTGAAGATCTGGGGGTGCTTCATCGGCAGCTCGACCATCTCGCGGACCCGCTGTATCTCGCCCTGGAGTCCGCCGATGTCCTCGTACGTGATGCCGCCGCCGGTCTTCTCGAAGCCCGAGATGGGCTCCTCGCGCAGCTCGACCTCGGTGTCCTCGGTGATGAGGACGACGCCCTCCGGCTCGGTCTCGACCGCGATGAGCGGGATGGCCTGGCCGGGCGAGCGCATGAAGGGGTGGTTCGTGCTCGACATCACCGGGACGATGTCGCGCTCGACGACGGGCCGCTTCAGTATCTGTCGCTTGACCATGCCGGCCGCGTCGGAGCCGAACTGCACCGACGCCTCCTCGGGCGGTGCGAGCACGAGCGTCTCCGCCTTCGTCGCCTCCGCCTTCCGGATTGTCACCCGTTCGCCGATTCCAACGTCAGCGTTCTGACGGGTGAACCCGTCGATGCGCACCGTATCGGTGTTCCAGTCCTGCCGGTCCGCACGCCACACCTTGGCCGCGGTGGTGTCTGCACCCTCGATCTCGATGATGTCGCCGGGACTCAACTTCAGATGTAACAGCGTATCCGGGTCGAGCCTGGCGATACCGCGCCCCGAGTCGTTCGGGTACGCCTTGGCAACCTCCAGTTGAACTTCGTTCATGATTCAGGCTACGGGGATGGTGTCCACTCCGGTTCGTGGCCCGATATGTCTTTTGCTACCGGGGCCAGCGGACCCGCCGGCGACGTGATACTGCGCCGTAACGACGCGTGAGAGACGGGTCGATACGCCCTACACCCTGCTGGCCTCGTGATGCCCGTGCTGGAGGCGTGGGTGACGGTCACGCACCCAGCCATATGATGCATACATAGGCATATCGCCACACACCTTAGTCCATATTAATACTCTTTAGCCCCCCATACATTTTTTCAGCTAACCTTATATGGAATGCGGACGAGTTCTCCTGATAGGTACGAGGCCATGCCCACCGAGAACGACACCACCGGGGAGCGCGAGACCATCTACGACCACCACCCGTTCAACTTCGGCATCTGGAGACGTGCAGCGCCCGTCGCCGACGCCGAGAACGATGCGGAGGCCGAGGCGACCGACGGGACGCCGACCGCCATCGCGGACGGCGGTGTCGCCGTGACCACGGACTGCCCGTCGTGTACCGGCGACCTCGTCAACGTGCAGGGCGTGCCCGCCTGCTGCGACTGCGACTGGACCGCCCGCTGACTGGGTCGGCCGCTGCCGACACGCGACCGGCTGCCCGACCGGGAAACTCGACCTGCCAGCCCGACCGGGGGGTGGAAACCCCACGGAGGCCGGCGTTCGCGGTTCGTCCCCTCTCTCCTACTCTTCGTCTGGGTCGGCGTGTCGCTCCAGGGCCTCCTCGATGCTCAGCTCGCCGGCGGCGACCCTGCGCGCGAGCACCTCGTCGATGGCCCGGTTCTCCGTGGACTGTTCGCGCGAGCGGTCCTTGATGATCTGGAGCTCGCCGGCGGTCGGTTCGATGTCCCGCTTCTCGACGACCTCGCCCTCCAGACGGGCGATGTTCACCGCCGCGAGCACGTCGCCCATTCCGCGTGCACCGGTGCCGAGGTACGGCGTCGTTCCCGTCTCGTCGACGAGTTCGACGCGCACGTCCTCCAGCTCGTTGACGATGGCCGCACCGTCGAGCCGCGCGCCGTCGCCGACCCTGACCACGGGGTCGGCCGCGTCGGCCACCTCGGCCCTGACGACGGCGGCCGCGTCGTCGCGGGGCACCTGGAACGCCGCGACGACCGTGTCGCCGGCGAGCACCGCGATGCCGGGCTTGCGACCGGGGTCGACGCCGACGACGGTTCGGCCGTCGCCACCGCGGAGATACGCGAGCGCGGCGTCGACCGCGCGCCGCGGCGCGTCGGGCGACGCGCGGACGACGTGAACGGGGGTGCGGTCGCCGTCCGTTCCGGTGTCCACCTCCTCGTCCTCGCCGACGACGACCACGTCTGTCCGCTCGGGGAGCGGGTCGCCCGGCTCGACGGTCGTGAACGTCACCCCGCGGTCCCGCAGTTCCGTGACGACCTCGTGGTACAGCTCGAAGTCAGCCGTCGCGACGACTATCACTCCCCGAACTTCCGTGCGGGCGGGCTTAATGCCTTCCGTGGACTTTTATCCGGAGCCGCCCCAGGGGCAGACGTGACCGAGAGCATCACCACCGGGTACGAGCCGTTCGACGGGCTCCTCGGCGGCGGCTTCGATCGGGGGACCGTCTCGCAGGTGTACGGCCCACCGGCGGCCGGGAAGACCAACGTCGCGCTGGTGACCGCCGTCGAGACCGCCGCGAACGGCGGCACCGTCGTCTACGTCGACACCGAGGGCCTCTCGCTCGACCGGTTCGAGCAGGTCGCGAGCGCCCGCGCCGAGCGCTCCGACGAGGAGCTGGCCGACATCACGGACCGCATCGTGATCGAGGAGGCGCTCGACTTCGAGGAGCAGGAGGAGGCCGTCCGCGACGTCGAGGGGTTCGCCGAGCGCGCGGACCTCGTGGTGGTGGACTCAGCGACCGGCTTCTACCGGCTCAAGCGTGGCGAGGACGGCGAGGCCGGCGACGCGCTCCGGAAGGTCGGCAGACAGGTGACCCACCTGCTGTCGCTCGCGCGCCGGCACGAGTTCGCCGTGTTGCTGACCAACCAGGTGTTCAGCGACCCGGACAGCGACCGGACGCGGGCGCTGGGCGGCAACACGCTGGAGCACTGGATGGGCACCGTCGTCCGCATCGACCGCTTCCGCGGCGGGAACCGTCGGGCGACGCTGGAGAAACATCGAGCCAAACCCGCCGGTGAGTCGATACAGTTCGAGATAACGGACGCCGGCATCGCAGCGACCGAGCTGTGAGCGGCTGGTCGAGGTGAGGTGGTCAGCCCCGCAGGGACCGACCTACAGCTCGTTGAGCTTCCGGGCGAGCTGGCCGCGGTACTCCTCGTCGGACCGGTAGCTCTTCATCTCGAGGACGTTGCGCTCTAACTTGTCGAGTGCGACGCGGAACGCGCTCTCCGCGCCGTAGCCCTCGCCGGAGCCGGCGACCTGCCCGTCGGTCGTCCGCACCCGGATCTGCGAGTAGATCAGCGGCGTGCCACGGAGCTTCTCCTTGTGCTGCTGGAAGCGGACGTGGACGTGCATCACCTGCATCTTCTGGTACTTGTCGAGCACGTCCGTCAGCGAGTCGCGGATCGTCTCACGCGAGAGCGTGTCCAGCAGCGAGATGTTGGTGATCTGGACGTCCATGTGCTCCTCTTCGGTGAACGTCAGCGCACGCAGCACGTCGGTCTTGGTGACCACGCCGACGACCCGGTCGTCGTCCTCCGGGTCGACGACGACCAGGCCACCGAGGTCGTCCTCGAGCATTCGCGAGACGGCCTCCTCGACGGACTCGCCGAGGGTCGTCGTCTGGACCGGACTGGTCATGATGTCGTACACCGGGATGTCGAGCATCCGGTCGGTGTCGCCGGCACGCTCGCCCCGGGTCGACTTGGTCATCCCGCGGATGACGACGTCGGCGACGTCGTGGGTCGTGACGACGCCGGTGAGCCCGCCGGAGTCGTCCAGCACCGGCAGTCGCGAGATGCCGTGCTCGCGGAGCAGGTTGACGACCGTCCCGAGGCCATCGCTGTCGTTCACCGTGACGGGGTCGTCAGAGTAGATCTGCCCGACGTCGAGCGCGTCGAGGTTTTCGATGACAGCCTCGAGGATCGCGTCCGCGGTGACGATGCCCCAGAGGTTGTCACCCTCGAACACCGGTGCTACCTTCACACCACCCTCGACGAGGACACGTGCCGTCTCCCGAATGTCCTCGTAGCGCTCGACCTTCGGTGCCGGTGCGTTCCGGCTCGGCTTGACCAGCGCCGCGACCTTCGCGTCGTCCTCGACGTGCGACTGGATGATCTCTCGCTCGGTGAGAACCGCGTCGTACTCGCCATCCCGGGTGACGATGATGCCCTTCGGGTTCTCCCGCTCGAACAGGGAACGGACCTTCCCCAGCCGGGTCTTCACGTCGACTTCGATGAACTCCTCGGTCGCAATATCAGAAATATCCATAGTACATCTGTAAGTTCCGCCCGACCGGTCTTGAAGATACCGCCAATTCTCACCGGTTCGTGCCCAGTCCCCCGGTCCCGAACACCCGCGCAGACCGCCCTGGGAACCATGTCGCTCCGGTCCCTAGCCCCCGACATGCTCCCGGACATCACCGTCCTCGGCCCGTGGACGTACCTCGCGACCGAGGTCGTCTTCGGCACCGCTGCACTCCTGTTGCTCCTCCGGGCCGACGCCCTCGCCCGCGCAGGCCGGACCATCGCCGTGCTCTACCCGGTCGCGTACGTCTGGGACTGGTACACGCTGGAGGTTGGCGTCTTCTCCATCCCCATGCGCACCGGCGTCGAACTGCTCTGGATCCCCATCGAGGAGCACATCTTCATCGTCGTCGTCCCCGCCCTCGTGCTCGGCATCCACGAGAACCTGCGGCTGCGGGACGAACGGCGGGACTGAAGGTTTACGATATTCGTGAACCTCCACGGGCGGCAGCGAAGAACCAGCCGGGGCGCGCGGCTGGCGAGACGACGCGAGCGGTCCGCGGGGCGAGGCTGTCGGCCCTTTCCCGCTGGTAGTACCCCGGGCCACGCATCCACCGACAGCGACTCACGAGAGCACGAACGGAAATCCACGCAGTTTTACCCGCTACCGACAGACAACGCATCAACATGGACGCCCTCGAACGCTCGGTCCACGAGGCCCCAGTCATCGACCGGAACGGACGGCCGTACCTCGTCCACCCCATCAGCAACGGCATCCCGACACTCGATCCGCACCTCGTCCGCGAGGTCGTCAACGGCATCTGCCAGGTGGCAGACCTCGCCGACGCTGACGTCATCGCGACGCCGGTGACGATGGGCGTCCACGTCTCGACGGCGGTGTCGCTCGTCTCGGACATCCCGCTGGTGGTCATCCGCGACCGGCAGTACGGCTTCGACGACGAGTACGCCTTCGACGCGGGCGACGACCGCCTCTACCTGAACGACGTCGAGGAAGGCGACGACGTGCTCGTGCTCGACGACCTGACGAACACGGGTGCGTTCGTCGCGGCCATCACGGAGGCACTGGAGGAGGTCGGCGCGAACGTCGTCGACGTGGTGACGGTCATCCGGCGCGTGGAGTCCGAGCCGGTGCCGATGGGCCACGAGGTCAAGAGCCTGCTCGACGTGCGCGTGAGCGAGGACGGCGTCGAGATCGTCGACTGAGCGACTCCCACTCACCGGGGTTTCTTCTCCGTGTGGCGGGAGGGGCTGGTATGGTCGCGCTTCCCCTCGTCCCGCTCGGCATCGTCGCGGTGGTCGTACTGGTCTGTCTGAGTGCCTTCTTCTCCTCCAGCGAGACCGCCATCTTCTCGCTCCCGGTCGAACAGCTGACCGAGCGCGCCACGGCGGGCGACGGGCGGGCCGCACAGCTCGCCGAGCTGCGCGAGGACCCCCACCGGCTGCTCGTGACGCTGCTCGTCGGCAACAACGTGGTGAACGTGGCGATATCGAGCATCACGACCGCGATCCTCGTGGAGTCGTTCTCGACGGGCGTCGCCGTGGTGCTGGCCACCGTCGTCGCGAGCGCGACGGTGCTCGTGTTCGGCGAGATCGTCCCGAAATCCTACGGGCTCGGGAACGCGCTGTCGTGGGCGCTCCGAATCGCCCGGCCGCTCCGCGTGGTGGAACTGGTGTTGCTCCCGCTCGTCGTCGTCTTCGACGTGGCGACGCGGCGGCTCAGCGCGGCGATCGGTGGCAAGAGGGGCATCGAGGAGCAGTACGTCGAGGAAGACGGACGATAGCAGTCGCTCGCGTCAGGTCTCGTCGAGGGCCTGCTCCTCGGCCGCGCTGTCGGCACGCGGCAGCAAGAGCTGGACGCCCTCCGTGTCGAACTCGATGCGACCGCCCATCAGCACGGTCGCCCAGCGCACGAACCAGAGACTGATTCCTTCACCGTGGTACAGCGGCGTCTCCTCGCCGCGCTCGACGACGTCGAACTCGGCGGACGACAGCGACGCGTCGGGGATGGAGAGCCGGACTGCCGCCCCGTGGGGTGCCGCCGTGCCGACGCTCACCGTGACCGGTCCGTCGGCGTCGCTGGCCTCCACGAGCACGGTGACGAGTTCCTGGATGACCGTCTCGAGCAGCGCCGGGTCCGCCTCGATAGCGAGGCCGTCGTCGGCCGCCTCGACCTCGATAGCCCGGGCCGGAAGCGACATCGAGTCGACGACGCCCGCGACGAACTCGGTGAGGTCGACCGGCGCGTGGTCCAGTCGAGCGCGGTCGAGCAACCGGTGGAACGTCCGTGCCTTCTGGGCGAGTTCCAGCAGCTCCGACGCCTCCTGCTGTGCGCTCTCGAGCGGTTCGCGGACCGCGTCGTCGGCAGTCGCGCGGAGCGCGTCGTCGACGAGACCCTGGACAATACACATCTTGTTCCGGAGGTTGTGTCGGAGGACCCTGTCGAGCACCTGCAGCCGCTCCTCGCGCTGCTGGCGGTCGGTGATGTCCCGGAGCACGCAGACGTGACCCCCGTCGTCGAGCCTCGCCAGGGAGAGCTCCTCGGGGAACTCCTCGCCGTCGACACGGCGACCGATCGCCCTCCCGGTCCACGCGCCCTCGCGCTCCAGCGTGGGCAGTATCTCCTCCTCGAACCGGGTCACCTCCTCGCTCGGATAGAGCACTCGCCAGTGCTCACCGAGGAGGTCGGACGGTTCGTAGCCGTACTTCGCCGCGTACGACCGGTTCGCGTACACGTACTCGCCGTCGGCGTCGAGGATGCCGATGCCCTCCCGAGCGGACTCCAGCGCGGCGAACCGCCGTCGGCTGTCGGTCACCGCCCACCAGTCGGCAATCAGCTCGCGGACCGCCGCTCCCAGGTCGTAGTCGGCCTCCGCGAGCCGACCGGCGGGCACGTACAGCGTGTTCCGATGCTCCGAGACGCGACTCGCCAGCCCGGCGTCGCCCGCCTCGTCGACCACGACCACCGGCGTCCGGTGGTCGGCGCGGGTCCCGTCGAGCACGGTAGTCGCGTCCGCACCGGCGCAGAGCACGCAGTCCAGCCCGTCGGCGACGTGTTCGAGCAACACGTCCATCGTGGCGACCCGCACGACGGCCGCGTCGTCGAACCCGGTCAGGTGGCCATCGAGGACGCCCGCCGCGTCGCGGTAGACGGCCAACGTGGTCGGTCGCTCCGGACCGGTGGCTGGACACATTTGTTCACTCAGTGGTGGGTATCACCTCCTAAAAGGGTTCTGTCGAGGTACGTAGGGCGGCACCACTGTCTGGTGGGTTTTCAGGGGAAGTGTGTGGGGGGCAGAGTTGAACCACGGTCGCCCCACTGCGCCTGGTTCAACCCCACCTGCACCCATCCTCAGCGACGGGCTCTCGCTTCGCTCGTCGCGTGGGTCGCTGAAAAGTGGGTTGGGGCAGATTTGAACTGCCGGCCTCCTCCATGTCAAGGAGGTGTCATAACCAGACTAGACCACCAACCCGGTGGCGCACTGGTTCTCCGTTGCGTGCACTCGTTCGTTCACCGCTGGTATAAAAAAGGGTTTCGATTGGGGCGGCGTGTGGTGGTCCGAGACAGGGCGACGGCGACGGGTCAGCGGTCGGGGCGCTCCACGTAGACGAACAGCTCCGTCTCGGCCGTCGCGCCGTCGTCGTCGGTGACGGAGAGCGTGACCGTCTTGGGGCCGGTCCGGCGGAACTCGTGTTCGACGACCATCCCGTCGACGACGTAGCCATCGAAGTCCCAGGTCGCAGTGACGACCTGGCCGTCGTCGTCCTCGCTCCCGGTCGCGTCGTAGGTCACGATCTCGCCGGCGGTCACCGCGACGCCGTCGTCGAACCAGCGAGCGGGATACACGTCGGGGACCGCGAGCGGAGCCTCGTTCGGTTCGGCCACGTCGACCCGAAGGCTCCGCCGGGCGACGCTTCCGTCGCTGTAGGCGACGGTGAGGCCGATCTCGTGCGTGCCCGTCGTCGTCCAGGTTCGTGTCACCGCGGGCCCCGACAGCGAGACGGTTCCGTCGATGGACCATGTACACTTGTCGACGCGCGGGCCGCCCGGGCGGACGACCATCGTCGTCATCCGCGCGAGCGCGAACCGGACCTCGCGCCCGACGATGGTTCGGTAGCGGTCGTCCCACCCGGACGGGACGGCTTCGGCACCGTGGACGGCGATCGGTGGCTCGTCTGTGTCGTTCCGCGGGGATGCTCCTTCATCGGCGGCACCGGTCCCGGTGAGGGCGGCGCTGGCGAGCCCACCGGTGGTGAGGGCGCTGGCGGCTGTACGCAGTACGTGTCGTCGGCTGTGGGATGGGGACATCGTGCCCCGGAGTGGCCCCGTTCCCGTACTTGAACCCTGGCACGGTGACGACACGTTTAAGTCGATGTACGATTTTGTACATCGTAAGACTAAACCATACATTGGTGACCCATAATGAAGGAATACATCGAACGTGTGGCCGAGGGGGAGGACCTGTCACAGACCGAGGCCCGCGAGGTCGCGGGCCACGTCTTCGAGGACGCGACCGACGCCCAGATCGGGGCGATGCTGTCGGCGCTCCGCGCGAAGGGCGAGACGGAGGCCGAGATAGCCGGCTTCGCCGAGGGGATGCGCGCGGCGGCACGGACCATCTCGCCGAACCGAACGCCGCTAGTGGACACCTGCGGCACCGGTGGTGACGACTACGACACCATCAACGTCTCCACGACCAGCGCACTCGTCGCCAGCGGCGCGGGCGTCCCCGTCGCCAAGCACGGCAACTACTCCGTCTCCTCGTCGTCGGGGAGCGCGGACGTGCTGGAGGTCGCGGGCGTCGACGTGGCCGCAGAGCCCGCCGCCGTCGAGGCCCAGATAGAGGACGACGGCATCGGCTTCATGCTCGCGACCGTGTTCCACCCCGCGATGAAGGCCGTCATCGGCCCGCGTCAGGAGCTCGGGATGCGGACGGTGTTCAACGTGCTCGGCCCGCTGACGAACCCCGCCGGCGCGGACGCGCAGGTCGTCGGCGTCTACGACCCCGACCTCGTTCCCGTGCTCGGCCGCGCGCTCGCCCGGATGGACGTCGAACGCGCACTGGTCGTCCACGGCTCCGGGATGGACGAGATCGCCATCCACGACGAGACGGTCGTCGCCGAGGTCACCGGCAGCGAGGTCGAGGAGTACACGGTCACGCCCGAGGACCTGGGCATCGAGCGCGCGCCCGTCGCCGCGGTCGCCGGTGGCTCGCCCGAGGAGAACGCCGCCGACCTCGAAGGCATCCTCCGCGGCGACGTGACCGGCCCGAAGCGGGACATCATCCTCGCCAACGCGGGCGCTGCCATCTACGTCGCCGGCGAGGTCGACACCATCGAGGGCGGCATCGAGCGCGCCCGCGAGGCCATCGAGTCGGGCGACGCCGCCGCCCGGCTGGCGGACCTCCAGTCGGCCGTCGCGCAATGACTCGCGTGAAGGTCTGCGGACTCACCCGCGAGGAAGACGTCGACACGGCCGTCGAGGCGGGCGCGGACGCCATCGGCTTCGTCGTCGACGTGCCGGTCGACTCCCCGCGAGAGATATCGGCCGAGCGCGCCACCGAGCTCGTCGCCCACGCACCGCCGTTCGTGACGACCGTACTGGTGACGATGCCCGACGCCCCGGCGCGCACCGTCTCCCTCGTCGAGCAGGTCGAGCCCGACGCGGTCCAGATACACAGCGACCTGCCGCCGGGCGACGTGGCGTACCTCCGGTCACGGGTCGATGCACGCGTCGTCAAGCACGTCGACGCGGCCGCACCGGAGACCGCAGCACGCTACGTCGACGTCGTCGACGCACTCCTCGTGGACTCCATCGGCGAGGACGGCGGTGGCGGCACCGGCGAGACGCACGACTGGGCCCGCACCAGGGCGGCGACCGCCGACCTCGACGTACCGGTCGTCCTCGCGGGCGGGCTCACACCCGAGAACGTCGCCGAGGCCGTCGCGACGGTCGACCCGTTCGCGGTCGACGTGGCCAGCGGTGTCGAGGAGCGCGGCGGCGTGAAGGACCACGACGCGCTCGCCGCGTTCGTCGCCGCCACGCGGGAGTCCCAGGGCTATCGACCGCGGACGGTGGAGCCATGAACGACGCCGGTTTTACGCTGACACCCGACCGCGACACATTCTGCGACCTCGTCGACGCGACCGCCACCGCCGACCGACCGGCGGTCGTGCGCGCACAGACGACGCTCGACGTGGACAGCTCGCCACTGGGCGCGTACGCCGCGCTGTCGGGCGAGACCGAGCACTCGTTCCTGCTGGAGAGCGCGGAGAAGACCGCCTCCAGCGACCCCGACGGCGCGTTCCGGCCCGACGACGGCGACCGTCACGCGCGCTACTCGTTCGTCGGCTACGACCCCGCCGCGGTGGTGTCGATAACCGAGAACGAGACCACGGTCGACGTCTGCGACGAGCGGTATGCGGGACTCGTCGACCCGGACGGTGACGACACGCTCGACACGCTCCGGTCGGCGATGCCCGACGCCGAACCCGTCGGCTTCCCCGACACCGAGCGCCAGCAGCTCGACGGCGGCCTCGTCGGTTTCCTGGGCTACGAGTCCGTCTACGACCTCTTCCTGGACGAGGTCGGCCTCGACAGGCCGGACTCCGACGTGCCCGACGCCGAGTTCGTCCTGACGACGAAGACGCTCGTCTTCGACCACCACGCCGACGAGGTGTCCCTGGTCGTCACGCCGGTCGTCCGCGACGACGAGGATGCCGGTGCCGTCTACGATTCGCTCGTCGCCGAGGCCGAGTACGTCGCTGGCGTGCTCGCGGCCGCCGCCGACCCGGACCCCGGTGGCTTCGTCCGCACCGGTGAGACGGCCGGCTCGCGCGAGGCGTACGAGCGTGCGGTCGGGCACGCGAAGGAGCACGTCCTCGACGGCGACATCTACCAGGGTGTGATCTCCCGGACCCGCGAGCTCGTCGGGGACTGCGACCCGCTCGGGCTGTACGCCGCGCTCCGTGACGTGAACCCGTCGCCGTACATGTACCTGCTCGCCCACGGCGACCGCCACGTCGTCGGCGCGAGCCCGGAGACGCTGGTCTCCGTCGGTGGCGGCCGCGTCACGTCGAACCCCATCGCGGGCACCTGCCGACGCGGCGACAGCCCCGTCGAGGACCGTCGCCTGGCGGGCGAGATGCTCGCCGACGACAAGGAGCGCGCCGAGCACACGATGCTCGTCGACCTCGCGCGCAACGACGTGCGCCGCGTCTCCGAGCCGGGAACCGTCCGCGTCGAGGAGTTCATGAACGTCCTGAAGTACAGCCACGTCCAGCACATCGAGTCCACCGTGACGGGCGCGCTCGCTGCCGATGCCGACGCGTTCGACGCCACGCGCGCCGCCTTCCCCGCCGGGACGCTCACCGGCGCGCCGAAGGTCCGCGCGATGGAGATCATCGACGAACTTGAGGACGACCCCCGCGGCCTCTACGGCGGCGGCGTCGGCTACTACTCCTGGACCGGCGACGCCGACGTGGCCATCGTCATCCGCACCGCGACGGTCGAACGTGGCGCGGCCGCGGACGGGCAGGACCGCGTTCGGGTCCGTGCGGGCGCGGGCATCGTCGCCGACAGCGACCCCGGTGCGGAGTACGAGGAGACCGAGTCCAAGATGGACGGCGTGCTGACCGCGCTCCGGCGCATCGAGCGCGAACCCGAGGAGCCCGTCCCGGAGGTGCCCCGATGACCCGCGTGCTGTTCGTCGACAACTTCGACTCGTTCACCTACAACCTCGTGGAGTACGTCGAGTCGTCGCTGCTCGATTCGGACGCGGAGCCCGAAACGCTCGTCCTGCGGAACACGGCGAGTCTCGACGAGATACGGGCGTTCGACCCCGACGCCCTCGTCGTCTCGCCCGGCCCCGGCCACCCGAAGAACGAGCGCGACGTGGGCGTCACGCCCGAGGTGTTCCGCGAGGTGAGTCCCGACGTGCCGACGTTCGGGGTCTGCCTCGGGCTGGAGGCAGCCGTCTACGCCTACGGCGGCAGCGTGGGGCGCGCGCCCGACCCCGTCCACGGGAAGGCGTGGCCGGTCGACCACGACGGGACGGGCGTGTTCGCCGGCATCGAGCAGGGCTTCTCGGCGGGGCGCTACCACTCGCTGGTCGCCGAGACGGTACCCGACTGCTTCGCCGTGACCGCGACGGCCGACCACGCGGGCGCGGACGGCACCGAACGGCTCGTCATGGGCGTGCGCCACCGCGAACATCCCATCGAGTGCGTGCAGTTCCACCCGGAGTCGGTGCTCACGGGCAGGGGACACGACGTGGTGGACAACTTCCTCGGGCTGGTCGCCGACGCGCGCGGGGGCTGACCGCGCGGGTCGCTTCGCGTCCGGTTCGTCCCGCGCTTCAGAGCGCGGTGAGTGCGGGCGCGACGGCCGCCGGCAGTCCCAGCGGGTTGATGCCGGCGAGCGCGAGCGCGTAGAGGATGATGAGCGCCGCGATGGCGATGACGATGACCTTCACCGCGATACTGTAGGCCACCCGGATTATCTTGAAGATGACCACGAGTGCGACGATCAGGAGCACCGCCGCTCCGGCGAGCTCGACGGTCGACTGCAACGGCAGCAGGGGCATCGGGTCTACCATACCCGGTCCGACACCCCGCGGGGGCATAAGGATGCGGGCGAAACTAATTGGTCCGTAATCATCCCCCCTCGTCTCGTCGCCACAGTTTCACTTTCACTCCGGTTTCCGTGGGGTTATTGATGGTGCCCTACATATGTCTCAGTAGCCACGGTCAGCGGTGGCTCGGGAAGACAGGGCATCCTGGGACAGTGGCGACGCTCCGAAGACAACCGAGCTTTCAATAGGACAAACGAACCGTAACCTGTCCATTTATGACGGGTGCAACAGTAACGAAACTTCGTCTACAAACGATGCAAACGAGACCAAACGGAACATACGGAAACGGCCGACAGGGGGCCGCTGTCGGTGGGGAGGGACACGAATGAGCCGGTCGGACCTGTCCGCCGACGAACTCGAGCTACCGGTCAAGCGCACCGAGGGCGACACCCTCGCGGAGCGCCTGACCGACAACGCGTACCAGAACATCCTGCCGGCGCGATACCTCCGGAAGGACGCCGATGGCGAGCTCATCGAGGAGCAGGAGGACCTCTTCGAGCGCGTCGGCAAGAACATCGCGCTCGCCGAGGCCGTCTACGAGGCCGAGAAGCAGGACGAGACCATCACGGTGACGCCGGCCCAGCTCAAACCGGACCACCCGCGACGGGACGAGCTGGCCGCCGAGGTCTTCGGCACGGGAGTCACTGCCGAGGACGAGGCGGAGACCGAGCTCACCATCTACAACGTCAACAAGTTCGCCTACGACACCATCGTCCCGGAGCTGCCCGCGGACGTCCGCACGCACGTCGAGGACGTCTCCGAGGAGTTCCAGGAGATGATGTCGAAGCTGGACTTCATGCCGAACTCGCCGACGCTCATGAACGCGGGCGACGAGCTCCAGCAGCTCTCGGCCTGCTTCGTCGACTCGCCCGACGACGACATCGACGACATCCACCAGACCGCCAAGGAGGCGGCCCAGGTGTTCCAGTCCGGCGGTGGCATGGGCTACGCCTTCTGGCGGCTCCGCCCCTACGGTGACGCGGTCGGTTCGACCGGCGGCATCGCCTCCGGCCCCATCACCTTCATGCGGACGTTCGACCAGATGTGCGAGACCATCGCGCAGGGTGGGGCGCGACGCGGCGCACAGATGGGTGTCATGCGAATCTCGCACCCCGACGTCATCCAGTTCATCCACTCGAAGAACAAGGACGTCTCGCTCGCCCAGACCCTCCGGCTGAACGACCCCGACGACTACACGCACACCTCCTTCGCGGACGCACTGGAGGAGGCCCGCGAGCTCATCGACGACGAGGGCCGGGTCCCGAAGCACCTGCGCAACGCCGTCGAGGGCCACCTCTCGAACTTCAACATCTCCGTCGGCGTCACCGACGACTTCATGGAGGCGCTGGAGAATGGCGAGGACTTCACGTTCACCAACCCGCGCACCGAGGAGCCCCACGTCGCGACGCCGCAGACGAAGGAGCTCTACGAGATGTTCGGCCTCGGCGAGTACGTCGAGGTCGGCGAGGTCCTGTCGATGCCCGCCGAGGTCGTCTGGGAGGACATCGTCGAGGGCGCACACGAGAACGGCGAGCCCGGCGTCATCTACCTCGAACGGGTGAACAAGATGCACTCGTTCGACGTGGAGGAGCACCCGGAACACAGGATTCTGGCAACTAACCCCTGTGGCGAGCAGCCTCTCGAAGAGTACGAGGCGTGTAACCTCGGACATATCAACCTCAGCACCCTCGCTTCTTTAGACTCCCCGGACTGGAGGGTCTGGTCCGAGCGCCACGCCGACGAGTACGACGACCTCGAATCGGCCGTCGACGCCTTCCTGGAGGAGGCCATCGACGTCCAGGAGTTCGACCGCCGCATCGAGATGGGCACGCGCTTCCTCGAGAACGTCGTCACGATGTCGGACTTCCCGGTCGAGAAGATCGAGCAGAAGGTCCGCGAGATGCGCAAGATCGGCCTGGGCGTCATGGGCCTCGCACAGCTCTACGTCCAGCTCGGCATCGAGTACGGCTCCGACCCCGGCAACGAGGTCGCCCGCCAGCTCATGCGTCACATCAACCACGGCTCGAAGTGGGCGTCCCACGAGCTCGCCGAGGAGCGCGGCTCCTTCGACGACTGGGGCGACTCGAAGTACGCGAACCCTACGGAGTACGCCGACTGGTTCGAGCACCACACCGGGCTCGACGCCGACGAGTGGGAAGACGGCTTCCCCATCCGGAACCACAACACGACGACCATCGCACCGACCGGCACGACCTCGATGGTCGGCAACACGACGGGTGGCTGTGAGCCCATCTACAACGTCGCCTACTACAAGAACGTCTCCGACGACGTGCAGGGCGACGAGATGCTCGTCGAGTTCGACGACTACTTCCTGCGCGTGCTGGAGGCCAACGACATCGACGTCGACGCGGTCAAGGCCGAGGCCGAGGAGCAGATGGCCGAGAACGAGTTCGACGGCGTCGAGGGCCTCGAAGCCGTACCGAACGCCATCACGGAGCTGTTCGTCACTACGCAGGACCTCGCCGGCAAGGAGCACGCCGCCGTGCAGTGTGCCTGCCAGGAGGGCGTCGACTCCGCCATCTCGAAGACCTGCAACTTCCCGAACGACGCCTCCATCGAGGACATGGACGAGGTGTACCGCTACATCTACCGCAACGGCGGCAAGGGCGTCACCGTCTACCGCGACGGCACCCGCTCGAAGCAGGTCCTGACGACGCGTGCGGACAACGCCGACTTCGCCGACGAGGACGAGGCCGCAGAGCAGCTCGTCGCCCAGATCGAGGAGATCTTCGGCGGCATCGAGGGCTTCCTCGACAACGACGACGTGCAGGCCGCACTCGACCGAGAGGTCGCTGGCCTGCTGGAGGCCGCCGACGAGGGCGTCGCCTACACCGACAAGCGCCCGCGCCCGGACGTGCTCCACGGCGTGACCCAGCGCATCGACACCGGCTACGGCAAGCTCTACGTCAACATCAACGAGGACGAGCAGGGCCGGCCGTTCGAGCTGTTCGCCAACATCGGTAACTCCGGTGGCTTCACCGCCTCCTTCACCGAGGCGCTGGCGAAGACCATCTCGACCGCGCTCCGCTCGGGCGTCGACCCCGAGGAAATCGCCAACGAGCTGGAGGGCATCCGCAGCCCGAAGGTCGCCTGGGACAAGGGCGAGCAGATCCAGTCCATCCCGGACGCCATCGGCACCGCGATGCGTCGCTACCTCGACGGCGACATCGAGCGTGCACACTACCCGCAGCAGGCGACGCTCGACGAGACTGCCGCCGAGGAGGCCGAGCGCGAGGCCGCCGCCGAGTCCCGCGAGACCGACGGCGGTGCGGTCGCACAGGACAACAGCGGCGCTGACGACGACACGCAGTCGCTCATCGACGCCGGGGAGAGCCCCGAGTGTCCCGACTGCGGGTCGATGACGCTGTACTACTCCGAGGGCTGCAAGACGTGCGAGTCCTGCGGCTGGTCGGAGTGCTGAGGGCCGGACGACAGTTTTAGCATCCGGTCACACCAAGATGCGGGCGTGACGGCCGACGACGCCCGCGCCGACCGGCGCTGCCCGATGTGCGAGGAGCGACTGTTCAAGCGCCACTGCAAGTACGTCTGTCCGCAGCACGGCGTCGTCGTCGACTGTTCGGACCCGTTCACGTTCTGAGCCCCGGGACCCGTCCGGGCCACGGGCCGCGCAGGTGCTGGCCGAAAGCACTACCTTTGTTGGCTGGTTGTCATCATAGCAGTAGCCCTGACGACCCATGCCACGACCGACGATACTCGTAGTCGACGACGAGGAACGACTCGCAGACCTCTACGCGACGTGGTTGTCCGACGCGTACCGCGCCGCCGCCGTCTACGGGGGCGAGGCAGCCCTCGACGCAGTCACCGAGTCGGTCGACATCGTGCTGCTCGACCGGCGGATGCCCGACCTGACCGGCGACGAGGTGCTCGAACGCCTGCGTGCCGACGGCTACGAGGGCTGGGTCGTGATGGTCACCGCCGTCGACCCCGGACTCGACCTGCTCGAGATGGACGTCCACGACTACCTCACCAAGCCCGTCTCCCGCTCGCAGCTCGTCCGGCTCGTCGAATCCCTCCGGGTCAGGAACCGCTTCGACGACAGCCGCCGGGAGCACGAGGCGGTCTCGAACAAGCTCGCGACGCTGGATGACGAACTCGACGCCGAGGACCTGGCCGAGACGGGCGCGTACGAGCAGCTCGAGAGCCGGCTCAGGGAGGTCGGTGACGAGCTCGCCGAGGAGACCGCCGCCGCCGAGGAGCGGTTCGAGAGCCTCTACTCCGAAGACTGAGTCCCTATTCGGTGGACTGCGCGTAACTTCGATACGCCGGCCCAGCCAGCAGCACCATGGCGGCGGCGACCGTCACGACCCCGAGCGGCAGCCCCACCGAGCCCAGCCCGCCCGTCGACAGCTCCTTCGCCGAACTGCCGACGACGACCGCCGCGAGGGTCCACGGCAGCTCGCCGAGCAGCGTCCCCGCGACGAACGCCGACGTCGGGACGCCGCTGACCGCCGCCGTACAGGAGACGATGTCCGCCGGGATGGGCACGAGCCGCGCGGCAGTCACCCCGCGCACGTGCCCCGTCGCGCCGAAGTAGCGCTCCACGTGTCCCCGTAACCCACCGTCGGGCTCGTCCGGTGTGTCGGTCGGCTCCAGCGTTCCGCCGTCGAACCACCGCGTCGCGTAGAACGGGATGAGCGACGTGCCGACCACGAACGCGAGCGCGACCGGCACCCCCAGGGCGACGCCGTAGCCGTAGCCCACCACGACCGCGAGCAACGTCGCCGGCCACGCGAGGAACGGTCGCACGATGTAGAGGCCGACGAGGACGGCGGCGAAGGCGACCGGGTCGTTCGCTATCGTGGCGAGGTGTTCGAGTGCTGTCTCCGGCGACGTGAGCAGACTCGCGACCACGACGCAGGCGACGACCGCACCCGCCAGCGCCCGCCGTCCAAACTCGACTCGCATCGTCTCCCCGTCGGTCGTCCACGGCCTACCCTGTTTCGGTCCTGAGAGTGGGGCTGGTTACTGTTGGTGGATATGGTACGGTCGTTGTTGTCCGAGCCTGCGTAGAGAAGAACCAGAGAGCCCCCGTCAAACGTGGGAGAAACTGGAACCGTGAACAGCCAGAAAGCCCTGACGCTCTCGACTCGGGAGACTCGCTGCGCTCCTCGTTCCTGCGGTGCTTGCGTCGTCTTCCTTCGTCGAGAGCGTCGCCCCTTTCAGTCCCACCCCCCACACCGCAACCGCACCTCACACCTCCCCAGCCGACTGCGATGCTCAGTCGCTAGCGCTCCCTGCGCTTCTCATCCCTCGCACGAGCGTCTGCTCACGGCCTCGCTAGCGCTCGGCACGCTCGCGGGCCGCGCGCCATCCGGTTGGTCGGCTATCGATGTGGGCTGAAAAACGAAAGTCGGTGGTCTGTCAGGGCCGCGGTGCGGCCTTCTGAAGCGCGGTCTCGGCGATGTTGCCGGCGTAGTCCGCGGAGCGCGACAGCGAGTCGACGACGAGGCCGATGGACTGGGCGGTGTGGGGGTCGCGCTCGCGCAGGAGCTCGTCGATGGCCCGAGTGTGCTCGTCGATGTCGAGGATGCTCTCGCGGGCGGTGTTGGCGAGGCGGGTGGCCTCGTCGCTCTCGTCGGCGAACAGCGCGTCCATCGCGTGTTCGAGCACCTCGGCGGAATCGTCGTGGAGTTCGAGGAGTGCCTCGCCGAGTTCGCCGTCGATCTCGTTCATGTTGAGCGCGTGGGAGGCTATCTTGGCGGCGTGGTCGCCGATGCGTTCGAGCTGGCGGGCGCTGGAGTGGTAGTCGAAGCAGGTCTCGCGAGGGAGGCCGAGCTCCTCGGCGGCTCGCGGCGAGCGCAGGGTCGCACGGAAGATGCGCGAGACGACGAACCAGAGGCGGTCGACGTCGTCGTCGCGTTCGCGCACGTCGCGGGCCATGTCGTCGTCGTCCTCGACGAGGGCGACGACGGCGTCGTGGAGCATCGACTCGGCGATGAGTCGCATCCGGGTGACCGCGTTGTGGATGCTGAGCTCCGAGGAGTCGAGGAGGTCCTGGATGACGACCTTATCGGTGGTCTCCTCCAGCACCTCGACGCCGACGAGGCTCTGCGTGGCCTCGCGGATGGCGCGCCGCTGGTCGGTGGTGATGCGGCTGGCCTCCAGCGAGATGATGTCGAAGCCGGAGACGTACATCGTCATCACCGCACGTGTGAGTCGGTCGCCATCGAGGTCGGACACGTCGAGGTGGCCCTTCGTCCGCTGGACCTCGCTCTGAGGTGTCAACAGCAGCGAGTCGTCCTCGGGGTAGAACTCGACCGTCGTGCCGGCCGAGACGCCGTTCTCGGTCGCCCACGACTTCGGGAGCGAGACGGTGAACGTCGAACCGCCCGTGACCTGGACCTTGCGGGTCTCCATGTGGGGTCGTCGGGTGGGGTGCAAAATAAAACTGCCTGTTCCTATATATCCGCGTTCGGTAGGCGGTACTAGAGCCGAGTACTATGGGGATACGATGCGTCGCTGGCGGGGACCACCGCAGCTGAAGCGGTCCACTGCCGGCCGCCGCCACACCGGACAGAAACCGTCCAGTATGGCGATGTGCGTCCCTCTGGACCACCCGAACGTCACGTCTGTCCGTCAGATACCCCCGACGACACAGGCCGAAGTACGCAGTACTCTATTTGACTACGTACTCCTATATATTTATCATAGCAGGGTATTTATTCGGATATCGTCCTTCTCCCGGTAATGGCAGAGATCAGTCGACGGGCGTTCGTCGCGGCCGGGGGGAGCACGCTCGGTGCCCTCGGCCTCGCCGGCTGTGTCGAGAACGACCGTGTTCGCGCGAGCGGAGACGGAGGGCTCTCCGGCAGCATCGACATCGCCGGCTCCTCGACCGTCTTCCCGCTCGCGACGGCGATGTCCGAGCGGTTCAAGATCACACACGCCGGCGTCGATTTTAATCTCCAGTCCACCGGGTCCGGTGGCGGCTTCGCGAACCACTTCTGCCCCGGCCGGACCGACTTCAACAACGCCTCGCGCCCCATCAAATCCGAGGAGCAGAACGCCTGTGCGTCGAACGGCGTCGAACCGGTCGAGTTGACGGTCGCGACGGACGCGCTGACCGTCATCGTCAACAACGACGCCGACTGGATCGACTCGGTGACAGTCGAGGAGCTCGCGACCATCTGGTCCGGCGAGGAGCAGCCCCAGCGGTGGTCCGACGTGAACCCCGACTGGCCCGACGAGCCCATCGAACTGTACGGCCCCTCGGACGCCTCGGGCACGTACGACTACTTCATCGAGGCCATCCTCCACGGCGGCGAGAGCGAACTGAGCCACCGTCAGGACTACTCCGCGACCGAGCAGGACCGCACCATCATCCAGGGTGTCGAGGGCTCCGAGTTCGCGATTGGCTACATGGGCTACGCCTACTACAGCGAGAACACCGACCGCGTGACGGCCCTCGGCGTCGACGACGGCGACGGCCCGGTCGAACCGTCGCTGGAGACCGCCAAGTCAGGCGAGTACAGCCCGCTCTCGCGGCCGCTGTTCACCTACCCGGCGAAGTCGGCGCTCGCGAAGGAACACGTCTCGTCGTTCGCCCGCTTCTGGCTCGCGAACGCGACGAGCCGGGAGATCGTCGCCGACGAGGTCGGCTACGTCCCGCTCGACGCCGAACAGCAGGCCGAGCAGCTGGCGACGCTGGAGGCGGCGATCATGGAGGCGAACACCGAGTGACCGCCCGCTGAGTTTCGAACGAATCGCTTAATCACCACACGGGAAAACACGAACGACACTCAATGAGCACGGACGACCTCACCGAAGACCTCACACGGAACACGGCCAACGCGCCCCCGGAGCTCCTGACGCGCTCCTTCTTCTTCCTCTGTGCCGTCCTCTCCATCTTCACGACGCTCGCGATCATCGTGCTGCTCGTGACGGAGGCGGCGAAGTTCTTCACAGTCACCGCGCCCCTCGTGGGCATCGAAGGGGAGACCGCGTCGGTCGTCGAGTTCCTCACCGGTACAGAGTGGATAATCAACGAAGGCAAGTTCGGCGTCCTCGCGCTCGTCACCTCGACCATCATGGTGACGCTCGGCTCCGCGATCATCGCCCTCCCGCTCGGCGTCGCGACGGCCATCTACCTCAGCGAGTACGCCGACCCGCAGGTCCGGGCCGTTCTCAAGCCCGCACTCGAGATACTCGCCGGCATCCCGACCGTCGTCTACGGCTTCTTCGCACTCATCTACATCACGCCCGCGCTGCGTATCCCCTTCCCGAGCATCGGGACGTTCAACCTGCTCTCGGCGAGCATCGTCGTCGGCATCATGATCATCCCGATGGTCGCGTCCATCAGCGAGGACGCGATGTCGGCGGTGCCGGACGACCTCCGGCAGGCCGGCTACGGGATGGGCGCGACGAAGTTCGAGGTGTCCACCGGCATCGTCGTCCCGGCCGCGCTGTCGGGCATCCTCTCGTCGTTCATCCTCGCGCTCTCGCGGGCCATCGGCGAGACGATGGCCGTCACCGTCGCCGCGGGTGCGCAGGCGAAGTTCCACAACCCGCTCAACCCGGCGGCCTATCTGGACGGCGGCTCGCCGATGACCGCGACGATGGTCAACCTGCTGACCGGCGACATCACGGGCGGCGGGCTCGCCTACCGCAGCCTGTTCGCCATCGGGCTCACCCTCTTCGTCATCACCTTCGCCATGAACGTCATCAGTGAATGGGTCGCACAGCGGTACAGGGAGGAGTACTGAGATGGCGACCGACGAACGCCCCAGTTTCGCCGAGGGCTTCGGACAGGTCAGTCGGACGGTCGGCACCGTCTTCCGGTACCTGCTACTGGCGTCGACGCTGTTCGGCCTCGTCGTGCTGTCGATACTCCTGGTGTACGTGACGAACGACGCCATCCAGCCGCTCACGGCGGACGCCGGCTGGCACCTGACGTTCCTCCTGACGCTCGTGCTCCCGACGCTCGCGGCCGGCGGCTACCTCGCGTGGTCCAACCTCGACGCGCTCAAGTTCGGCGCGACGACGCTCGGGCTGTTCGTCGTCGGCCTGCTGTTCAGCGGCGGCGTCGCCATCATCTTCGTCGAGGTCCTCGAACCGCTGGTCTGGTTCGCGTACGTCATCGCGCTCGCCGCCGCCGTCGTGGTGACCGTCGCGCTCCAGCAACGGAGCCGACAGCTCCCGTTCCTCCCCCGGTTCGCCCTCGCCATGCTCGCGTTCTACCTGTCGCTGTTCGGGTTCCCGGGCATCGTCGGCAGCTACGTCGGACTGCCCCAGCTCCTCCCGAGCGTCGCCACCCTCGTCCTGTTCGCGCCGATCGTCCCTCTCGACTGGATACAGCTCACGCTGACGGTCGGCGTGTTCGCCGCGACGCCCGTGGCACTCTACGCGTCCAACATCAGTGACCGACGGACGGGGCTGCTCGCGGGTGCCGCCGCACTCGCCACGGTCGCCGCCTCGGCGGTCGTCGGCCCGGCCGTCGTCGGCGTCGGGCCAATCCCCTCGGTCGTCCTGGCGTCGGTCGCGGTCGTCCCGACGGCGGCGTACGTCGGCGGCACGGCGGTCACCCGCGAGCAGGCACGTATCGGCCTCGTCCTGCCGGTGGTCATCGTGGTCGGTGCCCTGGCGGGCGAGGTGCTCGTCGACACGCTCGGCTACGCGGGCCCGCAGTCGTGGGTCGACTGGCAGTTCCTCACCAGCGACCACAGCGGGACCGCCGTCGACGCGGGTCTCTACCCGGCCATCGCGGGCTCCATCCTCCTGATGCTGACCGTCGCCGGGCTCTCGTTCCCCATCGGGGTCGGCGCGGCGCTGTACCTGGAGGAGTACGCCCCCGACAACCGCTACACCCGGTTCATCGACGTGAACATCTCGAACCTCGCGGGTGTGCCGTCGGTGGTCTACGGCCTGCTCGGGCTCGGGCTGTTCGTGACCCGACTCGGCCAGCCGAGCGGGACCATCCTCGTCGGCGGCGCGACGCTCGCGCTGCTCATCCTCCCCATCGTCATCATCTCGGCGCGGGAGGCCATCCGCAGCGTCCCCGACGAGATGCGCCAGGCCTCCTACGGGATGGGCGCGACGCGCTGGCAGACGATGAAGAACGTCGTCCTCCCGCGTGCGTTCCCCGGCATCCTGACCGGCACCATCCTCGCGCTCGGACGCGCCATCGGCGAGACCGCGCCGCTCATCATGATCGGCGCGCCGAACGTGCTGTTCTCGTTCCCCTCCGAGCTCTCCTCGAAGGTGAGCGCGATGCCGCTGCAGGTGTACAGCTGGGCGAGCTACTTCGCGACGGCGGACTTCTACGAGAAGGCCGTGCCGGCCGGAGTCGTCGTCCTCGTCACCGTGCTGCTGGCGATGAACTCCGTTGCAATCGTCTTGCGCAACAGGTATGAGCGAGAAACGTGACCAATGAGTCAAGAGAACATGAGTAACGACAACGTGGAATCGGCGACCGAGGACCCGACGGACGACGACATGGTCCTCGAGACAGACGTGACGTCCGGGCTCGATGAAAGCAGTCCGGACTCCGGGGTGACACACGAACGAACCCTCGTCGAGGCCAGGGACATCAACGTCTGGTACAACGACGACCAGGCGCTCCGGGACATCTCGATGCAGGTGCCCGAGAAGAAGGTCACCGCGATGATCGGCCCCTCGGGCTGTGGGAAGTCGACGTTCCTTCGCTGCATCAACCGGATGAACGACATGATAGACGCCGCCCGCGTCGAGGGCGAGCTCTACCTCGGGAGCAAGAACGTCTACGACGACGATGTCGACCCGGTTGCGCTCCGCCGCCGCGTCGGCATGGTGTTCCAGAAGCCGAACCCGTTCCCCAAGAGCATCTACGACAACGTCGCCTACGGGCTGAAGATCCAGGACATCGGCGGCGACCACGACGAGATCGTCGAGGAGTCGCTGAAGCGCGCCGCGCTCTGGGACGAGGTCAAGGACCAGCTCGACGAGTCCGGTCTCGACCTCTCCGGCGGCCAGCAACAGCGGCTCTGCATCGCCCGGGCTATCGCACCCGACCCGGAGGTCATCCTGATGGACGAGCCCGCGAGCGCGCTGGACCCCGTCGCCACCTCGAAGATCGAGGATCTCATCGACGAGCTCGCCGAGGACTACACCGTCATCATCGTCACACACAACATGCAGCAGGCGGCCCGCATCTCCGATAAGACCGCCGTCTTCCTCACCGGCGGGGAGCTCGTCGAGTTCGACGACACGAAGAAGATCTTCGAGAACCCCGAGAACGAGCGCGTTGAGGACTACATCACCGGCAAGTTCGGATGAGCACCGCAACGCACACCACCAACACCACTTTCTGATTCAATCATGGCACGAGAGAACTACCAGGAGAAACTGGACAGTCTCGAAGAGGACGTCCTCTACATGAGCGAGGTCGTCGTCGACCGTCTGCGAACCGCCCTCACCGCCCTCGAGAACAAGGACGATGACGCGGCATGGGAGGTCATCGACGGCGACAGCGAGGTGAACTCGCTCTACCTCAACATCGAACAGCAGTGCGTCGACCTGCTGGCGCTCCAACAGCCCGTCGCCGGCGACCTCCGCTTCATCGCCGCGTCGTTCAAGATCATCACCGACCTCGAACGCATCGGCGACCTCGCGACGAACCTCGGCGAGTACACGCTCGACGCTCGGCACGACGTCTACCCCGAGGTCGACGTGCAGGCCATCGGCGACCAGACCGTCTCGATGGTCGAGAAGGCGATGGCCGCCTACGCCGCACAGGACACCGACGCCTGCTTCGAGATCAACGAGAGCGACGACGAGCTCGACGCGATGTGCGAGCACGCGAGCCAGACCGTCGTCCGCGACCTCATCGAGAGCGAGCTCGACGACGGCACCGAGGTCGAGACGGTGCTCGAGGACGTCTCGCGGCTGCTGCTCACGGTCCGTGACCTCGAACGCATCGGCGACCACGCGGTGAACATCGCGGCACGCACCCTCTACATGGTCGAGAACGACGACGAACTCATCTACTGAGTTCGCTCACCGGGCCGCGGTTCTACCGACCCACGTCGCTGGTCCACACCTCGCCCTCCGCCGGCGGCGAGATGCCCGGAACCTCCGCCAGCCGCGGAGCCACCATCTCCCACCACCGCTCGGGGTCGTCGTAGCCTGCGTTCTGTGTCGGGAACACCCGCTCGGTGAACTCCGATTCGACGACTGGCCCCTCCTCGACGACGAACTCGAACGCCGCGCGGACGGCGTCGCGCCGCCAGTCGCGCATCATCTCGCTCGTGCCCGGGACCGACAGCTCCGCGAGCGCCTGCTCGGCCCGGTCTTCGAGGTCCCCCCCGGCGTCGGCCGGCCGGTACCACGCCGTCACGGTGCCGTGCCCACAGTTCAGCTCCCGCCGGGCGAGCGCGTCCCGGTCACAGAGCGTACGACACGTCTCGCAGACGCGTTCGCTCGCGACGTTCAGCTCCTCGGCGAGCGACCCCGTCGTCTCCGGCGCGTGCCCGTCGAACGCCGCCAGCACTCGCTCGGGTGACAGCTGGACCGACGCCCCACCAGCGGTCCCGCGTTCGTTCTGGCTCATACGTCCTCACACGTATGCGAACCATATTATTTTTTCCCACGTCGAAACGGCAAGAAACGAGGAGTATCAGCTGGATAGCCTAAGTTTTAGATAGGGGGCTGTCGTGATTTACGCCGATGACGGACCTGACATGCGGTCGTGGATGGTGTACCGCGCTGGCGGGTGGTTTCCTGTGAGTTCATTGACAATCGAGGTCGACGACCCGGAGGACGCCTACGAGAACCTCCGCGCGATGCTGGAGGCGGCCCCCGTCGAGTTCTCCCAGATAACGTCGGTTCGACTCGAACTCGAGTACGAGTCGAAGGCGGCGGCCGACGAGTCGACGCTGCCCGAGGACGGCGACGAGCAGACGGAGGCAGACGCCGGCTTCACCGACCCCACGTCGATCCCTGCGCCAGAGGACGGCACGCCGTCACCACCCATCGCCGACGCCGAGACCGCCGGCGAGTCCACGGCGGAGTCGACCGTCGACGGTGCCGACGAGATCACCTTCCGGAAGCCCGAGGATGACGACCACGACGACGACCAGACGTCCGTGTTCGGCGACCCGGACGAGACGGCGGGGACCGACTCCGTCTTCTCGACACCGGATGACGCAGTCAGCTTCGAGGAGCCCGATGCGAACGCCGGTCAGCCCGGTACCACCAAGACAACCGAGGACGGCCGGCCCCTCGGCGACGCGGTCGACCGCAGCACCGCACGCGCCGCGGAGGCCGACGACGACTCGGTATCGGCCCCTTCCAGCGGCCAGCAACGGACGGTGAGCCCCTCACCGCAGACGTACAACAAGGTCGTGCGACTGCTCCAGAACCGCGATTTCCCCATCGAACGGGGCGAGATAGAGGACGTCGCCGTGGGTGCCTACGACGTCGACGTCGAGGAGTGTCGTGCGGTCATCGACGCCGCCATCGACAAGGGTCTGGTCGCACAGGAAGGCTCACAGCTCATCGACCCGACGGAGTAGCCGTCGCTTCTCGTTCCTCCTGCAGTGGGAGCCAACCACCTCGCGATCTCAGAACAGCCGTCCTTGGACCTATTTGTGAACGGGCGCCGTCACTCACTGGCGTACGTTGCTCCGCGTCAGAAGTGGCCGGGGCGGGCTCCGAACCCGCGATCTCCGCATGACCCAGGTTCGAGGCTCGGCGGGCCCCGAGGTCACGCGTAAGCCTTCCAAGGCTGTGGTACCGCACCGAATCTCTGAAACCCTATGAGTGCGGCGCTATGTCCAGCTAAGCCACCCGGCCTCACTCCCTCGTTACCGGGTGGACGACTTAAGCCTTCTCAACTGTTCCCCGGGCTGTCCTGCGGTCGCATGCCTTCCGGCGGGCCGTGAGACAGCCCCACGGATTTATACGGTGGGGTGGTAAATCAGTGGGCATGGACGTCCCGGGCATCGTGGAATCGACGCTTTCGGGCGAGGAAGTCGCTGCCGAGGTCTCCCTCGGTGGCGAGAACGCCCTCTACGTGACGCCGACCCGAACACTCATCTACCAGTCCGAGGGGTTCCTCAGCGACGAGTCCGTCGACGAGTACCCCCACGACGCACAGCGGATGACCGTCAAGGAGGGTCGCCGCAAGACCCGCATCAGCCTCGAGTACTCCCTCGATGGAACCGAGGAGTTCACCGTCCCCTCGAACGCGACCGACGACGTGCTCCACCCCGTGCTGGCCGGCGTGTTGAACGCGAGCGGCGTCACCGACGCCGACGAGACCGTCACACGCACGTTCCGACTCGACGAACTGACGCTCGTCATCACCTCCGCGCGGCTCGTCAAGCACGTCGGGAGCGCCGTCTGGGACGAGGACTACGAGGAGTACCACTTCGCGGACGTGACCGGACTCGACTTCGAGGACGGCAGCGTCGCAACCCAGCTCGTGCTGACGGTCGACGGCCGCCCAGAGCGGATGAAGGTCTCGAACGACCGCGCCGCCGAGGTGAAGGAGTACCTCCAGCGCTCGCTGTTCTCGTACTACGGCGTGAACTCGCTCGACGCGCTGAACGAAGCCGTCGCACCCGAGGAGGCCGACGAGGCCGACGAGGCCGCAGCCGTCGACTTCGGCGAGGGTGTCGACCCGCTCGACGCCGGGAACACGGTCCAGCCCGACGACGGCGGGGAGCCAGTCGAACCGGGTCCGCCGGCCGAACAGCCCGTCGAGAATCAGCCCGCCGACGCCGGGACGGCTCGGGGGAACGAGCCCGTTCAGTCGCCGGCGGGCGGGTCGCAGCCGGGTCAGCCGCAGGCCGACCAGCAGACGCAGGCGCAGGCAGACCAACCCGCGGTCGACCAGACGCAGGCCGAGCAGTCATCTGGCGAGCAACCCGGACAGGCGCAATCGCCTGAACAGTCCCAGCCGACACAGCGGAACGAGTCGACCAGCGAGGACCAGACCGGACAGCAGGGCGACGGCGTCGACGCGGTGACCGAAACCGTCGATGAGACCACGCAGAACGAGCTCGCATCGATGGTCGAAGAGACGGTCAGTGACACACAGGATGCCGCGGGGAGTACGGAGTCGGCGCAGCAGACCGACTCCCCCGAGTCGACCCAGACCGACGTGTCGGCCGGCGACGACGCGGCGGAGCCGCCGGCGAACATGGACGAGAGCGACGACGAGGACTCGCTCGCGGACTCGAAGTTCGCCGAGGCCGGGTTCCAGCCCGCAACCTCGGCCGGCGACGAGGAACTGCTCGAACGAATCGAGGCGCTCGAATCCCAGGTCGAGCACCAGAACGAACTCCTCAAGCGTCAGCACGACCTCCTCCAGCAGCTCGTCGACGAACTCAGCCGCGGCCGCTGAGTCGTCGCGGTCGATGGTTCTCCCGGGCAGAAGCTCAGTCCCGGCCGGTGACCTTCCGGACACACTCCGGTCCGAACGGCCCGAGCTCGCCCGACTCCAGTTCGATGAAGTGCCCCGTCGAGATGGACGCCCCACAGCGTCGGCACTCGAAGTCGCCCTCTCGCCGGACCACGTCGCCCGACTGGCTCACGTAGCCGCCGCTGCTCGTCGTCAGAACCACGCCGTCCTCGCGCTCGATGACCCCGCGCATCACGGCTGTGTCGAGGATCTCCCGGACGGTGGCGGGGTCCCGCGTGACCGTCTCGATACGGTCCATCGCCTCGGCGAGCGCGAGTTCGTCGTCCTCCAGCTTCGAGAGGAGCTCCACGCCGAGTTCGACCCGCTCGTGTGCCATCGTTCTCAGTGGTAGAGGGAGGCGATTAAGCCTTGCGTGCAATCGTGGTGCGGCTGTCCGAATCGTCGCACACGGTCGCCATCGCTCTTTAAGTCGCAGGCGGCCATCGAGTCGGACATGACCGTCTACGAGACCGACGTGCCCGGCGTCGGCCGGAAGTTCGAACTCGAGGTCGGCGAGGGTGCACGACTCGTCGTCCTGATGCACCACGACGGGCGGCGCGAGCTGTTCCACCGGCCGAACCCGGACGCGGACAGCCAGCGCATCGTCGATCTGGACGGCGAGACGGCCCGCCAGCTCGGGGCCATCCTGACCGGAGCGTACTTCCAGCCCATCGAGCTGGACCGGACGCAGGTGCCACTGGGCGAGGCCATCCTGGAGTGGGTCGAGATCGGCGAGGGCTCCTCGATCGTCGGGCAGACGCTCTCCGGATGCGACGTGCGAAACCAGACCGGCGTCTCCGTCATCGCCATCCAGCGCGGGGACGAGACGGTCCCCAACCCGGACCCCGACGAGACCATCGCGGCGGACGACATCCTCGTCGTGCTGGGAACCCGGGAGGAACAGCAGGCGCTCCAGGAGTTCGTCGACCAGTAGGATGGCCTCGGGACTGCTGCTGGAGGCCGGCCTCGCCATCACCGTGCTCGCCGTCGCCGGAACCCTCGCGTTCCGGCTCGGCCAGTCGGTCATCCCGGCGTACATCGTCATCGGGCTGGTCGTCGGGCCGAACGCGCCGGAGGTCGCCGGCATCTCGTTCTCGGTGCTGGAGCGCCACGAGTTCGTGGACCTGCTCGCCGAGCTCGGGGTCGTGCTCCTGCTCTTTTTCATCGGTGTCGAGTTCAGCATCGACCAGCTGCTCGCGAACCGGGACAGACTGGCCGTCGTCGGCGGCATCGACCTCGTCGTCAACGCCGCCGTCGGTGTCGCCATCGGGCTCGCGTTCGGCTTCACGCCGGTCGAGGTGGCCTTCCTCACCGGCATCGTCTACATCTCCTCCAGCGCCATCGTCACCAAGTCGCTCATCGACCTCGGCTGGGTGGCCGACCCCGAGGCCGAGGTGGTGCTGGGCACGCTCGTCGTCGAGGACCTCGTCATCGCGGTCTACCTCGCGGTGCTCTCCGCGCTCGTCCTGGGGGGTGGGGGTGACGCGGCACTCTCCGCCGTGGCGGTCGCGCTCGGGTTCATCGCCGTTCTCGTCGTCGTCGCCCGCCTCGGCACGCCCGTCATCCAGCGCGTCCTCTCGGTCGACTCCGACGAGCTGTTCGTCCTCACGACGTTGGGGGCGGTCGCGCTCGTCGGCGGGCTCGCGCTCCAGCTCGGCGTCAGCGAGGCCGTCGCGGCGTTCTTCGTCGGCACGGCCGTCAGCGCGACCGACGCCGTCCACCGCGTCGAGAAGCTGCTCTCACCCGCCCGCGACCTGTTCGCCGCCATCTTCTTCCTCGCCATCGGCTTCCAGACCGACCTCGGCGCGCTCTCGGGCACCGCGCTGACGCTGCTCGCCGTCGCGGTCGTGCTGACCACCGTGAGCAAGCTCGTCAGCGGCTACTGGAGCGGGCTCCGGTATGGTCTGAGCGAGCGCCGCGCCCGCCGTGCCGGCATCGCGCTCGTCGCCCGCGGGGAGTTCTCGCTGGTGCTCGCCGCGCTCGCGCTGGAGGTCGGCACCGGCGCGCTCGCCGACGTCATCCCCGCCTTCGCCGTCGGCTACGTGCTCGCGATGAGCGTCCTCGGCACGGTGCTGATGAAGTCGGTTCCACGGCTGGAGGGGTACCTCGAGGACCGGTCAGCCGAGGCCACGGAGACCGCCTGAGTCGAGGACGGCGTGCTCAGGACGCGGACTCGACCGCCGCCGCGAGCACGTCGGCCGCCCGCTTGACCGCCGCGCCGGACTCGACGAACAGCACGACACGGGGCGGCTCGACCGCCTTCGGGCGGACCCGCAGGTCGACGGTTCCATCGGCGGCCGACGCCAGCTCCCCGGCCCGCTCGACCGCCGCGTCGAGGCCCGTCCGGAGTTCGACGCGGGCGCGGTCGGGCTGGACGAACACCTCGGCGACCGGGTCGCCGTCACAGCGCACCCGGTACGCGAGCGCGCCGTCGACCGTCGGCTCGACATCCGGGTCGGCGTCGACGACGTCGAAGCGGTCGAACGTCCCGTCCTCGCGCCCGTCGAGCTCCGAGGAGAGCAGCTGCGCGATGCGGACGCCGTCGGTGACGCGGTCCTCGACCATCCTACGTCGCCTCCCCGTCGTCGCTCGCCAGTTCGGCGACGGCCTTCCCGCGCACGCCGCTCACGTCCAGCCCGTTCCGGCGGGCGTAGACGACCGCGGCGGCCTCGATGGTCACGTCGAGTTCGCCCTGCAGCTGGTTGATCTCGCCCACCGCCTCGTGCTTCTCGTGCCCGTCGGCGACGAGGTCGTCGAGCACCTGCTCGAACGCCGAGCGCGAGCGCAGGATGTCCTCGCCCGGGACGAACCCCTCCGGCACCGTCACCTCCGCCGGGTCGAACGTCGGGCGCAGCCCGCCGTCGTCGCGCTCGAGCAACCCCTCGCCCGTCGCCACGTCGACCAGCCGCTTCGCCTGGTCCGGCGAGAACCAGTCGCGGTCGAGCGAGAGCGCGACCACGAACTCGTTCTCGGCGAGTTCGTCCTTGCCGCGCTGTCGGAACGGCGCGGCCACGGCGACGCGAAGACTCATGTCTCGCCGGTCGGCCGAGGACGGCCTAAACCCTGCGATTCTGCCCGTGCCAAGTCGAGCGATTCAAGTAGCTCCTGGGACTCTTCCCGGGTATGCAAGACCAGGGACGCTCCACTCGCAAGCGCACCGGTGGGCGACTGCGCCCGATCCGCAACCGAAAGAAGCACCAGCTCGGCCGCCTCCCCACGGAGACGCAGGTCGGCGAGCCCCGCTTCCGCATCGTCGACACGCGCGGGAACACCGAGAAGACCCGCGCCCTCGCGACCGACATCGCCAACGTGAACAAGGGCGGCGAGACCGTCGAGGCAACCATCGAGGACGTCGTCGAGAACGACGCCAACCCGAACTACGTGCGCCGGAACATCATCACGAAGGGCGCGCTCATCGAGACCGACGCCGGCACCGCCCGCGTCACCTCCCGCCCCGGCCAGACCGGACAGGTCAACGCCGTCGCCGTCGACGAATAAGCGGCTCTCTCTTTCCGTCTCTCTCCTGACTCGCGTAGCGACTGGTGTCTTTCAGACCGATTCGAGTCCCGGATTTTCCACGTGGCGCGCGGCTGTCTCGGAATCGCGGCGCGATTCCGATTGCAAGTGAGAGCTTGCTCTCACGCTGACGAGCGTGCCGAACGAAGTGAGGTCTCCGCGAGCCTGCGAGCGGAGGGCAGCGAGACGACGAAGGAGTCTCGCCAGTCCCCCGAGTCGAGCACGTCGGGGGTTTCTGGCTGTTGGTGGTTCAAGCAAGTCCGGTGACTGACCGATAAACACCCTGCAAGGACGCAGAATTCAGAACCTACACCGAACCGACAGCATCCGCGAACACGAACTCCCGCAGTAGCTTCCCACCCAGCGACGCCGCCTGCCCGTCGTCGCGGTCGTTCACCTCGACGACGTCGAAGCCGACGACGTCGCCCGTCTCCCCGACAGCCCGAACCACGTCGCGCATCTCGCGGGGCGCGAGCCCGAAGGGTTCCATCGTTCCCGTCCCGGGTGCGAACCCGGGGTCGGCTCCGTCGATGTCCACGGAGCAGTACACGTCGCGGTCGCCGAAGTCGGGCTCCCAGTCGGCCACATCCCCGGGCGGCACGACGGTCACGTCGGCCTCGCTGGCGCGGTTCCACTCTGCCTCGCTGCCGGTCCGGGCACCGAGAATCACCGCCTCGTCGGCGACGTCGAGGACGTGTCGGGTGACGGTCGCGTGGCTCAGCTCGTTGCCGTCGTACTCCGCCCGGAGGTCGAGGTGGGCGTCGAGGCAGACGAAGGTGTCGGGGTCGGTCGCGCGGACGTTCGCCAGCGTGACGGTGTGCTCGCCGCCGAGGACGAGGGGCGTGGCGTCGTCCCAGACGACGTCGGTACAGACGCCCTCCAGGTAGTCGAGGTACTCCGCGGCGTCGTCCCAGGCGCGCACGTCGCCGTGGTCCGCGACGCCGAGGTCGGAGAAGTGGCTCTCGGTGTGGTGGTCGTAGTCGTCGAAGGTCTCGGAAAAGCGCCGGATGCGGTCCGGTCCGAACCGCGTGCCCGGCTGGAAGGTCGTCGAGACGTCGAGCGGAGCCCCGACGACCACGTAATCTGCGTCGTCGCGGTCGGCGATGGCTCCGGGGAACATCGGCCTCAGACGATCTTGCGCTGTTCGTCGAGCTCGAGGTACTCGATCTCGTCGTCGGGCTCGAGGTCCATATCCTCCGGGATGGACATCGAGAACGTCTCGTAGGTGTCGAGGTCCATGACCTGTGCGACGGTGGCGGACTCGACGGAGACGACCTGCCCGCCCTTCCGCTCGATGATGGGGACCCAGCACTTCGCGTCGACGGGCTGGGACATAGAGCGCTTCTTGCCGTCGAAGACGCCGACGGCCTCGACGCGAGCCTTCGCGCTGCCGTGCTTGCCCGGCTTCGCTGTGGAGTAGCCGTTGATCTTACAGGCGACGTCGTCGATCATCACGTAGCTACCCTCCTGAAGGTCACGCACTTCCTTCTGCTGTTTAGCCATGTGGCGGGGTTCTGCCCGCTTGTGTATAAACCGTTTGGAACGGCGCCAACGACGTGGTCTGTGGGCGTAGCGACACGAGCCGCGGCACCCGCCCGTCGATGCGTCGGTCAGGCCGACTCGATGACCCGCGAGACGCGCTCGAGTCCCTCCTCCAGCTCGTCCGTGGGGAGGCCGAAACCGAGACGCCAGTAGTCGGGGAACCCGAACAGGTCGCCGGGCGCGAGTACGACGCTCTCCGCTTCGACGACGCGGACACAGAACTCCCGGCCGTCCGCGAACCCGTCGGGGACGGTGACGAAGCCGTTGACGCCGACGGGGTCGTACCAGTCGAGCCCGTGCTCGTGGACGAACTCCCGGACGATGGCCCGGTTGGTGGCAGCCAGCTCGCGGTTCTCCTGCAGGATTGCGTCCTCCTGCTCGCCGAGCGCCTGCCGGGCGACGTGCTGGCCGAATATCGGCGGCGAGATGGTCGTGTAGTCCTTCCAACGCACCGCGTCCCGTACCACGTCCTCGGGACCGGCGATCCAGCCGAAGCGCAGGCCCGCTAATCCGTACGCCTTCGTCAGGCTCGTCGTCGAGATGCCGTGGTCGCCCATGCTCGCCACCGGTGGGATGGGCTCGTCGTCGAGTAGGCGGTACACCTCGTCACAGAGCAGGTAGGCGTCGTGGGCGGCGGCCACGTCGTACAGCTCGCCGACGACGGCCTCGTCGTGGTAGCGCCCGGTCGGGTTGTTCGGGTTGTTCAGCACGACCAGCTTCGTCTCCGGACGCATCGCGTCCGCGACGGCGTCCACGTCGAGCGTCCACGCCGGCTCCTGGAGGTCGACCGTCGTCACGTCGCAGATGGACTCCGGAACCGCCTGCAACGCCTGGTACGTGGGCGTCACGACGACCGCGTGGTCCTCGGCGTCGAGCAGCGAGAGGAACACGAGCAGGTTCGCCTCCTGTGTCCCGCAGGTGAAACACACCTCGTCGGCCCCGCGGTCGTATCGCTCGCCGACCGCGGCGCGGAACTCGGGGTCGCCGTCGGTCGGGATGACGTAGTTCAGCTCGCCCGGGTCGGTGTCGAATCGCGAGGAGTCCAGTGGCCGGATGCCCGACTCCGCGAGCATGATGTCCGCTCCGTGTTCGTACTCACCGAACCACCGCTCCAGTCCGAACTCGGCGATGTCCATACAGGACGTGTGTCCGGCGACGAGAAACGTGTACCGGCACCGGCGGTTCGGTCCTCAGTCCTCGCGCCGTTTCCGCATGTTCTGTCTGGTGAACTGCGGCTGGGCGCGGATGCCCTTCCTGTCGCGGAAGGAGAGCCACAGCAGGATGCCGCCGATGATGCCGATGACGGCAGAGACCCCGGCGGCGTACAGCGACGCACCCTGGTAGAGGTACGCCGTCGAGAGCAGACTGAACGAGAACACCAGCCCGTAGACGATGCGTTTGGCGAGCCGGTCGATGACGCCCTTCTGGTCGTTCAGCTCGACCTGCAGGGTGAGGTTGCCCCGCTGGGCGCGGTCGAGCGTGTGCTCCAGCTTCGGCGGCACGCGGAGCATCGACTGGGCCGACTCCCAGGCCTGCTCGCCGGTCTCCTCGACGTACTGCTTGACGGACTCCTCGCGGTAGCCCTGCTCGGTGAGGTACGAGGTCGCGGTCTCGATGAAGTCGAAGTCCCCGTCCAGCGTGACACAGACCCCCTCGACGACGGTCGCGACGCGGAGCACGAGCGCGAGGTTCGCGGGCAGTCGGAACGGGAACTCGTAGATGGAGTCCTCGATCTGGCTGATGATCTGGTTCACGCGGTACTGCTCGATGTCGTCGCCGCGGGCGTCGGCGATGGCCAGCTCCATCACGTCGCCCATCACGTCGCGGTCGGCCTCCGGCGAGAGCGTGCCGATGGCGATGAGCGAGTCGAGGATGCCGTCGATGTCCTGGTTCGCGACGGCGATGTAGAACTCGACGATGCGGTCCTGGATGAACTCGTCGACCCGTCCGGACATGCCGAAGTCGTAGAAGACGATGGTGCCGTCGTCGGTCACCGCGAGGTTGCCCGGGTGGGGGTCGGCGTGGAAGACGCCGTCCTCGATTATCATCTGGAGGTACGTCTCCTGCAGCGTCTCGGCGATGTGGCTGCGGTCGATACCGAGCTCGTCGAGGCGCTCGACGTCGTTGATCTTCGTCCCGGCGACGTACTCCATCGTGAGCACCCGGGCGTCGGAGTAGTCGTCGAGGACCGCCGGGATGCGGACCCCGTCGAAGTCAGCGAAGTTCGCGCGGATCTCGGTGAGCATCCGCGCCTCGCGGTTGTAGTCCATCTCCTCGCGGATGGTCTTCGCGAACTCGTCGGCGAGGTTCTCCAGCGAGAACGCCCGCGCCTCGCCGACGAAGCGCATCAGGAGGGGGAGCGACCACTTGATGACCCGGAGGTCGGCCTCGACGAGCGACTCGACGCCGGGACGGCGTACCTTCACCGCGACGTCCTGACCCCGGACCTTCGCACGGTACACCTGCCCGAGGCTCGCGCCGCTGATGGGGTCGGTGTCGAACTCGTCGAACGTCTCCGCGACCGGGCCGAGCTCCTCCTCGAGGACGACCCGTGCGTCCGCCCAGTCCGCCGGCGGCACGTCGTCCTGCAGCGACGAGAGCACGTCGATGTACGCCTTCGGGAGGACGTCGGGCCGGGTCGAGAGCAGCTGGCCGAGCTTGATGAACGTCGGGCCGAGCGTGAGCAGCGACGAGAGCAGGTGTTCGGCGCGACGGACCTGCGTCTCGCGGTCGACCTGGCGGCGGCCGCCGAACAGCAGGTACCGGCGGCGGTCGCGAGCGTAGGCGAGCAGCAGCGGGAGGAACTGTCTCGCGACGACGAAGAAGCGCCAGTACGCGCGAAGGTTGACCAGCGTGACCACCCCGGCTTACTCGTCGTCGCTGATCTCGATGTGGGTCTCCTCTGCGCGGCGCTTCGGGAGGCGGAGTTCGAGGACGCCGCGGTCGACGGCGGCCGTCGCTCCCTCTGCGGTCGCGTCCGGCGGGAGGGGCAACTCGGCGTCGAGGAACATGGACCGGTCCTCGCGCTCGTAGCGGAACTCGGGGGGCACGTCCTTCTCGCGGCGCGCTTCGAGACGGACCCGACCGTCGGTCACGACGATGTCGAGCGTCTCGCTGGACACGCCCGGCAGGTCGACGACGAGGAGGTACGCCTCCTCGGATTCGAGGAAGTCGGCGAACACGGCGTCGGGCAGGTCCCGCAACGCGTCACGCAGCGCTGACATGCCAGACCCTTGGGAGTCGGGAACGAAAAAGGCCGCGGAGACGGAACCGATGCGTGTCACTGTCCGGCACACCCTCTCCGGAGAGCCGGCCCGCTCGGGGCACCGGCTCACGGGAGCAGCGGCGTGAGTCCGAGTGCGACCAGGCCGGCACCGAGCAGCATCGGAGCGACCGCCTGCCAGCGGAGCCGACCGAGGACGTCGGCCTCGGTCGTATCGGAGACGAGGAAGAGCGGACCGACCAGCCGGTCCAGCCGGGAGCCGGTGCCGTCGGTCGGTGGGCCTGTCACGACGCCCTCGACGCCGCTGCCGGGGCGGCGGTTCGCCCGGGCGTGGCCGAACACGTACGCGCTGTCGCCCGGGTCGAGGCGCTCCTCGACGTACCGACGGTCGTTCCCCGTCGAGAGCGTGACGACGCCGAGGTCGAGCTCGGCGTCCTCGTCGTCGACGCGGTCGTTCGCGTCGATGAACTGCTGGACGCGACGGGGCGGCGTGTCACCGCCGTCGACCCGGATGGTGTCGTCGTCCCCGAGCGAGAACTCCGCGCCGTCGGGGGCGACGAGCACCCGGCCGGTGTCGTCCGCGAGGACGAACGGGCGCGACCAGACGCCCGAGTCGACCGTCTTCCAGTGGCTGTGCTTGCCCGACTGCGTGTACTCCTCGACCGTCCAGCGACAGACGAGGCAGTCGGTGCCGGTGAACGGCGCGGACACCGTCTCCTCGTGGGCCGCGGCGACGCCCTCGACCTCGCAGACGCCTCCGTGCCGGAGTCGGTACGTCGGGATGGGGTCGTCGCGGCCGATGCGGTAGGCCTTCGCGCCGACGACCGCGCCGTAGCCGAGCGCGATGAGACCGCCGGCGATGGCCAGCTGGTGGAAGGGCGTCACCGTCCTCCGGCGTTTCTCGCCGTACCATATAAGAATTGATAGTTCCTCGACCGACACGTCCTGCGACTGTCCCGCACGTTTTTGCCTCCGCCCGCGGACTCTGAGAACATGGACGAACGCAGGCGCGAGTCCGGGTTCCGGGAGCGGACTCGCATCGACGACGCGAGGGAGCGCCTCCGCGAGGTGGTGTCGCCGGTCGGCCGGACGGAGACGGTCGCGGTCGCCGACGCGGACGGGCGGACGCTGGCCGAGGCCGTCGCCGCTCGCCGGACGGTGCCGGGGGAGTCGCGGGCGGCCGTCGACGGGTTCGCGGTGGCCGCGAGCACGACGTTCGGCGCGAGCGACCGGTCACCCGCGCTGCTGGACCACGACGGTGACGTCGGGGACGGGAGTGGCACCCGGGGTGCGCGCCGCGTGGACGCCGGTGACCCGCTTCCGTCGGGTGCGGACGCCGTCGTCCCGGTCGGCGGGGCTGCACGCGTCGACGACACCGTCGAGGTGTTCGACCCCGTCGCCGTCTGCGATGGCGTCACCTCCGTCGGCTCGGACGTTGCCGCCGACGAGCCACTGTACGAGCCGGGTCGGCGGCTCCGCCCACCGGACCTCGGGCTGCTGCGGGCCGCCGGCGTGGACACCGTCACCGTCAGGGACCGGCCGCGTGTCGCGGTCCTCCCGACCGGCGACGACCTCGTCGACGACGAGCCCGGGCCGGGCGAGAGCGTCGAGACGGACTCCTTGACCGTCGCACGGCTGGTCGAACGCTGGGGCGGCGTCGCGGACCGCCACGACCCGGTCACCGACGACGCATCGGCCATCAGTGACGCACTCCAGCAGGCCGCCGCCGACGCGGACATCGTGGCGACGACGGGCGGCTCGGGCCTCGGAGCGTCGGACCTCGTGCCGGACGCGCTGGTGCGCGTCGGTTCGCTGTTCGTCCACGGCATCGCGGCCACGCCCGGCGGGTCGCTGGGGCTCGGTACGGTCGACGACACGCCCGTCGTGGTCCTCCCGGGCGGCCCGGCCGCCTGCGTCGTCGGCGCGGTGCAGTTCCTCCGGCCAGCCGTGACGTGGACCGAGGGGCGCGAGTACGAGGAGCTGCTGACCGGGCCCGCGATGCTCGCCCGGAAGGTGCCCTCCGAGCCGGGCGTCAGGACGTACGTCCGGGTGCGCTTCGACGCCGAGGGCGGCCAGCGCGTCGCCGTCCCCATCCGGAGCGACGGCCCGCTGTCGCACTCCTCGGTCGGCCTCGCCGACGGCTGGGTCGAGATCCGCGAGGGCATCGAGGGGCTGCCGGAGGGCGACCTCGTCGCCGTCCAGCGCTGGGGGTGGTCGCCGTGAGGAAGGAGTTCCGCGAGCTAGCATCCCCCGAGGCGGCCCACGAGGCCATCGCCAGCCTCGGCCTCGAACCGGAGCCCGAGACCGTACCGCTCGCCGACGCCAGCGGTCGCGTGCTCGCCGAGCGCATCGACGCCGAACGTGACGTACCCGGCTTCGACCGCGCGAAGCTCGACGGGTACGCGCTCCGGGCGGCGGACACCTTCGGCGCGGGCGAGACCGACCCCGCGACGCTCGATCTCGTCGGACGGGTCGACGCCGGCACCGAACCCGACGTGACCGTCGGCGTCGGGGAGTGTGTCGAGATATCGACGGGCGCGGTGATGCCCGACGGCGCGGACGCGATGGTGATGGTCGAGGAGACGGACCTGGTCGAGAACGGCGACGGGAACGAGCACGTGGCGGTCAGGACCAGCGTCACGCCCGGCGGGAACGTCGCCTTCGCGGGCACCGACGTCGCCGCCGGCGAGCGCGCACTCGGCACCGGGACCCGAATCACGCCCCGCGAGGTCGGCCTGCTGTCGGCGCTCGGCGTCGACGCGGTGCCGGTACGGGGCAAGCCGACGGTCGGCATCGTCTCCACCGGTGAGGAGCTGGTCCGCCCCGGCGACGAGCTCCACGACGAGCGCGGGCAGATATACGACGTGAACAGCTACAGCATCGCCGCGAGCGTCGCCGACGCGGGCGGCGTCCCCGAGCTCTACCCGCACACCGGCGACGACTACGACGAGATGGAGCGCGTGCTCTCACAGGCCGCCGACGAGTGCGACCTCGTGCTCTCCTCGGGCAGCACCAGCGCGAGCGCCGTCGACGTGGTGTACCGCGTCGTGGAGGAGCGTGGCGAACTCCTGGTGCACGGCGTCGCGGTCAAGCCCGGCAAGCCGATGCTCGTCGGCAAGCTGGCGGACAGCGCGTACGTCGGCCTCCCGGGCTACCCGGTCTCCGCGCTCACCATCTTCCGCACCTTCGTCGCACCGGCCATCCGCCGAGCCGCCGGGCTCCCCGAATCGACGATGGCGACGACGACCGGCGAGCTCGTCGAGCGTGAGCGCCACGCCGAGGGCCGCCACCGCTTCGTCTCGGTCGGACTGGTCGAGACGGGCGACGGTCGCACCCTCGTCTACCCCGTCGACAAGGGCTCCGGCGCGACGACCAGCCTCGCGGAGGCCGACGGCGTCGTCGAGATGCCCGCCGACGTGACCTACCTCGACGCGGGGGAGACCGTGACGGTCCAGCTGTTCTCGCCGGACGTGCGGCCGCCGGCCGTCTTCGGCGTCGGCGAGGACGACCCGCTACTCTCGCTCGCGCTCGACCGTGTCGCGACGGCGCGCTACCTCGGTGTCGGCACGCGCCCCGGGCTCCGGCGGCTCCGCGCCGACGTGCCCGACGTGGCCGTCACCGCCGGCCCCGTGGACCTCGACCGAGAGAGCGAGGCCGACGAGCCCGAACTGCTGGCGGACTGGCGACGCGAGTGGGGGCTCGTCGTCCCGCACGGCAACCCCGACGAGGTCTCGGGACTGGCGGATCTCGCGGACCGCGACCTCCGGTTCGTCAACCGCACGACCGCCTCCGGGCTTCGGACCACACTGGCGAACGCGCTCGCCGCGCTCGCGGACGAGCGGGGCGTCGAACGACACGAGGTCGTCGAGTCCATCGACGGCTTCGACGCCGGCCGGCGGGCGCACGAGAGCCCGGCGCGGGTGGTCAGGTCGGGCGACGCGGACGTGGCGCTCGGCCTGCGTGCGACCGCCGCGAAGCTCGACATGGGGTTCGTCTCGTGTGGGCACGAGCGGGTCCGGCTGCTCGGGAACCCCGACCGGGTCGAGAAGACGGGTGTGCAGGCGCTCGTCGCGGCGCTGGACCCCGAGGCGGGGCTCGCGGAGGGGCTGGCGGGCTACTCGATGTAGCTCGCCGAGGATTCGAACCGCTGGCTCCCCGTGTGACTGCGTCTCGAACCGCCGGAATTGTTTACACGGTCACCGGACACCCACCGGTATGGACTGCGTGTTCTGTTCGATCTGTCGGGGCCAGGAGGACGCGGTGGTCCTCGACGAGACAGACCAGACACTCGCGTTCGCCCCGCTCGACCACATCTCCGAGGGCCATATGCTGGTGATTCCAAAGGAACACCACGAGAGTCTGCTCGACATTCCGGAGCCGACGCTGTGCGCTGTCATGAGACACGTGCGGACCCTCAGTCGTCGGCTCTGTGCCGACGAGTTCGACGGTGTGAACCTGCTGAACGACAGTGGCCGCGCCGCCCACCAGTCGGTACAGCACTTTCACGTCCATCTCGCACCCCGCCGAGCGGGCGACCAGCTCGACCTCTGGCCGGAGAGCTCGTACGACGAGACCGAGACGGGCCTGATCTACGAAGCCGTTCGACGGGCACTCACGACGAGCGACGGACGGTAGCTGCCCGCTCTGCGTGGAAACTCTCTCCGTAACGAGCGACAACCGGAACGGGTCCGCGTCGCTCGAGATACTCAGTACCGGTCGTCGGCCCACAGGTCGGCGAACGTCTCGACGCGGTGGTCGCCCATCACGCAGTGGCCGCGGAACTCGTGGCCGTGGCGCTCGACGTGGATGGCGTCGAGACCGGCGTTCCAGGCCGCACCCACGTCGCCACTGCCGTCGCCGGCGAGGACACCACGACCCTCGGTGGCGACACCCCCGTCGGTGGCGACGGGCGGGTTTGCGACGCCCATGTCGCGGAGGGCGTGGTAGACGGGCGTCGGGTCGGGCTTCCAGCCGGTGTCGTCCGTACAGCAGACGATGGCGTCGAACCAGTCGCGGATGCCGACGTGGTCGATGACCGGGTCGGCGAGGAACTGCTGGCAGTGCGTGACGAGCCCGACGGGGCAGTCGAGGTCGCCGACGAACGCTGCGTCGGGGTGGAGGAACGTGTTCTCGGCGCGGACCTGCGGGTCTTCGACGGCGTGGAAGGCGGGCCAGAACTCGGCGGGGTCGATGCCCCACGCGCGGAGCTGGTCGTCCCGCTTGCCGGTGAGGCCGTGCCAGAGGACGTGGGCCTCCTCGTCTGTGAACTGGCGGCCGAGGCGGTCGCCGACGCGGTCGAACACCTCGCGGGTGTACGACCAGTCCACGTCGACGAGGGTGCCGTCGAGGTCGAGCAGCCAGTAGTCGTACTCGGGCGGCATCGGATACTGAGCTAGGACGGGTCCCCGTAAGTGTCTTCCGGGGGTGTGTCTCGATGTGCCGGTGCGGCCTCCGGGTCGCCGCTGTCGCCGCTTGACGCCAGCCCACGGGAATCGCCGCCCGCGTTTAAGTCCCATGCCGCTGAAGGGTCACGTATGTACGACACCGTGCTGTTTCCCACCGACGGGAGTGACGCGACGAACCGGGCACGACGCCACGCCATCGACCTCGCGAAACAGTACGACGCGACCCTGCACGTGCTCTCGGTCGTCACCGAGGACCCCTACCGCGACGAGACCGCGGCGGAGCGGGCGACCGAGGAGGCCGAGCGGACCGTCGAGACCGTCGCGAACGCCGCCCGCGAGGACGGTGTCGACGTGACGACCGCCGTCCGGCAGGGCGTCCCGTACGAGGCCATCCTCGACTACGCCGACGAGGCCGTCGCCGACATGATCGTCATGGGAACCCACGGTCGGACCGGCGTCGACCGGGCCATCATCGGCAGCGTCACCGAGCGCGTCGTCCGGACCGCCGACGTGCCGGTCGTCACCATCCGGATGACCGACGAACCGACCATCCACGACGCCGAGGAGGCCGAGGAACTTGCGAGAGCGGAGTTGACCGCACACGGCTACGACGACCCGACGATCACCGAGGAGCCGTACCGGACCACCGGCTCGTGGATCGTCCCCGCGAAGGCCGGCGACCGCACCGTCCAGGTTCACATCGACGCCACGTCGGGCTCGACGCGCATCGCCCGGTTGCGGGACTGAACCCCCGCCCGGCGACGCACCGTTCAGCGCTCGTCGACGACGTGGATGGAGCTCCCGAGGTACTTCGAGAGCGCCTCGCTCGTCGAGTCGGCGTTGAAGCGCGTCAGGTCGGCACCGACCTCGGACTTCAGCGCGTCGAGGTACGCCTCGTCGGTCCGCAGCTCGCTGAACGAGGCGTCCTCGACCGGCACGCCGAGTGCGTCCGCGAGCAGCTCCCGGGCGTGTGCAGGCTCGTTGAACTCGCCGTGCCAGCAGTGGTCGCGGAAGAACAGCCAGCCGTCGCTGCCGGGCTCGGGTGCCGTCCAGCGAACGGTCGTCTCGAACGTCGCCGGGTCGACCGACACCCACCCCTCGGTCGGGGCGAGCCGGAAGCGCACCCGGACGACGTACGCCGCCTGCACCGCTACACTTCCGCGTTGAGGATATCGGCCATCTCGATGTCCTGTTCGGTGATACCACCCGCCTCGTGGCTGGTGAAGCGGACCTCGACCTCCTCGTACCGGATTATCAGCTCCGGATGGTGGAACTGTGCCTCGGCGATCTCGCCCGTCAGCTGCGCGAAGTTGACGCCTTTCATGTAGTCGTCGAACTCGAAGACCCGGACGATCTCGTCGCCGTCCCGTTCCCAGCCCTCGGGGAGCTGCTCGTCGACCTCCTCGTCGGACAGCACGTCTGCCATACCCGAGCCATGGGCGGGGGTCGGGATAATCGTTGGGGGAACGGAACCACGACGTAGCGGTCCGGTCGCCAGCTGGTACCCTCCTGGTCGCCAGTCGATGCCGCCCCAAAGATTACAGCCCGAACCGCCGACGCTTCGGACGTGCATCCGCCCTCCAGACGACGGCTGCTCGCGGCCGTCGGCACCGCCGCCCTCGGCGGGTTCGCGTCGGGTCGGCCGACGCGACAGCCGGCACCGCGACTCGCCGTCGCCGTCCACCCCGACGCACGGTTCGGCTGGAACGGGACCACACGGTCCGTCCGCGACGCCGTCCGGACCGGCGTCGAACAGGTCGCCTCCCGCGCCGAACGAACCCTCGACGTGACGGTCGAGAGGAACGTCACCGAGGGCGAACCGATTCCACCAGCAGCCGTCTCGTCGACCGACCAGCCAGCCCTGTTCGACAGCGTCGAGCGCTGGCTCCGCGACCGCGACGCGTACGACGACGGCACCTGTCACCTCTACCTCCCGCGACTCCCGTTCGACCAGGCGCTCGGCTACGGCGGCGCGAACCGGGACGTCGCAAGCGGCGGTGCCGTCGCGTTCGCGAACCTCGGCGCGACCGAGTTCTGGGACGACCGCGCCGTCTCCGAGAACATGGCCGTCCACGAGTGGCTCCACACCGTCCTCCGTCCCGAGGTCGCCGCCGCGGTCAACGGCAGCCGGTGCGAACACGACCTCGGCGTCGTCGCACGGCGGGACCTGGAGACGGTGGTCGTGACGCCGCTCGCAACCTCCTATGCCGACACCACGCTGGTCGGCGGAGAGACGCGGTGGCACGGCTCGGGCTGTTACGACCACGCGTCGTTCTCGACCCACGACGGGCGCGAGCACGACCCCCGGCACTGGACGCACACCTGGCAGCTGAGCGACGCGACGCTCCGCGCGACGACGCGCTACGTGGACGGGTACCTCCGCTGAGAACCGCCAGAAACTCAGTCGTCGTCGGTGACGACGCTCGCCGGCAGGTCGGCGTCCTCGTCGGCGGCCGTCATCCCTCGGACGAACGCCGGCGGCGAGCCGCCGAACTCGGGGTCGAACAGCTGGAGCGCCGTGTTGATGGTCGCCCAGTCGTCCTCGGCGGCGGCGTCGCGCAAGCTCTTCGTCGGCGGCGCGAGCAGCTGGCCGACGAGCGCGTCGGCCATCGACTCGACGACCTCCTGCTCCTCGTCGTCGAGGTCGAGCTTCGCGAGGGCCGTCTCGACCTCGCGGGCCTTCACGCGCTCTGCAGACTCGTACATCGCCGCGATGACCTCGTCGGCGCGCTTTCGCTTGTACTGGTCGAGCAGGAGGTCGAACTCCGTCTCGACCATCGCCTCGACCTCGCCGGCGGCCTCGCGGCGCTTCGCCCGTGTCTCGTCGGTGACGTCCTCGAGGTCGTCGAGGTCGTAGACGTCGACGGCGTCCAGCTCGCGGGCGGCGGTTTCGACGTCGCGCGGCTGTGCGAGGTCGAAGACGGTCCGCTCGCGGCCGTCGTCGAGGTCCGCCCGCGCGATGACTGGCTCGTCGCTGCCGGTCGCGGTGACGACCACGTCGGCGTCGCGCGTCGCGCTGTCGAGGGCGGCCAGCGTGACCGCCTCCGCGTCGACCTCGACCTCGCCAACGAGATGCTCGGCGTGGGGGAGCGTGCGGTTCGCGACGACGAGTTCGGCGACGCCGCGGTCGGCGAGCGCCCGCGCCGCGAGCGTCGCCATCTCGCCTGCGCCGACGACGAGCGCCGTCGAGTCGGGGAGGTCGCGCTCAGCGGCGACCAGGTTCGCGGCGGCGGAGCCCAGCGAGACGACGCCCTCGTTGATGTCGGTCTCGTCTCGGACACGCTCGCCGACGTGGATGGCCTTCAGCACGGCGTCGTCGAGCATCGCACCGAGGCCGTCGACGCCGCGGGCGTCCTCGTAGGCCGAGCGGATCTGGCCGAGGATCTGGTCCTCGCCGAGGACGATGGACTCCAGGCCGGCCGCGACGCGGAGCAGGTGGCGCAGGCTCTCCTCGTGGTCCATCCGCACGACCACGTCGTCGTTCTCGACGTTCTCGGTGTAGGGTTCCAGCGCCGCCCGGCCGGTCGCCGGGTCGTCGGTGACGACGTACGCTTCGGCGCGATTGCAGGTGTGAATGCAGAACGCCTCGTGGACGCCGTCCCGTGCGGTCAGGTCGGCGACGACCTCGCGCTGGGTGGCCCCGCTGGCCGCCGCGATGTCGTCGACACTGGCGACCGAGTGAGAGACGCGAACGCCTGAGATGACGCCAGAGGCACCTATCATGGTTCGTCGAGTGCGCGGTCGGCGACGACCTCGCGCGCTATCTGGCGGAGGTTGGGGTTTCCTGTACGTAAAGCTGTCCAAACGTCGGGCGACCGAACCACGTCCCGTACCACGGTGCGCCGTGTCTCGGGGGGGATGTCACGAGCCTGTAGCTCCTCGCGGACGAGCCCGGTCAGTTCGGCCATCGCGCCCGCACCCTCGATGTCCCCCTCGAGCGTCTCGCGGAGGTGCTTCGACAGCGCCGGCGACGCGCCACCGGTCGAGATGGAGACGACGACGGGGTCGTCGCGCACCGTCGCGGGCACGACCACGCTGCCGGGGTCGCGTCCGCCGTGCGTGTCGGTCCGGTTCACGAGCACGTTCCGGTCCGTCGCGGCACGCTCGATGGCCGCGTTCAGCTCGCCGTCGTCGGTCGCCGCGACGACCAGCGCGGGGTCGACCCGGTCCAGCCAGTCGTCGACGTCTTCGGGGCCCAGCGACGCACGGACCTTCTCGGCCCCGCCGAAGTCGACGCCAGGGTCGTCGTCGTCGACGAAGCCGGGGCTGACGACGACGACGCGGGCCTCTCGGGTGAAGCGTCGGGCCTTGCGTGCACCGACGCGGCCGCCGCCGACGACGAGGACTGTCGTACCGGTGAAGTCGTGGAGCAGTGGGATCATCGGTGTCCCCTCCGGGGTGTGGCCATCGCTTCTGCCGGAGCGAGGGAAGCGACGGACAAAAGTTCACCGGGGGCTCTCGCACGGTGAGAATCCACTGATGTCGGTGCCGCGACCGCCGTCACCGGGCCTCCACTTCGACGTCCGTGTTCGCGTCGGCGCGCTCGGCGAGCCGGATGCCCGTCTTCTTCAGGATGCGCGTCGAGAACAGCGAGTCCCACTCCTCCTCGCCCACATCCCAGTACTCCGCCATCGTCTCGCGCACCTGCTCGATGCGCTCCTGGCTCTCCGCCTCGGAGCGGCCGTGGGTCATCGCGAAGAAGTTGTACGGCCAGACGCCGTCGTGGCGCGGCCGCTCGTAGCAGTGCGTGACGAAGTCGAGGCCGGCGACGACGGGGCCGACCTCGTCGACCACGTCGTCGGGCACGTTCCAGACGGTCATCCCGTTCTCCGTGTAGCCGAGCGCGTAGTGGTTCGGGATGACGCCGATGCGGCGTATCTTCCCCTCGCGCTCGAACCGCCGGACGGTCTCGACGACCCAGTCCACGTCCTCGCCGAGCGTCTCCGCCACGTCGCGATACGGCGTCATCGTCACCGGGAAGCCGTCCTGAATCTCGAGGACGAGGTCGCGCTCCCGGGGCGTCAGCGTCTTGCGACCGGACGGCTCGACGCTCGGCCCGAGCCCGGTGAGGTCGAGGTCGCCGTCGGCGATCGGCCCGTCGAGATAGAACTTCGCCTCGACGCGGAACTCCCGCTGCTTGGGCAGGTTGTACGTCTCCTGGCCCGTCTCGGCCTCGATCTCGGCCAGCACGGAGTCGACGCGCTCCGCGGCGGTCTCGTCCTCGCCGTCGGCGACCGAGAGCACGAACCACATGTTGAGGTGCGGGTGCTCGCGCTCGTAGTTGTGTGCGACCTCGCGGTGTGCGTTGACCTGCTCGGCGACCTCGTCGAACCGGTCCTCGGGGGCGTGCATCGCGACGAGCGTCGCGGTACCGCCGATCTCCTGTGCGTTGACGAGCGGCCCGAACCGGCTCAGGACCCCCTCGTCGTCGAGCGTCCGGATGCGCTCGACCAGCTCGTCGGCGCTCACCTGGACGCCCCGGTCCCGGAGCGCGGCCGCCGCCGGGTCGAACGGTCGGCGGACGACCGGGAACCCCCCCTGGAAGGCGTTGACGACGGCGCGGTCGGTTCTGTCCAGCTCGTACTCCACGGCCCGTCCCATACCCCCGCTGGGGTTCGCGCGGGTAAAAACGGCGCGCTCTCTCGCGCTCGGCGAGCGGCGACTCTCCAGCCCCGACCCACACACCACCGGAACGCACTTGTCCACCGACGGTCGAACCGAGAAGCGATGCCGACCACGCGAACCGCGACGGCCGCCGACCTCGACGCCATGCGGGCGTTCGAGCGCGAGTTCGTCGGCCACGACGTATCGCCCGAGACGTTCAGCGAGCGGTTCGACCAGTATCCGGAGCTGTTCGTGCTCGTCGAGGCGACCGGCGACAGCTACGGGTCCGGCGGAGAGCTGCTCGGTGCGGCGTCTGGCTACGCCGACGGGCCGGCGGTCGACGACGACACCGTCGTCCTCGCCGCCATCGGCGTCAGGAACGGACACGAGGGCAACGGGCTCGGCCGTGCGCTGCTGGAGGCGTTCGAAGCGGGCGCACGGGAGTACGGCGACGCCGTCAGCGTCGCCGCCGCCGACAACGTCGTGGGGTTCTACCGGGCCTGCGGCTACGAGCCGTCCTGTATCCTCGTGCAGGTCCCCGAGACCGACCTGCCGGCCGACTACGCGAGCCACGGCGACCTCGTCGACGAGCGCAGCGCGGACGGCACCCGGTTCCTGTACTACGACTTCGACGAGTACCATCCGTCGCTTCGAGACGGTCTGGCGAACCGGCTCGGCGGCACCGCGAACACGATACTCGGAAAGGAGCTGTAGTGTCGCTCGCGGCTCAGTCGCCCCGGACGCCGGTCACGTCGTAGCCGAGCGCCTCGATACCGTCGAGGATGGCCTCGTGGTCGGCCGACGCCTCGTAGTAGATGACCACGTCGAAGCTCCCGTCACGGAGCAGCTGCTGGCACTCCCAGACGAACTCCTCGCCGTCGATGGTGAGGCCCTGATGCTGGTTCGAGGAGAAGTCGGGGTCGTCGTTGCCGGAGTGGACGTACACGTCTTTCGGGTCGTGGCCCGCGTGTTCGGCGATGACGTCGCCCGCGTCGAGCGTCGCCTGCATCATCTCGAGGTCCTCCTGCCCCGAGTAGTCGGTGTGGACGATGACACCGTTGAGTTCGATGTCGCCGGGTTCGAGCAGCGCCTTCGTCCGTTTCACGAGGTCGTCGTCGATGGTCTCGCTCATTGGTCGACCGGTCGTTCCGCCCACTCAAATCGCTCACGGTCCGGCCGCGCCGCTGGCCGTGCGGAAAATGGTCGTGACACGGGAAAGACGGCACGCCGCCCGCCCGGACACCACTCGCCTGTGGTGGCTACGACCTACAGTCGCGTGAGGTTCTGCGCCCGCGGCCCGTCGTCGGTGTCGGCGATGTCGAACTCGACCTCCTGACCCTCCTCGAGATCCTCGCCGCCGACGTCCTCCATGTGGAAGAACACGTCCTCGTCGTGGTCCTCTGTCGCGATGAAGCCGTAGCCGCCCGATTCCTTGAAGAAATCGACAGTACCTGTTGCCATTTCACATGGAATCACGACGGCATCGGATAAAAATGTGTGTGGCGTGCTCGCTCGGCACGTGGCAGACCCACCAGTTAGACAACACAAGACCCATTAGCCGCTCCGTCGAAGGACCGGTGATGCGAGCGTGGGTCCGCCAGCGGTGGCAGTCGGCGTACGAGCAACTGCTGAAGCGGGAGATCTCCGGCTCGCCGACCCACGTCGCCGTCATCCAGGACGGCAACCGTCGATACGCCAGACAGCGCGGCGACGACGCCCCCGACGGCCACAAGGCGGGTGCGAAGACCAGCGAGGAGATACTCAAGTGGTGCCGCGACGTCGGCGTGGAGGAGCTGACGCTGTACACGTTCTCGACGGAGAACTTCGAACGCCCACAGGAGGAGCTCGACCCGCTGTTCGACCTGATGGCCGAGAAGCTGCGTGACTTCGCCGACCACGAGCAGATTCACGAGCACGAGGTCGCCATCCGGGTCATCGGCGACGCCGAGATGCTCCCCGAGCGCGTCCGGTCCGCGGTCCGGCACGCCGAGGAGCAGACCCGCGGCTACGACGAGTTCGTCCTCAACATCGCGCTGGCGTACGGCGGCCGGAACGAGCTGCTCACCGCGGCACAGCAGATCGCCCGTGCCGTCGACGAGGGCGACCTCGCCCCCGAGGACGTGGACGTCGAGACCGTCGAGGACCGGCTCTACGGCCAGTCGGTGCGGGACGTGGACCTCATCATCCGGACCGGCGGGGCCGAGCGCACCTCGAACTTCCTGCCGTGGCACGCCAACGGCAACGAGGCCGCCGTGTTCTTCTGTGCGCCGTACTGGCCGGAGTTCTCGAAGGTCGACTTCCTGCGGGCCATCCGGACCTACGAGAACCGCGAGCAGTCCTGGCGGCGCACCCGTGCCCGGCGGGCGCTCGCGCTGGTGAAGGCGTTCGGGACGACCGAGCTCGCCGAGGCAACGAGCGTCGTCCGGAAGTTCCGCGACTCGCTCTCGGGCAGCGAGCACGACGAGGCCTCCCGCGTCACCGAGGAGTCGACGACCGCGGACTGAGCTACCTGAGCGCGGCCGCCGACAGCAGTGCACCGACGAGCAGCAGCGCGGCCGCGGCCGCCGGTGCCTCGCCGGACCCGACCCGGTACGCCCCGTAGCCGAGACCCGCCGCGACGGTCCCGACGAGGAGCGTGGTGCCGGTCCGCCGGAGGACGAGTCGTCCCGTCGGAGCGTCGGGGACCTGCGCGTCGAGGGCGACCGCCCGCTCCGCGCCGTCGGCGGCGACCAGCGCGGCGACGGTGCCGCCGAGGACGACCGGAATCGGGAGCCCGCCGTACGCGCCGTATGCGACCGCCCCGACCAGCAGCGCGGCCCCCGCGAGGCGCGTCCGGCGGCCCTCGTGGACGGTGCCGGCACCGAGCCCGGCGGTCCCGGCGACAGCGATGGCGGTTCCGGGGACCGTCACGCTCGCGACGAACGTCGCGGCGAGCGCGGCGACGAGTGCGACCAGCACCGCGGGTGTCCCACCGGTCAGGGGTCGGCCGGTTCGGTCGTCCCGCTCGACGGTCGTCCGGCTCATCGGGACCACCCCGAGCGCGCGAACGCCTCGCGGGCGTCGCCCTCCCGCCAGTCGAGCACCGGAACTCCGGCCCGTCGAAGGTCACGGACCCGGGCCCCGCGCTCCAGATGTGCGAGCTGGGTGCCCGGCCCGTCGACAGTCGTCGGGTCCGGGCTGACGACGGAGACGGGCGTCCCGCCGGCGTCGAGCCGCCGAGCCAGCGTCGCCACCTCGTCGTCACACAGCGGCGTCAGCAGGCAGACCTGCGCGTCGGCCGGTGCGCGCGCCCGGAGCGTCGACGCCACCGATTCGAGGTCGGGGTCCGGACCCTCGGGCGGCGCGACCAGCGCGGGGTCGGTGTCGAGTTCGCGTCGGAGCCGCGCGTGGTGTGTACGTCCGGTCCCCGGCGGCGTCCACGACACGCCCGACCCGACCACCGCGAGGCCGACCTGCGCGTCCGCCAGTCCGGTGACGAGCGTCCGCGCGGCGTCGACCGCGTGGGCCCGTGCCGGCGTCGCGTCGGCGGCTCGCGCGACGGAGGCGGCCGGCCGAGCGTCGACGACCAGCACCACGGTCGGGGCGCGCTCCGCCCGGAACGTCACCGTCGAGAGGTCGCCGGTCCGGGCCAACCGGGACCAGTCGACGCGGGCGAGTGGGTCACCGCGGCGGTACTCCCGGACCGAGTGGAACGCGAGCCCCTCGCCGGACTCGGTTCCGGTCAGCGGCCCGGGTGGCCCACCCGTCGGCGGACGCAACGCCACCGGCTCGGCGTCGGGCAGGGGCCGCGAACTCCCCAGCCGGTTCGCACCGGCGTCGACCCGCGCGTCCAGCTCCACCCGGCCGGCACGGTCCGCGACCACGACGAACGGGTCGTCGAACCGTCGGGTGGATTCCGGGGACTCGACCCGGTACTGCAGCGTTCGCGACGCCCCGGCCGCCAGCGAGCACGTCAGCTCTGGCGTCCCGTCGACCACGGTGCAGTCCGCCGGGATGCCGTCGACGACACGCACGTCCGGCAGGGGACCGTCGCCGTCGTTCGTGACCCGGAGCGAGACCCCGACGGTGCCGTCGTCGCGCTCCTCGAACCGACGCTCGCAGGCGAGGGCCGGGGTCGGCTCCGGCGATGCACGGGCGAACGCCGCGACGCCGACGCAGACGACCGCACAGAGCACGACCGCCGGGTTCGACGAGACGACGCCGACGGGCGCGAGCACGAGCGCGACCGGGACCAGCCAGCGCCAGCGGTCGGTCGTCGTCCGGCTCCAGTTCATCGCTCACCTCCCGCGAGCGCCGCGAGTTCGGCGAGCGCGTGCCGGGCGCGCCGACGGAGCGGTGGCTCGCCGGTCCAGAGCGTCCGGAGCCTGTCCCGTGTCGTCCACTCGGGGTCGACGCCCTCGACGAACAGCGCGGCCGCGACCGGGTCGTTGGTCCACGACCCCGTCTCCAGCCGGCGTCGCGCCTCCCCGGGTGTGCAGTCGTATCGGGCGACGAGCGTGTCGACCGCGACCGCGGTGAGTCGCTCGTACACGTCCTCGCGGGCATCGTCGCCGCGGACGCGGCCGGCCGCGGTCACACCGGCGAGCAGCTCGTCGGCGGCCTGTCCGGGGACGCGTGGCCCCGACCGGTCCGGGACAGTCGCCCGCCCGACCATCGCCCGTGTGTCCTGTCGGGCGTAGACGAGCGCCAGCGCGACCGCCGCGACGCTCCCCGCGACGAGGACGAGCAGCGCGACAGCGTCGCCGACGACCAGCCCCGGTGCGACCGTTCCGAGCAGTCCGGCACCGACCAGCGAGAGCCCGACCGCGAGCAGGAGGCTACGTGGGCCTGGTCGCCGGCTCATCGCTGCACCTCGTCGGGGGTGTCCGGCGAATCCAGGCTGTCTTCACCGGCGACCCGGTCGGCGAGCCGTCGCGCCTCGTCGGCACACTCCTCGGGGCTGTGTCGGCCGTAGCGCACCGTCTGGAACAGGTGCGTCAGTCGGTCGACGGCGCCGGCGTCGCGACCGTGTGCCTTCGCCGTCTCGGCGAGCTCGCCCGGCGTGCGAGCGCCCGGCGACGGCGGCTGCAGGTCGGCGACCATCCGCTGCCAGGCACGCCGGACCGGGTCGCTGGCGTCGGCGCTTGCCGGGTGGCGTCCCGTCGCTCCGGCGGCCGCTCCACCGGAGCGCACCGCCCCCTCGTCGTCCGTCCGGGTCTGTGCAGACGCCAGCACGTCGGACCGCCAGAGGAGGCCCGCTCCGGCGAGTACCAGACCGACCACCAGGCCGACGCCGGCCAGCCCGAACGCGTCGCTCGTCGCGAACGCGGGGACAGCCACGTCGGCACTCGGCCGGTACAGCAGGTATCCCGCCACCCCGACCGCACCCGTCCCGCCAGTGAGGACGACCACCCGACGGTACCCCGGGAACAGCACGTAACAACAGACCAGCACGGTCGCGAGCAGCGCGGCGAGCAGTCGGAGGTACGTCTCCTGCCCGATGGTCTCCCCACCGGTCACCGCGCTCGACGGTGCCGAGCTCCCGCTCTCCGGGTCCTCGGGCGTCCTGACCCCCTCCTCGTCCGGGCCGAGGTCGGCCGAGAGCCCGCCCAGCGAGCCGGCGGCCACCCCCAGCGCGACGGTGACCAGCAGGGCTATCGCGACCGTCTGGAGGGCGAATCGCGTCACGGTCGAGTCGAGGAGGCGGACCGCCCTAAAACACACTCTCGTTTTCCGAGCCGGAACATCCGGGGGCCCGGGGGGTCTCGCCACCGGACGACGGCGGTTCGGAGTAACCCGACCCTACCGTCCAAATCTGCGCTGGCGGTCCTGGTACTCCCGGATGGCCCGGTAGAAGTCCCGGTCGCGGAAGTCCCGCCAGTTGAGGTCCGTGAAGTAGAGCTCCGAGTAGACGGACTGCCAGATCATGAAATCGGAGAGCCGTTCGGCCCCGGTCTTGATTACCAGGTCCGGCTCGGCGGGGAACACGAGCCGGCGCTCGATCTCGTCCTCGTCGACCGCGTCGGGCTCGAGTTCGCCGCGCGAGACCTCCTTCGCGACGCCCTGGACGGCAGCGGTGAACTCGTGTTTCCCGCCGAGACCGATGCTCACCTGGATGGGTGTGTGGGCCCGCTCGTCGTCGTCCGGCCCCCGCACCGCGACCGGACGCGGTGCGTCGAGGTCGTCGAACTGGCGGGCGAGCGTCGGCGCTGCCGCCTCGTCGAGGACGCTGACGTACACCGTGATGCGGTCGGCACCCACCTCGAAGGCGAGCTCGAAGAACCGCGAGAGCGTTCCGTAGGCACCCTGTTCCAGCAGGTCGCGCTCCGTGATGACGAGCGCGACATGTGCCGGCGGCGCGGCCTCGTCGCGACGGATACGGTAGGCGAGGTAGCGGTCGTACAGTCCCACGCCACCCCGTTCCACCCGGTGGAGCCTGAACCTGTCGACTCGTCGTTGCGACTCAGTCGGCCACCAGGGCGAACGTGAGCCGGACGCGGTTGCCCGAACTCTCCCGCGTCTCGAACTCGATGTCGCCGTCGGAGAGCTCGACGAGCCAGTAGACGAGCCAGAGGCCGACGCCGCTGCCGTGGTACAGGTCGTCCATCTCGTGGTCGCCGGTGATGACCCGGTACTCGTACTCCGGAATCGGCTCGCAGTCGTCGACGACCTCGACAGCGACGGACTCCTCGGTCATCCGGCAGGCGAGCCGGAGCGTCGGCGTCTCGTCCGTCGCGTGGACGATGGCGTTCTCGGCGAGTTCGGCGATGGCGGTCTCGATGCCGCCGAGCGCGAACGCCGGTGCCGTCTCGGGGACGTCGACCTCGATGACCGCCTCCGGATACCGCTCCCGCATCGCTCGGCCGACCCGCGTGACGGCCCCCGACAGGTCGACCTCTTCCGGGGTTCCGGGGCCCGTGAGGAGCTCGATTATCTCCCGCTGCTTCTCCGCCGTCATGATGAGCTGGGCCGCGGTGTCGCGGATCACCCGCATCCGTCCAGCGACCTCCGGCCCTCCCTCCGCTTCGACGTTTTCGGCCTCGCCGATGACGACGTTCATGTCGTTCCGGATGTTGTGCCGGAGGAGCTTGTCCATCACCGCGAGCTGCTGTTCGCGCCGGCGTCGGTCCGTCACGTCGCGACTGAAGCCGACGATGCGCTCGACCGTCCCGTCCACGACGATCGGGTCGGCCTGCACCCACACCCAGCGTCGGTACTCGGTGTCGGGGTTCACACGGTACTCCATATCGGCGGGCTCCCCGTTCGAGAGCCGTCGCATCTCCGCTTCGACGACCGCGATGTCGTCCGGGTGGACCGAGTCGAGGAAGCTCTCGGGATCGTCGTACAGCGTCTCGATGGGCGGGCCGTAGACCTCCTCGTAGGCGGGGTTGACGAAGAGGCACTCCGACCAGTCCCCGCTGAACATCCACAGCACGTCGCCCGCCTTGGCGGCGATCTCCTGGAGCCGTGTCTCCGTCGTCTGTCGCTCCCGCTGTGCCGCGATCCGTTCGGTCACGTCGTGGGAGCTGACGACGTAGCCGTCCACGTCGATGTCGTCGAGCTCGGTGATACGGCTCTGCAGCCAGACCCAGCCGCCGTCCGCCGTCCGGTACCGGTACTCGATGACCGACGCCGCGTCGGGGTCGCCCGCGACGACGTCCGCGAACGCCCCCAGCACGCGCTCGCGGTCGTCCGGGTGGACGTAGTCGAACGCGTCGGTCCCGACCAGCGTCTCCGGCTCGTACCCCATCACCCGCTCGGCGGCGGCGTTGACGTACCTGATCGTCCCCGCATCGTCGACGACGCTGAGCTTCGTCTGAGTGTAGTCGAGGAGTACGGAGGGATCCGGCGGAGACACCATCTCGTTTCCAAGAGACGTTCGAGTGGCATAGAGGCTGTGGCGATTTTCGTGGCGCGAGCCGGGAGGCGGGCGTTCGGAAACGGTAAGTAACCCCCGGGAAAAGAAGCGGCCGCGTGACTTCCCCAGTTCGACGTGCGGGTGCATTCGCGGCGGTCGGCTCGCTGGTGCTGCTCCTGCCAGCTGTCGGGCCGGAGGCGGCGATGACGGTCGCCGCCGCCGTGCTCGTCGGTGCCGCCATCGTGACCGACGGCCCCCTCTTCGAACTGTTCGCTCGCCCCGGCGACCGCAAGGAGCGACGCCTGTACGGCCTCATCGGCTTCGGGCTCGCGGTCGTCGGCCTCGGACTGCTGACGGTGACCGACCTCGTCGGCACCGGCCGAGTCCCCCCGCTGCAGGTCGACGTGTTCGTCGGCTCCGTCCTCCTGCTCGTCTACGGCAACCTCGCCTCGGAGCTGGTCAAGATACGGTACCCGGACCCCTTCCACGTCAGCACCGGCTTCGTCGCCGGCGGTGTCGTGGCCGGCATCACGGGGCAGCTGGTGGCCCGGGTGCTGCTCGACCAGCCCATCGCGGGGACGCTCCCGAAGGTCGTGTTCCTGGCCGTCAGCGGTGCGTTCCTCGGTGCGCTGCTGCGAGCCGCGCTGTTCGAACGGGACGACCCGCTGGTGCTGTTCTCCGTCGGCCTCCTGCTCTGGCTGCTGTTCGAGCTCGCACCGGCGGTCCACCAGCAGGAGATCGCGGCGGCCATCGGCGTCACACTCGTCCTCGGCTACCTCTCTTTCGCCCTCCAGACCGCGTCCGTCGAGGGGATGCTGACGGGGATCCTGCTCTCCATCCTCACCATCGTCCTCGGCGGCATCGGCTGGTTCGCGGTCCTCATCTCCTTCTTCGCCATCGGCGCACTCTCGACGAAGTACCAGTACGACACGAAGGAGGCACGCGGTATCGCGGAGGACAACGAGGGCGCTCGCGGCACGGGCAACGTCCTCGGGAACGCCGCCGTCGCGATGGTCGCGGTGCTGGGCTTCGCGGCCGCCGAGCCCGGTGTCACCCTGCTGCGCGTCGACGGGACCATCTTTCTGTTCGCGTTCGCTGGCTCCATCGCCACCGCGCTCAGCGACACCCTCTCCAGCGAGATCGGTGCAGTGTTCGATTCGCCGCGGCTCATCACGACACTCCAGCCCGTCGAGCCGGGCACCGACGGTGCGGTGACCTGGCAGGGCGAGCTCGCCGGCATCGTCGGCGCGGCCGTCGTCGCCACCATCGCCCTCCTCGTCTTCCCGGCCGTGGACAGCTCGGCGACGGTCACCGCGACGGGTGCGGGCGTCGTGTTCGTCGCCGGCATCGGCGGCATGACCGTCGACAGCCTGCTCGGGGCCACGCTCGAGGGCGACTTCCTCGGCAACCAGGGTGTGAACTTCTTCGCGACCCTCGCTGGGGCCGTCGTCGCGGTGCTCGTCGCGTTCGTCGCCGGCGGGGCGACGCTCCCGTGACGATGCCGGTCCGCGAGGCGACACGTGCCGACCTGCCCGCCCTCCGGGCGCTCCAGGGCCTCCTCGACGCGCCGGTGCCGGGCCTCTTCGACGACCTGCCCCCCGGCGTGACGCTCGTCTCGGCCGTCGACGGCGTGCCCGTCGGCTACATCCACTCGTTCACCGGCGAGGTCGCCCACGTCGCCGAGCTGGTCGTCGCCCACGCACACCGCCGCGAGGGGCGTGCTCGGCAGCTGTTCCTCGCGCTGCTCGCCCGGCTCCGGCGCGAGGGCTGTCGAGCCGTCGAGCTGGTCGTCGCCGTCGAGAACACGCCGGCGCGGACGCTCTACGAGGAGCTCGGCTTCGAGGAAAGGGAGACGCTGGTCGGCTACTACGGAACCGAGGACGGAGAAGCGGACGGCGACGCCGTCCGATACCGGCTGCAGCTCTAGCTGCCGCCGAGGAGTCGGTCCGCGGTCCGGATTCTGGTCCCGGTCGGTCGCTTCACGAACTCCCCGAGCGACGCGGCGACGACGTGGTCGACCCCACGCTGGGCCGACACGTCGAGCACGCGCTGGCCCAGTTCGCCGTCGAGCACGACGGCGTGTGGCACCGTCTCGGCCTCGCGGACGAGGTCGAACGCCTCGTCCGCCGGTCCCGCTGCGATGGCGGCGAAGTCGTCGTCGAGCAGCCTCACCTGGCCGGTGCCGGCGGCGACGACCGCCTCGACGTGCCCCCGGAGGGTGTCCGGCGGTGCCGGCTCGTCGGTCGGTTCTGCCGCCGCTGCCGTCTCCGCGTCACTCGACTCGGTCCCGGGGACCGCGGCGTCTGCAGCCGAATCGGTCGCTGTCGTCCCCCCGGAGTCGGCCGGCTCCGTGGTCGCCCCGTCTGGCGTCGCCCGTGCCGTGTCGCTGGCCTCCGCCGCGGCCTCGACAACCGGCGACTCGGTCGTGGCCTGGGCCGACTCCGATGTCGCCGCGCCGGTGGGCTCGTCCGCACCAGGGCGGCCCGACGTCTCTGTGGCCCCGCCGTCGCTCTCCGTGGTCGACATCGAGACCGCCTCGTGCGTGCCGACCGTCTCGTGTGGGTTGCTGGTCTCGGCGACGACCGAGAACGGCACCTTCTCGCGCAGCGCCTCGAACACCTCGTGGTGGAGCAGGTCCTCGACGGACTTGCCCGCCGGCGCGAAGGCGACGTAGTCGACCTCGCCGACCTGCGAGAGCTCCTTCAGGATGAGGTCGCCGCCCCGGTCCCCGTCGAGGAACGCGGTGACGGTCCGGTCCTGCGTGAGCGTCGCGACCGCCTCGGGCACGTCTGTCCCCTCGACGGCGATGGCGTTCTTGATGCCGTACTTCAGGAGCTGGAGCACGTCCGCGCGACCCTCGACGACGACGATGGCGTCGCTCTCCTCGACGCGGGGGCCAGCCGGCAGGCCCTCGTACTCGGAGATGTCGGCGACGCGGGCGTGCTCGCGGACCTCCCGCAGTATCTCCTCCGAGCTCATCATCGAGTCGTCGAACGCCGTCGCGAGCAGCTCCTTCGCGCGCTCGACGACGCGCCGGCGCTTGGCCGCCCTGACGTCCTCGATGTCCGCGACCTCGAGGGTCGCCTTGCACGGGCCGACGCGGGTCAGCGACTCCAGCGCGGCCGCCAGCGTCGCCGTCGCCACCTTGTCGAGGCTCGTGGCGATGGTGACGCTGCCGTGTGAGCGCCCGGCGTCGCTGTCGATCTCGACATCGATGCGCCCGACCTTCGAGGACTGCTGTAGCTCCCTGAGGTCGAGTTCGTCGCCGAGGAGTCCCTCCGTCTGGCCGAAGATGGCTCCGACGACGTCACTCCGTTCGACCACCCCGTCGGCCGTTACCGTCGCGTGAATGAGATATTTGGATGTATCCTCCATTGATGATCTGCCCCGTGTGGGGGGCGTGTGATTGTGATGTTGCCATGAACTGGTTCATGGACACGGGAGCTACGGGCTCCGTGTTCATACCTGTTGTTATCGGGAGAAGTGGGCTGAACGTATCTCCGAGGGGCAGCGGTTCCCTCAGTACTGGTCGCCGGACCAGTACCAGTAGCCGAGCACGAGCGTCAGCACGAGCAGGCCGCCGGCGAAGAAGAGTAGGCCGGGTTCGATGGTCGAGAGGAGCGCGTCGGCCCCCTGCACGGCGGTGTCGGCCCCGGCTGCGGCACCGTCGGTGGTCGTCTGTGCCGCCTCGGTGGCGGGGGCGTCCGCCATCTCGGCGGTCTCGGTCGTCGCGTTGCCGTCGTTGTTGAACACGCTTACGTCTCCGCCGTCGGTCGCCGTCGCCTGTGGGGTGCTGGTCTCCGCGGCGACTTCCACGTCGCCCTCGGCGGTCGTGGGTGCCGCCGTCTCGTTGCCGCTCCGAGCGGCGAACTCGGCGTCGTCACCGCCGCCGCCGGTCGGTTCGACCGCCCCGCCCGACCCGCCCGTCGCGCCCCAGCCGGTCCGCCCGAGCAGCCGTGGCAGGCCGTACTGGACGAACAGGCTGGCGGCCGCGAGCACGCCGACGCCGCCGACGAACCGGCCGAGCGCCGACCGGAGCCGCGAGGAGCGCTGCTCGTCCCCGGAGACGATGAGCGGGCCGGACTGGGGTGCGTAGACGTTCATCTCGTTGCCGCGCGAGGAGTACCAGACGTCCACGACGTCGATGAGGCCGGCGTCCTCCAGCTTCTCGAGGTGGTACCGGACGTTCTGGATCGACGAGTCGATCTCGTCGGCGATGTCGCTCGGGGTCCGCGGCTCCTCGTGCAGACAGGTGTAGATACGTCTCGCGGTGTCCGAGGAGAGCGCTCCGAACACCTGGTCGGCGTCGTCGCTGTCGAGGTCGACCACCCGCGGTGGCTGTTCTGGGGTGGGGGTCGTCTCGTCCGAGCGGAACGGGAGGAGCCGCGACATGCTACTCCCGTCTACAACAGGTACAGGTAAACCAATTGTGCAAGCTGAAAACTCGTTTTGAGCTATTCGGGTCGTCCACGTCCTGCGGTTCCGTGTCGAGGCCAGTGGACTGATTTCGTGTTCGCTACCAGATAGTTCCGAAGGTGAAACGGAGATTGTGGTCGAAAATCGAGGGTGTCGGCACGGTCGTTCGGGCTCGCCGTCGGAACCGGTCGGTCCCCGGACCGGCACGCCGAAGGAGGTCGAGGGCGTAGCCCGCAGCGATGAGTGCTCCCCGCCTCCCCGACGCGTTGCTCGCCGAGTTCGGCTGGGAGCTGGCACGGACCGAGTCCGAACTCGCGCTCGAACTCCCGTTCTTCTCCATCGAGGCGTTCAACGCCATCTACGTCGAGTCCGCGAGCGTGGACGCCTACGACGCCATCGCGGACCCCAGGGTGGACCTGGCCGGCCGCGCCTTCTTCACCACCGACCTCGTGTTCGACCCGTCGCTCGACTCCTTCGGCATCGACCCGGCCTCGGTGTTCGGTATCGCCACCAGCTACGCCGAACGGGAGTTCAAGGAGAGCATCGAGGCCGACGGCCTCACCGCGGTCGAGACAGTCGAGGAGCGCGACTTCGACCGGGGGGACGGTCGGCCGGCGCGGGCGTTCTGCTACGACGTCGCCTACCCGCTCTCGGACGACGTCATCGAGCAGGACGTCGTCGACGGCCAGTTCACGCTGCCGTCGACGCTCTGGGCGTGCATCTGGCCGACGCGGGGCGCGTACGCCATGGCCGGCGGGATGTACCCGACCGAGGAGTTCGCCGACGCGATTCTCCGGCAGGCATCGGGGGCACGGCTGGCGGTCGATGTCGAGGTGGACCCGGACCCCGAGCGGGACAGAGCGCGCGTCTTCGAGGCGATGCGGCGGGTCGAGTGAGTCTCACCGCTGGACTGCCCTGACGAGCGCGCTGTCACCCACCGAGAAGTCGAACCGGTCGGTGGCGAGCAGGCCGACGCCGAAGCCTGCCGCGAGGACGACCGGAATCCAGTTGCCGTAGAGGGCGTTGATGCTCCCCCAGAGCAGCACGAAGCTCACCATGTCGTCGAGCATGAACTCGCACGCCTCCAGCCGGTCGAGCAGCCCCTGGCGGGCGAACGCCACGTCGAAGGCGACGACGGCGACCGTCGCCGAGAGCACCCAGCCGAGGTAGTTCGAGGCGGGGACGCCGTAGTAGCCGCCGACGCCGTCGGGGTGGGCGGCGTACTCCCAGAAGTCCACCGCGACCGCGCCGGGGTCGAGCACGAGGTCGATGGCGACGACGGCCGCGATGGTGACGAGCAGCCGGACCACCCGCGAACGCGCCCGGCTCCCGAGCAGCAGCAGCATCAACAGGTAGGCGTTGAGTACGAGCGGGAAGAAAAAGACCGGCAGCGCGACCGGCACCTCCCCGAACAGCATCGGGCCGAGCGGCACCTCGTACTCGAAGTAGCCGTACGGCCAGCCAGTGCGGATGCCGACGAGCTCGATGCCGTAGGCGTACAGCGTCAACAGCCCGAGACTGGCCGCGGCCCGCCTGCCGACGAGCGGTAGCACACCCGCGACGAGCGGGAGCCGCATGACGAGCACGCCGAACAGCACGAACAGCGGGTTGTACGCCAGCGGGTCGGGGAGCCAGCCCTCCGCGCTGGCGACGAGCGTCACCGCGCCGACCAGCGGGAAGACGACGGCGATGGTGAACCGGTGCTCGCGGACGAGCGCGTCGAGGCGCGCCTCGAACCGTCGGCGGTCGAAGCCGTCGCCGCCCTCGCCGTCCGAGGGGCCGTCTCCGCCGCCCGCCCCGCTCGCCTCAGCCATTCACCATCACCCAGAGCTTGCCCATCGTCATGACGGCCCCGACGACGGTGTTGAGGAACGGGAACCACCAGTACGCCCGGTCGACGGCCACGTCCGAGAGCGCGACACCAGCGACGAACACGGGGTAGACCCCGAGCAGCAGGCCGAGCCGGGCGTCCACCAGCGCGAACGCGGCGGCGGCGGCGAGCCAGACCAGCCCACAGTAGGCGTAGGTGGCTCGCTCGCCGAGGAACGTCGCGGTGGTACTGATGCCCGCCTCGCGGTCCGGTTCGATGTCCGGGATGGCGGAGAACGTGTGCATCGCCATCGTCCAGAGCCACGCTCCCGCGATGGCCGCCGTCGGCGGGAGGGTGTCGGCGACGGCGACGAACGCGATGACGCCAGGGAGCGCGTACAGCCCGTTCGAGAGCGAGTCGAGGAACGGCGTCGTCTTGAACCGCAGCGGTGGCGCGCTGTACTCGACGGCGAGGAACAGGTAGAGCGCGAACGCCAGCGCACCGACGGTCGGGAGGACGACCAGGAGGGGCACCGCGAGCAATCCGGCGAGGGCGACGACGACCCGGACGGCCGTCCCGCCGCGGTACCGGACCTCCCGGTCGTCCTTCTTGGGGTTGTGTTCGTCGATGTCGCGGTCGAACGCGTCGTTGACCCCGTAGAGGAACACGTTCGCCGGGACCAGGAAGTACGCGAACAGGGCGAGGGCGAGGGGCGTGAACATATCTGCCGTGCTGCTCGCGGCGTAGGTGACGCCGACGACGACCGGCCCGGCGAGGTAGAACCAGAACCGGGGCCTGGAGAGCCGGAGCAGGTAGCCCGAGAGCCGGTCCTCCGACGGGACGACCCGGGCGAGCCGTGAGACGACACCGGTCGCTCTCATCCTACGCGCCGTGGTCCTCCAGCACGGCGTCCGCGGTGATGTCGCCGCTGATGAGGCACATCGGGACCCCGATACCGGGCGTGGTGTACGACCCCGTGAAGTAGAGCCCGTCGACGGCCGTCGAGCGGTGCGGCGGCCGGAACATCGCGGTCTGGCGCAGCGTGTGGGCCATCCCGAGCGCGGTCCCCTGCATCGAGTTGTAGCGGTCGGTGAACTCCGAGACGGAGAACGTCTCCTCGACGACGAGGCGGTCGCGCAGGTCGGTGTCGGTGAACGCCGCGATGTCGTTCAGGATGAGTTCGCGGTACCACTCGCGGGTCTCCTCGTCGTCGTCCAGCCCGGGCGCGATGGGGACGAGGACGAACAGGTTGCTGTAGCCTTCGGGTGCGACCGTGTCGTCGGTCTTCGAGGGGACACAGAGGTAGTACGCGGGGTTCTCGGGCCACGCTTGCTCCTCGAAGATCTGGTCGAAGTGCTGGTTCCAGTCCGTCGGCAGGACCAGCGTGTGGTGTTCGAGCTCGGGCACGTCGCCCTCGACGCCCATGTACATGAGGAACGCGGAGGGGGCGTAGGTACGGGAGTCCCAGTACTCGGCGCTGTACTGGCGCTTCTCCGGCGGGAGCAGCTCCTGCTCGGTGTGGGCGTAGTCGGCGTCGCTGACGACGATGTCGGCGATGAGCTTGTCGCGTTCGGTCTCGACGAGGAAGCCGCCGTAGCGGCCCTTGATCTCCGTGACGGGTTCGTCGACGAGGAACTCCGCGCCGAGCTCCTCGCCCATCTCGACGATGCCGTCGACGACGCCGCCCATGCCGCCCTCGGGGTACCAGACGCCGAGGTTGAAGTCGACGTGGCTCATGAGGTTGTAGAGCGCGGGCGTGTTCTTCGGGGAGCCGCCGAGGAAGACGAGGGTGTACTGCATGATCTGCTGGAGCTTCGGGTGGTCGAAGTAGTGCTCGACGTGGTCCTGCATCGACCCGAGCAGCGAGAGGCCGCGGGCCTGCCGGGCCACGTCGAGGTCCACGAAGTCACGGAACGAGGAGCGGTCCTCGTAGACGAAGTGCTCCATGCCGATCTCGTAGTTCTCCTCGGACTTCTCGAGGTAGCGTTCGAGCGCCTCGCCAGCGCCGGTCTCGTACGACTCGAACACCTGCTTCGTCCGCTCTCTGTCGCGGGTGATGTCGACCTGGTCGCCGTCCTTGAAGAAGATGCGGTAGTGGGGGTCGAGATGTTCGAGCCCGTAGTACTCCGTGGGCTCGCGGTCGAAGTGCCCGAAGAAGCGCTCGAAGACGTCGGGCATCAGGTACCAGGAGGGCCCCATGTCGAACCGGAAGCCGTCGCGCTCCAGCACCGAGGCGCGGCCACCGAGCTGCTCGTTCTTCTCGATGACCGTCACCTCGGCTCCGGCGTCGGCGAGGTAGCAGGCTGTCGAGAGCCCACCGAACCCGCTCCCGACGACGACGACCGACTCTCCTGCGAGGGAATTCATGCCTGACTGTTGTAACGAGACCCGCATAAAGTCGCCGCAAACCTGGTTGGGGTCGCCGGAACCGATGCTTTCCTGCGGGCCGAGAGCGAAGGTGGGAGTATGGACGGACAGACGGCGGTCGTCACCGGTGCGAGTCGCGGAATCGGCGAGGCGGTCGTGGACGGGCTGGTCGCGGCGGGGGCGCACGTGGTCGCCTGTGCCCGCGACCCCGACGACCTCGACGGGCTGGTCGAGCGCCACGGCGACGCGGCCACGCCCGTCAGGGCCGACGTGCGCGACGAGTTCGACGTGGAGCGGCTCGTTGAGACGGCCTCGCGGACCGGCGACGGTGCCGGCATCGACCTCGTCGTCGCCAACGCGGGGGTCTACCACGGCGACCCGGGCGAGACCCCGGTGCAGGACGAGGCGTACTCGGCGTTCGACGACCACCTGCGGACGAACACACGCGGCGTCTTCGCCACGTTCCGCGAGGCGGTCCCGCATCTGAACGAGGACGCGCGGCTGCTCGTTCCGACCGGCTCCATCGCGCGGGACGCCATGCCGGGCATCGGCTCCTACGCGGTCTCGAAGGCCGCCGCGGAGGCCGTCACCCGCGCGTTCGCGGCCGACACCACGTACGTCGCGGGCTGTGTCGACCCCGGGCAGGTCGAGACCGAACTCTCCGGACCGGGCGGGCGCGACCCGAGCGAGGTCGCCCCGATGTTCGTCTGGGCGGCGACGGACTGTCCGGCGGAGGACATAGACGGCGCGGTCGTCGGCCTGCGGGAGTGGAAGCAGGCGACACGGTAACCGCCGGGAACGGACCGGTGGATACCACTCCAATCGAACCTCTTATTAACTCGAATACTGTCATTAGTAACAATGGGTTCCACGGAAACGTTCAGCTGGCGGGGCGTCGACGACCTCTCACGGGTCGGCCTCGTCGCCGTCGCGGCGTTGCTCGCACTCAGCGGTGTCGCCCTCCTCTCCGCATCGAGCACCGACGCGATGAAGCCCGTCGGTATCGCGTGGGTCGCGTTCTTCGCCATGGCACTGGCCATCCCGCTCGGTGTCAAAGCACGCGACCAGCACGCACGGGCACTCGTCTGGGGCTACGGACTGGCCTCGGGCGCGATGATCGTCAGCGCCGCGCTCTTTCTCCTCCCACAGGCGTTCGGGCTCGCACAGGGTGCGTCTAACCCTGCGACGGGGATGAAGTACGCCGGTGCGGGCGTCGCAGCCGGGCTGCTCGTCGGCTTCGGCTCGCACACGCTCGGGCACCGCTTCGCCCACGTCGACCTCGGGTTCGACCACACCGCCGTCGAGCTCTCCGCCCACGCGCTCGCCGCCGGCGTCATCATCGGTATCGTCTACGGCACGATGCCCGAACTCGGCGTCGGCCTCGGACTCGCCATCGTCTCCCACAAGGGCCCGGCGGGCTACGCCGCCGCACGCCGCCTCGCGAGCAACGGGCAGACGCCGACGGTCATCCTGCTGCCCGCGACGGGCGTCGGCCTGACCGCCATCCCCGCCAGCTTCCTCGACCTCTCCGGCGAGCCGCTCGTCACCGCCGCCGTCTTCGGCTTCGCCGCGGGCGTGTTCCTCCACGTCGCGATGGACTTCCTGCCGCGCTGTGAGATCGGTGGCGAGGTGTACGAGGTCGCGCAGGTCTCCGACGACGCACACCACCTGCTCGACCGGCTCCGCATCCACGCCGTCGGGAGCACGTTCCTCGGCGGCGCGGTCGTGTTCGTCGCCTGGCTGGTCGTCGGGTGAGCCCGGTCACCGTCCACGCACCGCGAACAGCACGACACACTCGATCCGTTTTCCATGTGACCAGCCACGTCCGACGCTCGCGGTGAGCGAGAAGGCGTACCGCCCGGGGTCGAACGAGGCCCCGATGCGGGTCGCTTCGTCGGTCGTGGCGACGGCCCCGTCCACGCCGACTCGCCACTCGTACTGCTCGTCGGGGTAGACCGTCGTGAAGCCGGTCGGGGTCTTGCCCGACGCGACGTCCGTCCAGCCCTCGTCGCCGAGTCGCCGAACCGTCCAGTCGCCGGGCGCAAACGTCAGGGGCACGTCCGCACGGGGACGGAGGGTGACGATGAACGGCTTCCCCGCCCGGAGCGGTGCGTCCACGGGCGGGTCGAGCGCGACGGTGACGCCGCTCGGCTCGGGGTGCCCGCCGCCGGTACAGACCGTCCGGTCGGCCGTCCGGCCGAACGCCGGGCACGGTGGCTCCTCACCCCAGATGTCGGCCGGCGAGTCGGGGGACTGGCCACCGGCGGCGTCGAGCGACCCCTTGAGGCAGCCGGTGAGGCTGGCGACACCGGTAGCGAGCGCGGTGAGAAGTGCACGTCGTTGCACGTGTGCGCCGACGGGAGCCCGGACAAAATGTCCTCCCCTGGGTGAAACACGGCTTTCAGTCAGTGGCGGGACGGGGTGTGGTCGTCCGACCAGTCGCCGGTGAGGTGGTCGTCCGCCCACTCCGAGAGTGTCTCCCACCCGCTCTTCTCGCCGACTGTCTCGCTGGCCTCGCCGAGCGTCTCCTCGGGCTGGAGCTCGCGCTCGGAGTCGGGTCCCGTCATGGTCGAACCGTGTCCCCGAAGCCCCTGGAATGGCCGGGGGAGTCCGCTTGGCTCAGAGTTCGCGGTCGCTCTCCGGGTCGTCCAGCTCCCACAGCACCTCGGGGAGGAACGCGTCGAGGTTGTCGATCACCCTCCGTTCGGAGACGTCGAGCCCCTCGCAGTGTTCGTGTGCGCTGTCGCGAATGTCGACGTGGATGTCGCCGTCCTCGACCGTGACCGCGAGCGGGAACACCGAACAGCGGGCCGGTTTCCAGTCGTCTTCGAGGTGGAGCGTACAGAGCCCGTCGTCGCGCAGGAAGTAGCACGCCTCCCCGTCCTCGCCGACGTGCTCCTCGCGGTCCTTCTCCTCCTTGCGGACGAAGTCCTGGCCGCGGAACTCGGTCGTCGCGTCGGCGAGGTCGGCGTGCTCGGCCAGCGCGAAGAAGTCGGGCTCGTACAGCAACACGCCGTGGTGACAGCACCAGGTGCAGTCGTCGACGCACTCGAAGGTGAGCGACGGGTCGAAGTCGACGACTACCTCGCGGCCGGGGTGGACCTCGACGCGTCTGGACGCTTCCATCGGCGGACAGTCGGACCCCGAGACTCAAATGGGTTGCCTCCGAGCACGACCGTAAGGAACGGTAATTTATGGAAGTTGCAAGGCTAAAACCCCGCCCTTCAGGGCGGGGATACAGCCGACAACTCCTCCACTAACCACGTTCGATGGTCCTGCTGGATATTCCACGCGCCAGTCGTTACTTTTAATAAATAATTCTTCATAACTGATTATGAACACAGTCCGATGCTGGAGACAACCCGCACCTATCGAGCGAAAATCGCCAACCACTCTCAGGTGAGTGACGACCTCGATGACTGTGGGTTCTCCGCGTCGAAACTGTGGAACGTCGCCAGG